>JAJZRQ010000053.1 GCA_021802585.1 Chloroflexota bacterium
GGGGCCGCGCTCGGCCGCCGCGCGGCGCGAGGTCGGCCGCCCGCGCGCGGCGCGCCGCAACCGGAGGTGGCGCGCCGCCGGCCGGACGGTAGAATGCCCGCCATGGCTTCGACCCCTCGCCGCTGGGACCGCGCGTCGACGGCGCTCGTCGCCCCCGACGGCCGCCGCCAGCCCGAGGTCGCCCAGCTCGGGGCGGGCCTCCCCGGCCTCGCGACCCTCTTCGCCTTCGCCCGGGACGCCGAGCTCCGGTTCGCCTCGCTCCGCCTGCGGCTGGAGGAGCGGGTCGACATCGCCCCGGGGGAGACCGTCCGCCTCCACGAGGTCCTCCTCCGGCACCCGGGCCGGGCCCGCGTGACGACGAGCCGGCCGGACCTCCCGATCGCGACGAACCACGAGACATGGGTCTCCGACGGCGAGACCGTCCGGATCTACCGGGCCGGGCATCGCCTGGCGACGGAGCGACCGGTTCGTCGCCGCCTCGTCGGGATCGACGCCCCCGACCTCCCGGGCACGTCGCGACCGTACCGGGCGCTCACCCCCCTGCCCGCGAACTCCCTCGCCGACGCGTTCGTCCACCCCGGCGGCTACCTCCAGAACGTCCTTGGCACCGGGCGGAGCGTCGTCGGCGGCCCGGGGACCGTCGCCGGGCGGGAGGTCGTCCTCGTGACGACGCTCCACCCGCGGACGATCGAGGTGGCGGGAGACCGGCCCGACCATCGCCTCGAGATCGCGATCGACCGCGAGACCGGCGTCCTCGCCCTCCTCGTGGAGTCGTTCGGGTCGCGCGTCGTCCGCCGCGTCACGGCGACCGCCCTGGCCCCGGATGCGCCGATCCCCGACAGCGCCTTCGCCGCGGCGGTCCCGCCGGACGCGTCGACGATCTTCTGACGACTCGCCGACGGCCGGTGGAGGGTGGGCGGGACGCATTCCGCGCCTCGCCGGCCGGGGGTCCGGGCGTCCGTGCCACAATCAGGCGATGACCCAGCCCTCCGCGCGGTCCCTGCCGGGGCCGCTCGCCGCGATCGTCGGCGCCGTCCGGGCCCACCCGCGGCTCACGTTCGCGCTCGCCGTCATCCTCGCCGGCCTCGCCGTCATGCGGCTCATCACCCCGCCGCTCGCCGACGTCCGCGACGCCGTCGAGGGCGACTGCTTCGCCGGCAGTCCCCTGACGATCTCGGCGAACGTCGCCGGCGCGGTCCACGTCGTACCGGGGTTCGCCACGGGAATCCAGCGCGTCCAGTGCAGCGAGCCGCACGTCTGGGAGAGCCTCGGGCTCGCCACCCTGCCCGGGGTCGCCGGCGCTCCGTACCCCGTGAACGACATCGAGTCCCTCGTCTCGGACGTGTGCGCCGCGCGGTTCGCCTCGTTCATCGGGAGGCCGCTCGCGGGCTCCGAGCTCTCCGTCACCGCGTTCTACCCGATCCGCGACGACTGGGAGACGAAGGACGAGCGCCGGGTCGCCTGCCTCGTCGTCGAGCCGGGCAGGGGCCCGGTCACGGGCTCGCTCCGGGGCGCGAACCGCTAGCAGGCTCCGCCCGCGCCCCGTCCGCGGGGTCCGGGCCCGCGCCGGCGAGGACGCCCCGCGAGGCGCCCTTCGCCGCCCGATCCCTCGGCGATAATCCGGGCATGCCCCCGCCCGTGGACGGCCCGCTCGGCGAGGACCTCAGGCTCATCCTGAGCCTGAGCGCCGCCGTGCTGGCGGCACTCCTCGGCGGGGCGCTCGCGGCGCGGTTCCACCAGCCGACGGTCGTCGGCTACCTCCTCGCCGGCATCGCGATCGGACCGCTCACCCCGGGCGTCACCGCCGAGCCTGAGCTCATCCGGACCCTCGCCGACGTGGGGGTCGTCCTCCTCCTCTTCGCCCTCGGCGTCCAGGTGCCCCTCCGCGACCTCTTCGCGGTTCGTCGCGTCGCCCTCGGCGCGGGAATCCTCCAGATCGCGGGCACCGCCGCCGCCGGCGCCGTCGCCGGCGTCGCCCTCGGGCTCGACCTCCGCGGCGCGGCCGTCGCGGGCACGGCGCTCGCGATTTCCTCGACGCTCGTCGTCGTGAAGATCCTCGTCGAGCGCGGCGAACTCGAGGCGGCCCACGGCCGGGCCCTCGTCGGCTGGATGATCGTCCAGGACCTGGCGACGATCGTCGTCGCGGCCACGCTGCCGGCCCTCGCCGGCGGCGACCTGGCCGGCCCCCTCCTCCTCGCCGCGGGGCGCGTCGCACTCTTCCTCGGCCTGGCGTACGTCGTGGGCGCCCGCGTCCTGCCGCCGGCCTTCCGGCTCGTCGCCCGGCTCGGCTCGTCAGAGCTGTTCCTCCTCGCCGTCATGGGGACGGCGCTCGTGGCGGCCGTCACGTCGAGCGCCGTGTTCGGCCTCGGGCTCGCCCTCGGGGCGTTCGTCGCCGGGCTCCTCATCGCCGAGTCGGAGCTCGCCCACCAGGCGATCGCCGAGGTCGTCCCGTTCCGCGACCTCTTCGCCGTCCTCTTCTTCGTGTCGGTGGGGATGCTCGTCGACCCCGGGAGCATCGCCGCCAACGCAGGGATGGTCGTCGTCTTCGTCGCCGTCGCCGTCGCCGTCAAGAGCCTCCTCGCGGGAGGCCTGGCCCGGTCCTTCGGGCTGCCGACGCGGTCGGCGATCCTCCTCGGCGCGACGATGGCCCAGGTGGGCGAGTTCAGCTTCATCCTCGCCGAGGAGGCGCGGGGGCTCGGGATCCTCGCCGCGCACGCGTACGACGTCATCCTCGGCACGGCCGTGCTCTCGATCGTCGCCACGCCGTTTGCCGTCCGGGGGGCCGACCGCCTCGTCGCGGCCCTCGAGGGGCGGACCGCGGTCCCCGAATCCGCGGCGGGAGCGGGCAATCTCGACCCCGTCGGAGGGCGGGGGGGCGGGCACGGCGTGCGCGCGGCGTACGCGTCGGACGGACGGCCGCACGTCGTGGTCCTCGGCGCCGGCCGGGTGGGGCTCATGGTCACGCGCGCGGTCCGGACCCGCGGCTTCGGGTGCGTCGTCGTCGATCGCGAGCGGCGGCGCCTCGACGAGGCGGCGAAGCTCGGGGCGCAGGTCGTCTACGGCGACGCGGCGAGCGTCACGATCCTCGAACGGCTGGGGCTGCCGGAGGCGCGCCTCGTCGTCGTCGCGGTCGCCGACCCGCTCGCGGCGCGGCTGGCGGTCGAGCGGGCGCTCGCGATCAACCCGCACCTCGCCATCGCGGCGCGGGCGCGCGGGGGAGTCGAGCGGACGACCCTCCGGCGAGCCGGCGTCGGGCGCGTCGCGGACCCCGAGGTCGAGGCCGGCGTGGAGCTCGCGCGGCACGCCCTCCAGCGGATGGGCGTCTCGGGCACGGAGCTCGCGGCGATCGCGTCGGGCCTCCGCCACTCGCAGTACGGGCCGCAGGCCGACGGCGGGGGGCACGGCGCCGGCTGACGGGCCGCCGGCCGACGGCGATGCCGCCCGCCCGCGTCAGCGCCCGGCGGGCCCGAGGTCGGGCCGGACGCGGAGGACCCAGTCGCGAAGGGCCCACTCGGTCGTGCGGAAGGCGATCTCCGCCCACGGGATGGCGGCCGGCGCGAACGGCCGGACCTCGAGGGCCTCGGGGGTCGCCGTCGGGGCTCCCCCGACGATCCGGGCGACGAACGCGACGACGACGATCGCCGCCTCCGGGCGCGTGTAGAGGCCGACGATCTCGCCGGGCTCGACGACGAGCCCCGTCTCCTCGGCCGTCTCGCGGATCGCGCCCTCCCGGACCGTCTCGTCGATCTCCAGGAAGCCGCCCGGCTGGGCCCACATGCCGCGCCCGGGCTCGATGCCGCGCCGCAGGAGCATGACCTCGCCGGCATCGGTCACGGGGAGCGTCGTCACGACGAGGCGCGGGTTCACGTAGGCGACGTAGCCGCACGCCTCGCAGGCGAGCCGCTCGCGGTCCTCGTCGGGCGGCGTGCCGAGGCGGAGGGGCGCGCCGCAGCGAGAGCAGAAGTGGAGCGACGCCGCGAGCCACGCCGGGACGCCGCGGCCCGCGGAGGGGTCGAAGGAGCTCGTCTCCCAGGTCGGGTCGGGGCGCGTGCGGAGGTCGGACAGCCCGTGCGGCTGGGGCCGGGGCTCGCGCTGGCCGTGGCTCATCGGGGGTCCTCCTCCGCTCAGGCCGCGAGGACGAGCCACGCCACCCCGAAGAGGAGGGCGTAGAGGATCGCGGCGACGGCGACCCAGGCGAGCCGGAAGAGCCCCTTCGCCCGGTCGACCGGCATCCAGGCCCACGCCGACCGCCAGATCCGGGCGATCGCGTCGGCGTTCGCCACGGCGAGGAGGGGCGCGGCGACGAGGACGCAGACCTTCACGAGCGGGCTGGATGGCGGCAGCCCGAGCTCGAGCGCCGTGATCGCGACGGTCCCGAGGACGAGCGCGGGCGCCGACAGGAGGACGTAGTGCCGCTGGAGCGGAGTCGGCCGCGTCTCGGGCACGCTCCGTGGCGGGAGGCGGACGAGGCTCGGCGGCAGGACCGGGGCCCGGACCGGCTGGCGGTCCAGGACCGGCATCCCGTGCTCGACGCGCTCGTCCTCCATGACCCGAGTGTACCGCCGCGGCCGTCGCGCGCCACCTGGCGTCGCGGTCCGCCACAGGCCGCCCGGACCGACCGGCGGCGATTGTCCTACGCTCCACGCGAGCAGGCCGGCCGTCGCGCCGGCGTGCGCGGCGGCGCGGTGCGGCGGGAAGGGGAGTCATGGCGAAGATTGGCTACGCGGCGATGCTCGAGCAGTTCCACCCCACGGATCTCCTCGACTGGTGCGCGCAGGCGGAGGCGGCCGGCTTCTCGGCCGGCTTCATGGTCTCCGAGCACTTCCACCCGTGGACGCCGCAGCAGGGCCAGGCCGCGTTTGCCTGGTCGTTCATGGGCGCGCTCGGGACTCGGACCTCCCTCCCGTTCGGGACGGCAGTCACCTGCCCCGGGTTCCGCTACCACCCGGCGGTCATCGCCCACGCCGCGGCGACGCTCGGGGCGATGTTCCCCGGTCGCTTCTGGCTGGGCCTCGGGGCTGGCGAGGCGCTGAACGAGCACATCCTCGGCGGCGAGTGGCCGGAGATCGGGACGCGCTCCGCGATGCTGTTCGAGGCGATCGAGGTCATCACGAAGCTCTTCTCGGGGAACGTCGTCCGCCACCGCGGGGAGCACTTCCGGCTCGAGTCCGCGAAGCTCTACACCCGCCCCGAGCGGCCGGTGCCGATCTACGTGGCGACCGCCGGCCCCCTGAACGCGAAGAGGACCGGGAGGTCCGCGGACGGGATGATCACGGTCGGTGCCGCCGACGAGAAGATCGGGATGCTCTGGGACCGGTTCGCCGAGGGGGCCCGCGAGGCCGGCCGGGACCCGGCCGGGATGCCGAAGCTGCTGCAGGTCCACGTGAGCTGGGCGCGGACGGAGGAGGAGGCGCTGGAGAGCGCCGTCCGCGAATGGCCGAACGGCGGGATGCCGTTCCCGAAGCAGGACGTGAAGAACCCCGAGGACTTCGCGGCGATGGCGAAGCTCGTCCGGCCGGAGGACTTCCGGAACCGCGTCCTCATCTCCTCGGACCTCGCCGCCCACGCCGCCCAGATCCAGCACTACGTCGACCTGGGCTTCGACGAGGTCCACCTCCACAACGTCGGGCGCAACCAGGCGGAGTTCATCGAGGTCTTCGGGCGCGAGGTCCTCCCCCGGCTGCGGCTCGCGTAGGGGCGCCGCCGATGGCCGATCGCGCGGACCTCGTCGTCGTCGGGGGAGGAATCGTCGGGCTCGCCACCGCGCATCGCCTCCTGGAGGCGCGACCGGGCCTGCGCCTCGTCGTCCTCGAGAAGGAGGACCGCCTCGCCGGCCACCAGACGGGTCGGAACAGCGGCGTCGTCCACTCGCCGAACACGTATGCCCCGGGCTCGCTGAAGGCGCGTCTCTGCGGCGAGGGCCAGCGCGACGCCCTCGCGTTCGCGGAGGAGCACGGGATCCCGCACGAGGTCTGCGGCGAGCTCATCGTCGCAACGGAGCCCGAGGAGCTCCCGCGCCTGGCGACGATCGCCGAGCGGGCGCGCGCGAACGGCGTCGCGCTCCGCGAGCTCGGGCCGGAGGCGATCCGCGAGGTCGAACCCGAGGTCCGGGGCCTCCGGGCGCTCCACGTCCCGGGCACCGGGATCATCGACTGGGGCCGGTTCGCGGAGGCTCTCGCCACCGCGGCGCGCGGCCGCGGGGCGGAGATCCGGACGGGCGTCGAGGTCGAGACGATCCGGACCTCCCCCGGCGAGCTCGTCCTCGAGACGACGGCGGGCGCGGTCGCCGCTCGCGACGTCGTCGGCTGCGCCGGGCTCCAGGCCGACCGCGTCGCCGCGATGACCGGGCACGGGCGCGGGATCCGGATCGTCCCGTTCCGCGGCGACTACGCCGTCCTCCGGCCGGAGGCCCGGCGCTTCTGCCGAACGCTCATCTACCCCGTGCCCGACCCGCGCTTCCCGTTCCTCGGCGTCCACCTCACGCGACGGATCGACGGGGAGGTGTGGGCCGGCCCGAACGCGGTCCTCGCGTACGCCCGCGAGGGCTACCGGCGCCGCGACGTCGACGTCCGCGAGCTGGCCGCGACCGTCGCCGACCGGGGGTTCCTCCGCCTCGCCGGGCGGTACTGGCGGACCGGGGCGGCGGAGATGGCCCGCGACCTCTCGCTCCGCCTCTTCCTCCGCGCCCTGCGACGGTACACCCCCGGGGTCGCGCTCGCCGACCTCTCCTGGGGCCCGTCGGGGATCCGGGCCCAGGCCCTCCGCAGGGACGGGTCGCTCGTCGAGGACTTCGCGATCGCCGGTGGCGCGCACGTCCTCCACGTCCTCAACGCGCCGAGCCCGGCCGCGACGGCGAGCCTCGCCATCGGCCGCGAGCTCGCCCGCCTCGCGGTGGAGCGATTCGGGATCTGAGCGGGCCCCGATCCGGGCGCTCCGGCCCTTGGCCGCGCGGCACGTCCCGCCCACGCTCCACGACGGGCCCGCGCAGCGCGCGCGAGGCGGGGCGGAGGACGAGCCGATGGACGACGCGACGACCGTGGGCCGGCACGAGTTCCCGGTCGGGATCGAGGTCTCCGAGCAGGTGCGGCGGGTGCTCGTCGCCGCCGACGCGGCGGAGCTCCGCGACCACCTCCTCCATGACGTCGTGGGCTGGCTGACCACGGTCGCGCCGGACGGCCGGCCGCAGACGGCCGTCATCTCGTTCCTCTGGGACGGCGACGGGATCCTCTTCTACAGCCGCCCGGACACTCCGAAGATCCGGAACATCGTCGCCCACCCCGACGTGTCGTTCCACCTCAACTGCGACCCGTACGGCGACCACGTCGTCATCGTCGAGGGGCTCGCCGGCGTCGCGCCGCGCGAGGCGCGCTCCGACGTCCACCGGGCCTACCGCCGGAAGTACCGCGAGCCGTACGAGCACTGGGACATGGACCCCAAGGCGACCGCCGACGAGTTCTCGGTCCCGATCCGGATCCTCCCCGAGCGGATCCGTTCCTGGTAGGGACGCCGGTGCGCTCGGGCGGCCCGCCGGCCGCCCGCCGGCCGGACGGCGGGCCGCGCCGTCCGCCCGCGCGCTACCGCCAGGCGCGCGCCTCGTCGGGGTAGAGGCGGACGCGGCGGTACGGCTCGCGGCCGCGCGAGCGGGAGACGACGTTCGCCCGCTCCGCCATCTGGTGCTGGAGCCGCCGGACGTACGCGTTCTGGGGGGCGAGCTCCACCGGCTGCGTCTCGCGGATGACGAGGCCGATCGCCTCCTCGGTCTCCCGGAGGGCCGCCTCGCGGGGATCCACCTCGAGGGCGAAGATGGAGGTCAGGCTCCCCTGCATCTGGACGATCGTGTTCGCCTTCAGGACGTAGACCGGCAGGGCCCGCTCCTCCGCCTCGCGGATCGTCGGGCCCTTCTGGCGGTACTCGCTGCGGAGGGTCATGACGACATCGGCCTCGTCGACCAGGCGGGCCACGATGACCGGCAGCTGGAGCTCCTTGACGGCCTGCTCCAGGCGCTTGCGGCTGATCCCGTGGGGGAACACGCGGAGCGTCGGCAGGAGGCCTGATTCGACGCGGAGCGCCGGGCCGTCCTCCGCGACCGCCGCGGCGACCGCCCGGTCGGCGAGCCGCTCGTCGTCGGCGGCGAGGTCGGCGGCGTTCACGGGTCCCGTCCCCTCGTCTGCCTTGAACGCCTCGAGGGCGCGCGTCGCCTGCTCCCGCCACTGCGCCTGGCGCTCCCACTCGCGGGCGTCGCGGGCGCGGACCTCCGGGACCGCCGGGGCGGCTGCGCGCTCCACCGGGCCCCGGTCGGCGATCTCGCCGGCGACGAACGGCGCCTCCGGCGCCGCGACGCGTGACCCGGCCGGGCCGCCCCCGGACGCGGACCGGTCGCCGAGGCGCGCGATCCTCTCCCCGGGGAGCGTCCGCGCGGCGCCCGCGCCCTCGGAAGCGCGCCCGCGCGGCTCGCGCCAGCCCCCGGACGCGCCGGGCCGGTATCCCGGCCGCGGCCCGCCGGCCCCCTCCCACGGCGTCGTCCGGTAGTCGCCCGTGCCGCGCCAGCCGGGCTCGGGCCGCCAGCCTCCGCCGCCCGCCCCGACGAGGCCGGCGAAGCGCTCCCGGCCGAGCTGCTCGCGGCCGAGCTGCTCGCGGGGCGACGGCCGCGGCCGCGCCTGCGACGTGTGGACGCCGCCCTCGTCGCGCCAGCGCAGCTCGGGGGCCACGGGGTCGCCGCGGAGCATCGCGTCGACGGTGTCGGCGACGTCGGCGTGGACGAGCACCCGCTCGCGGTCCTGGATCTCGACGATGACGTCGAACGTCGGCGGCGCCTTCCGCTCGAGGACGCTCTTCTGGGTCCGCCGCCGGCGCGCCTCCTCGTCGCCGAGGGTGACGCTCTGGATCCCGCCGATGAGGTCGGAGAGCGTCGGGTTGAGCATGAGGTTGTCGAGGTTGTTGCCGTGGGCCGTCCCGATGAGCTGGACGCCGCGCTCGGCGATCGTCCGGGCGGCCTGGGCCTCGAGCTCGGTCCCGATCTCGTCGATGACGATGACCTGGGGCATGTGGTTCTCGACCGCCTCGATCATCACCTCGTGCTGGAGGGCGGGCGTGCGGACCTGCATCCGGCGCGCCTTGCCGATCGCCGGGTGCGGGATGTCGCCGTCGCCGGCGATCTCGTTGCTCGTGTCGACAACGACGACCCGCTTCCCGAGGTCGTCAGCGAGGACCCGGGCGGCCTCGCGGAGCATCGTCGTCTTGCCGATCCCGGGGCGCCCCATGATGAGGATCGACTTCCCCGTCTCGACGACGTCCTCGATGATCTCGATCGTGCCGTAGACGGCGCGCCCGATCCGGCAGGTGAGCCCGACGATCTTGCCGTTCCGGTTCCGGATCGCGCTGATCCGATGGAGGGTCCGCTCGATGCCGGCCCGGTTGTCGTCGCCGAACGAGCCGATCTTCTCGACGACGTGAGCGATGTCCCGCTCCGTGACCTCCCGGTCGAGGAGCGTCACCTCGCTCTCCGGGAAGCGCGCCTCGGGGCGGCGCCCGAGGTCCATGACGACCTCGATGAGGTCGGGCTGGTCGGAGAGGGCCCCGATCGCGGCGACGATCTCGGGCGGGAGGGCGGCGAGGAGCGCGGCGAGGTCGTCGGTCGCGGCGCGGCCGGGTCGGACGGCCATCTCGTCCCTCCTCAGCGGGTGGCCGGCACGAGGGCCGGCTCGGCGACGCGCACGAGCGTCTCCTTCATGAGCAGCGTGACGGTCGAGATCGCGCGGAAGCCCTCCTCCTCGAAGCGGTGCTCGAGCGGCGACTCGTACGTCCGGACCGGCGCGATGACCCCGTGGCCGCGGTCCGCCCGGCGCTCGGTCCGGGCGGCGATCACTCCGAGCCCGAAGCGGATGAGAGGCCCCGCGTCGCCGCCGGGGCGGGCGAGGACGCGGAGGTAGTGCGGCTGGTCCTCTTTCGCGACGCCGACCTGGACGAAGCCGATCGCGGCCGTCGCGTCCGGGGCTCCGCGCGGGGCCTCCTGGAGGAACGTCTCGACGTCGGCGAAGCGGAGAATCGGCGTGAGGCTCGAGCGGGGCACGAGCGCCCCGCTCCCCGGGAGCTCCCAGTCCGCGATCCGGCCCATCTCGAGGCGCAGGACGGGCGCCGGCGTGACCGAGCTGTAGAGACGGAAGAGGGCGACGGCGTCAGCCGGGCCGACCGGCCGGATCCCGAACGCGCCCGCCTCCTCGTCGGCGAGGGGCGCCGGGAGCGGGCTCCCGGCCGGGCGGAAGCTGACGATCTCGTCGCCATAGCGGACGAACCCGGCCTGCATGAAGAGCTCCACGTTGCCGTCCGCGTCGGCGCAGGCGACGTGGAAGCGGGTCGCGCCGCGCCGGGCGACGTCGCGGAGGCAGGCCTGGACGAGGCGGTACCGGATGTCCCCCGCGTCGCCGAGCCCGACGGCATCGAGCTCCACGATCGTCCACTCGTCGCGGTGGCCGTCGCGCTCGACGCGGAGGAGCCCGCAGAGGTGGCCGTCCGCCTCGTGGACGTAGAGCCGGTCGTTCGGCCGGAAGGCGCCGAGCGGAAGCCGGAACAGGGTGAAGACGCCGATCGGCGGGCCGGCGAGCGGGAGCCCGAGGGAGCGCGCGCCGGAGTCCTCGGCCTGTGCGAGCCGCGACAGCTCGCCGAGCGCGGCGAGGTCCGTCAGCCGCGCCGCGCGGACCTTCCCGATGACGGCAGGGCCGTTCGACCGGCCATTCGACTGGCCACTCACGGCTCGACCCTCGACCGGCGGAGCGGGTGGGGCCGCCGGCCGGCGCCCTCGCCGGGGTCGGCGTGCTCGGCCGCCATCGTCGCCACGAGCCGGTGGAAGCGCGTCTCCCCAGCGAGCTCCGGGTGGAACGCCGTCGCGACGACGTTCCCCTGGCGAACCGCGACGATCCGGCCGTCATCGAGGCGGGCGAGGACGTCGACCTCGGGCCCGACCTCCTCGACGATCGGGGCCCGGATGAAGATGGCGTGGACCGGCCGCTCGCCGAGGATGGGGACCGCGAGGTCCGTCTCGAACGAGTCGAGCTGGCGGCCGAACGCGTTCCGCTCGACGACGACATCGAGGAGGGGCAGGATCGGCTCCTCGTCGCCCGTGATCGTCCGGGAGAGGACGATCATCCCGGCGCACGTGCCGAAGATCGGGGCGCCCGCCCGGGCGAGGTCGAGAATCGGCGCGGCAAGGCCCCAGCGGCGGATGAGGCGGCGCATCGTCGTGCTCTCGCCGCCGGGGAGGACGAGCCCGGCGATCCCGTCGATGTCGCCCGGCAGGCGCACCTCGACGCCCTCGACGCCGATGGCGGCGAGCGTCGCCACGTGCTCTCGGAAGGCGCCCTGGAGCGCCAGCACGCCGATCCTCACCGGGGGCCTCCCGCGCGCCCTGCGCGCCGGGCGCCGCTACCAGCCCCGGACGGCGAGGCGCTCGCCCTCGGGGATCGCCTCGAGCGCGATCCCGCGCATGGGGGCCCCCAGCCCCTTCGACACCTCGGCCAGGATCTTCGGGTTGTCGTAGTGCGTCGTGGCCTGGACGATCGCGTTCGCCGTGCGGGCCGGGTCCTCGCTCTTGAAGATCCCCGAGCCGACGAAGACGCCGTCGGCGCCGAGCTGCATCGCGAGCGCCGCGTCGGCGGGCGTGGCGATGCCCCCCGCCACGAAGTTCACGACCGGCAGCTGCCCGGCGGCCGCGACCTCCTGCACGAGCTCGACCGGGGCGCGGAGCTCCTTGGCGGCGACGAAGAGCTCGTCCTCCCGCATCGACGCCAGGCGGCGGATCTCGCGGTTCACCGTCCGGATGTGGCGGACGGCCTCGACGATGTTGCCGGTGCCGGCTTCGCCCTTCGTGCGGATCATCGCGGCGCCCTCGGAGATCCGGCGGAGCGCCTCGCCGAGGTCGCGGCAGCCGCACACGAACGGAACCTTGAAGGCGTGCTTGTCGATGTGGTTCTCTTCGTCGGCCGGCGTGAGGACTTCGGACTCGTCGATGTAGTCGACGCCGAGGGCCTCGAGGACCTGGGCCTCGACGAAGTGCCCGATCCGGGCCTTCGCCATCACCGGGATCGACACCGCGGCCATGATCTCCTCGATCATCGCCGGGTCGCTCATGCGGGCCACGCCGCCGGCGGCGCGGATGTCGGCGGGGACGCGCTCGAGGGCCATGACGGCCACCGCGCCGGCTTCCTCGGCGATCTTCGCGTGCTCGGGCGTGACGACGTCCATGATGACGCCGCCCTTGAGCATCTGGGCGAGACCCTTCTTCGTCGCCCAGGTGGAGGTCTCGACGGTCATGTGTGTTCGGGTTCCCTGGTTCTCTCCGGGCGGGTTCGGTGGCTCGACCGGCCGCGGGGTCATGCCCGCACGGGTCGCGCCGTCGCCCGCGCGCGTGAACCGAGTATAGCGGAGGGGTCGGCGGAGGCCGGACGGCACCCGGCCCCGGCCCCGCGCTGCCGGGCGCTGGCCGTCGCCTACGCCGCGAGGGCCACGAGCCCGAGCGCCACGATGACGCCGACGAGCATCCCGGTGGACGCTTCCGGCACGAAGCCGTGGCTGAACGCCTCGGGGATCAGCTCGATCGCCGCCAGGACGATCATCGCGCCGGCGGCGGCCGCGGCGGCCGCGCCGACTGGCACCACCGCCCCCATGGCCACGAGCGCAACGGCACCGGCCAGGGCTCCGAGCGGCTCACCCATCCCGGACGCCAGCGCAAGGAGAGCGGCCTGCCTCGGGGCGCGGCCCGCGCGGAGGAGCGGCACGGCCACGGCGAGGCCCTCCGGCACGTTGTGGACGGCGATGGCGAGAGCCACGGCGGCGCCCATCGAGCTGCCGAACGCGCCGAACGTCGCGACCACGGCCGCCCCCTCGACGACGTTGTGGAGGGTGACGACCACGGCGACCCGCGCCTCGCGCGCGACCCGCTCGGGCGCGCCGGGGCCGCCCGCGGTTCCGGCGGCCCGGAGCAGCAGCACCGCTGCGCCGCCGGCGGCCAGGGCCAGCAGGGCCTCCGGGGTGGCGAGGTCCACCTCCACCAGGAGGGCGCCACCGCTCAGCGCCAGCATCACCCCGGCCGCGAAGCCCAGCACCGCGTCGAAGGCGCGGTGCGACACCGACCGTCCGAGCAGCGCGGGCAGCCCGCCGAGCCCGGTGGCGAGCCCGGCCACGAGGCTGGCCACGACCCCCTGGGCAAGCGACTCCACGGCACCGTCTCCATCCGGACCCGCGGCGGCCGATCGACGTCCTCGTCCTCTCCACCGAGCGTGCTCCGGCCGGCGCCACGCGACAAGGGCCGACCGTCCGCTCGTCGGCGGGTGACCTCTGGCCCTGACGCCCGAGGGTCGCGCTGCCCTGGCGGAACGGACCGCGGTCACGCACGAGCGCGGCCATCTCATCGACGACCCCGGGCGGGCGAAGCACGCCCTGCCCGAAGCGGAGAAGGCTGACGGCGCGCTGCCAGCCCCGAAGGCCGACGGGTCGGCCACCGCCGGCGCTGAGGGAACGCCGCGCTGGCGGTACGCTCCGGTCCGTGACCGATGCGAGCCGGGAAGCCATCGCCAACCTCGAGGCCAGGCTCGTCGCGCTGGGGGCCGAGATCGCCGCGTGTCGCGCGTGCCCGCGGCTCGTCGCCTGGCGCGAGGAAGCGGCCGCGCACCCGCCGGCCCGCTTCCGCGGCGAGCGCTACTGGGCGCGGCCGGTCCCCGGCTTCGGCGATCCCGCGGCGCGGATCCTCCTTCTCGGCCTCGCCCCGGCGAAGGATGGCGGCAACCGGACGGGGCGCGTCTTCACGGGCGACCGAAGCGGTGACTTCCTGTTCGCCGCCCTCCACCGGCGCGGGCTCGCGAGCCAGCCGACCTCGACGCGCCCCCGCGACGGCCTCGAGCTCCGGGGGGCGTACGTTGCCGCCGCCGTGCGCTGCGCGCCGCCGGGCAACCAGCCGCGCCCCGACGAGCGTGACCGCTGCGCCCCCTACCTGGACCGCGAGCTCGCGGCGCTCCCGGCGCTCCGCGTCGTCGTCGCCCTCGGCGCGTTCGCGTGGGATGCCGCCCTCCGCGCCGCGGCGAGCATCCGGGGCCCCCTTCCCCGGCCGCTCCCGCGATTCGCCCACGGGGCGGAGGCCGCCGCCGGGCCGTTCGTCCTCATCGGCACGTACCACCCGAGCCAGCAGAACACGTTCACCGGGCGCCTCACCCCCGCGATGCTCGACGCGGTCCTCGCCCGGGCGCTCGCGATCGCGGAGGCCGACCGGACCTGACGCCCGCCCCGCAGCTCGACCGCGACGTCGACCCGCCGTGGCGGCCCGCCGGGGCCGCGGCCGATGCTGACGGCCGCCGCCCTCGACCACGGCGGGATCGCCGGCTCCTGACCGCCCGCGGGGGCTGTCCCGACGCGCCCGGCTCGGGGCCGCCATCGTCCGGAGGCACATGAATGCCTCGAGCAGGCGGCTGAGCGCGGAGACCGAGGAGACCGCCGGCCTCGTGAAGTCGCGCTGGTCGACGGGCGACGTCGGCCCTCAGCGGCGTGAGTACGAGCTCACCGCCGCCGGCTACGCGGCCCTCGACGAGTGGGCCGCCGTCATGAAGGAGCGCGCCTGGCTCGTCGGGGAGTTCGACGGCCGCTACCTCGACGCGGTCGCGCGGCAGCGCACCCCGCGCGTCTGACCGGACGCCACGCCGCCCGTGCCCCCGGCGCGCTGGCGGAGGCCGATCGCCTCCGCGGGGCCGAGGCGCCCGCTCGTCACGAGGTCGTCGAACTTGCCGGCCGACTCGACGAGGCGACGGAGCTCGACGTGCTCGCGCCGCATCGGCGCGATCGTGTGGCGGCCTTCCATGAGCCGGTCGAGCTGCGGGTAGAGGGAGGTCTCGATCGCCTCCATGTGCGGGAGGAGGGATCCCTCGATGAAGCGGTGCTCGGCCTCGCACTCGTCGATGAAGGCAGGGCTGATCCCCTCGTCGATCATCGCGGCGAGCCGGGCCAGGTGCTCGACGTGGGGGATGAGCCGATCGTGGTGCTCGTGGGTGGCCTGGGCCAGGGAATCCGCCGCCGGCGATGGCACGCCGCGGAGCGCGCCGCCGCGCCAGGCCGCGCACGCCCATGGGGCGTCGATCGGGCATCATCCGGGTGATGAACGATCGGTCTCCCCGCCGCGTCGGCCGCGTCCACCAGGTCAGCGTCTCCCCGGGCGGCGTTCCGAAGCTGGCGGTGCCGCGGGCTCACGTCCACCGCCTCGGGCTCGAGGGAGACGGCCACCGCGAGCCCGAACCGATCCACGGCGGCGTCGACGCCGCGGTCTCGCTCTACTCCCTCGAGGCGATCGCTCGGGTGGCCGCCGATGGCCACACCGCCTTTCCGGGCGCCTACGGCGAGAACCTCACGCTCGAGGGGCTCGACTGGGCAAGCCTGCGCGCCGGCGACCGCCTGGCGATCGGCGCCGGCGGCCTCGCGATCGAGCTGACGAAGAACGCCTCGCCGTGCACGACCCTCCGGCACTACTTCGTCGACGGGCGGTTCGCCCGGATCAGCCAGAAGGTCCACCCGGAGGACGCCCGCTGGTACGCGCGGGTGCTCGTCGAGGGCCCGGTGGCGCCGGGTGACCGCGTCGAGGTCACGTCCGTCGACTAGCGATACCGACGGGCGACC
>JAJZRQ010000006.1:0-49189 GCA_021802585.1 Chloroflexota bacterium
CGACGGCCGCGCGGCGGCCCGCGAGCGGCCGCTCGCGGAGCGGGTGGTGTCGCTTGCCGTCGTCCTCGTCCTCGCGTTCGGCGGGCTCGCCGCCGGGGCGACGTACTGGCAGGTGGTCCGAGCCGACGAGCTCGCCTCCTCGCCGACGGACGCCGCAGTCCTCGCCGCGGCCCGGACTGTCGTCCGCGGCCGGATCCTCGACCGCGACGGGCGCACGCTCGCGAGCAGCCGCCGCACCGCGGACGGCACGCCATACCGCATCTACGCGGACCCGGCGATCAGCAATCCCGTCGGCTACGCGTCGGCCGCGTATGGCGCCGCCGGGCTCGAGCGGGCGTACGCGGCGGAGCTCAGCGGGACGGGGGGCGGCGACCCGCTGGCGCGAGCCCTCGCGAAGTTCCTGCCGCCCGCCGACCGCCGGAGCGACCTCCGGACCGCGCTCTCGCTGCCCCTCCAGCGGCTCGCCGTCCAGCTCCTCGGGACCGACCGGGGCGCGGTCGTCATGCTCGACCCGCGGACCGGCGAGGTCCTCGTCCTGGCCTCGACCCCGACGTTCGACGCCTCCGGGATCGCGAACCCGGCGACGGCGAGGCGGACGTTCGAGGCCGTCCGCGACGACCCGGCAGCGCCCCTCCTGGACCGCGCCACCCTCGGCCGCTACGTGCCGGGGTCGGTGTTCAAGATCGTCACCGCGATCGCCGGGCTCGGGAGCGGGGCGGTGACGCCGGCGACGACGTACCCGGAGCAGCCGGCGGCGGAGGCGGACGGCCTCGTGGTCGACGGCTTCACGATCCGCGATGGCCACCACCCGTTCACGGGCTCGCAGGAGCTCGACCTCGCAACGGCGACCGAGGTCTCGTGCAACATCTGGTACGCCCTCACCGGCCTCCGGACGGGGGGCGCCAGCCTCGACGCGTACGCCCGCCGGCTTGGCTTCGGCGCCCCGCTGCCGTTCGACCTGCCGACGGCCGCCTCGCAGCTGACGAACGGGGGCGGCCCGCTCCCGGGCGGCTTCCTCGACGACGTCGAGCTGGCGAACGCCGCATACGGCCAGGGAGAGGTCCTCGCCACGCCCCTCCAGATGGCGCTCGTGGCGGCGGCGATCGCGAACCGGGGGGAGCTCATGGCGCCGCGCCTCGCGACCGCGCTCATCGACCGTCAGGGGCGCGAGACGGCGCTCGGGCCGCGGTCGATGGGCCGGGTCCTCGATGCCGGATCGGCCGCCGCGATCGGCGCCGCGATGACCCTCGCCGTAGAGGGGGACTGGGGACGGCTCTTCACGGCCGGCGCCGCGGTGCCGGGCGTCCCGACCGCCGGCAAGTCGGGGACCGCGCAGCTCGGTGGGACCGGCGAGCCGCACTCGTGGTTCATCGGCTACGCCCCGGCCGACGCGCCGACGGTCGCGATCGCCGTCCTCGTCGAGGAGGGCGGGCGCGGCGGCCAGCGGGCCTCGCCCCTCGCCGGGCGGATGCTCCGGGCGTACTTCGCGGCCCAGCCGTGACCGGCCGGCGCGGACGACCCTTCGTCGAGCGGATCGGGATGGCGGCGATCGCGGCCGTCCTCGCCCTCGCCTTCGGCGGCATCGCCGCCGCCTCGTTCGCCTCCGGCGAGCCGTTCCTCGGCGTGATGGCCGTCCTCGGGACCGTCATGACCGCGTGGGTCGGCCTCCTCACGCTCGTGCGGGGCTGATGGCCGGACGGCGCCGGAACCGTTCGGGGCCCTCCGGCGTACTATCTCCGGACCCCGGGTCCGACAACCCGACATCCGGACCGCGCCCCGGCACGGGAGCCCGGCCGCCGTCGCCGCACCGCGAGGGAGCCCGATGACGAAGATCCAGGAGTCCGGCGACCGGGTCGTCGCGAACGTCGAGCGCGTGATCGTCGGCAAGCACCACGAGGTCCAGCTCGCCCTCGTGGCCCTCCTGTGCCGCGGCCACCTCCTCATCGAGGACGTCCCCGGCACGGGCAAGACCGTCCTCGCCAAGTCGATCGCCCGGAGCCTCGGATGCTCGTTCCGGCGGATCCAGTTCACCCCGGACCTGCTCCCGTCGGACGTCACCGGCCTGTCGATCTACAACCAGAAGACCCAGGAGTTCGAGTTCCGGCCGGGCCCGATCATGAGCCAGGTCGTCCTCGCCGACGAGATCAACCGGGCGACGCCGAAGACCCAGTCGTCCCTCCTCGAGTGCATGGAGGAGCGGCAGGCGACGATCGACGGGATCAGCCACCCCATGCCCGACCCGTTCCTCGTCATCGCGACGCAGAACCCGATCGAGTACGAGGGGACGTTCGCCCTCCCGGAGGCGCAGCTCGACCGGTTCATGCTCCGCCTGCGGATGGGCTACCCGACGCCGACCGAGGAGATCGTCATCCTCGACGAGCAGAAGCGGACGCACCCGATCGACGACCTCGTCGAGGTGTGCCCCGTGGCGGAGCTCCGCGAGATGCAGGCGGCAGTCCGCGAGATCTACGTCGACGCGAGCGTCTCCGAGTACATCGTCCGCCTCGTGAACGCGACGCGAACCCACCCCGACGTCTACCTCGGGGCGTCGCCGCGGGGGAGCATTGCCCTCTACCGGGCCGGCCAGGCCCGGGCCGCGCTCCTCGGCCGGGACTACGTCATCCCCGACGACGTGAAGGCGCTCGCGGTGCCCGCCCTCGCCCACCGGCTCATCATCAAGACGAGCTCGACGATCCGCGAGGTCGACGCCGAGACGGTCGTCCGCGAGCTCCTCGAGACGATCTCCGTCGACGCGCCGGGCCGGCCGGGCGGCGTCCGCCGGCTCGAGGCCGAGGAGGCGCGGGCCCGGTAGGGCCAGGGCGCCTCCCGGGGACCGACCGTGGGATTCCTCCGCCGCCTCCCGTTCCTCGTCGTCGCGACCGCCCTCGTGGTGGCGGCCTTCAGCACGGGCGCCCCGTTCCTCTTCTTCCTCGTCTACCTCGGCCTCGCCGTCCTCGGCGGGAGCTACCTCGCGACGCGCCTCGGCCTCAGCGACCTCGAGGCGGGGTACGCCGTGAACCAGCTCCAGGCACACGTCGGCGAGGTGCTCCGGGCGACGTACACGCTGCGGAGCACGAGCCGCGTGCCGAAGCTGTGGCTCGAGGTCCACAACCCGACGACGCTCCCCGTGCCGCTCCCGGGCCGCGCGATCTCGCTCGGACCGCGGTCGGAACGCTCGTGGATCGCGAAGGTGCCGCTGGGGCGCCGGGGGCACTTCCGGGTCGACCCGCTCCAGATCCGGACCGGCGACCCGTTCGGGTTCTTCGAGGCGAGCGCGAGCGTCGGGCACGGCCTGACCCTCGTCGTCTACCCCCGGGTCGAGCCGATCCCGCGCTGGCGCCTCCAGGCGGCGAGCCTCGAGGGGAACCGCTCCACGCCCGTCCGCACCCAGCAGACGACGCCCCTCGCGACGACCGTCCGGCCGTACGAGCCCGGGGACAGCTTCAACCGGATCCACTGGCCCTCCACGGCACGGACCGGCGACATCTGGGTGAAGGAGTTCGACCTCGAGCAGACCGCCGACGTGTGGATCGTCCTCGACCTCCACCGCCCGCCGCAGGTGGGGAGCGGCGACGACGGGACGGTGGAGGTGGCCGTCCGGGTCGCAGCGGCCGTCGCGGAGCGGGCGATCGAGGAGAACCGCTCGGTCGCGATGACCGCCACCGCGAGCCGGGTCACCGTCCTCCCGCCGGACCGCGGACCGCGCCAGCGGCAGAAGATCCTCCAGCTCCTCGCGGCGGTCGACGGCGACGGGGTGACGCCCCTCCAGGAGGCGCTCGTGGGTGTGCTGCCACTCCTCCGCCGGGGGATGTCGGCGATCGTCATCACCGCCTCCACCGAGCCGGGCTGGGTCCGGCCCCTGGCGACGCTCCGGCCCCGCGGGATCGGCTGCCAGGTCGTCTGGCTCGACCCCGCCGCGTTCGCCCGGCGGGCCGCGGAGGCGGCCGGCTCGGCCGGTGACCCGGCCGTCGCCGCTGCGCTCGCCGACGTCGCGACGGCGGCCCGGAGCACGCGCCACGCGATCGCCGAGTTCGACATCCGGACCCATCCGGTCCCACCCGGCGTCCCGCTCGCCGAGGTCCTCGTCGGATGACGGTTGCGCAGACGCCCTTCGACCTCGGCGCGAGCTACACGGCGTCGCAGGCGCCCGCGCGCCGGCTCGCGCTCGCGCCCGAGGAGGGCTGGTCGAGCGTCGTCCTGCTTGCCCTCCTCTGCGCCCTCCTCGGCTGGGCGATCGACGACGCGCACTGGGTCCTCGGCGACCAGTCGAACACCAACTTCCTGCCCTGGGCGGGGGCGCTCGGCCTCCTCTGGGGCTTCGCGGCCGCGAAGCTCGGCCGAGGTCGGCTCGTCGCGCACGGCGGCGGGGCGATCCTTGCGACGGCCTTCCTCGTCTTCGCCGTCGGGAGCCAGCTCGCGCCGGGGCAGGACCCGGGGGCGATGATCCGGGTCACCGCCGACGGCGTGTGGGGCGCGTTCGACGACCTCGTCATCCGGGGCCGCGCCACGACGACGGAGATCGCCCACTACCTCCTCGTCCTCGGCGGGCTCGTGTGGGCGACGGGCCAGTTCGCGGGCTACGCGGCGTACGCCCACCGGCGGCCCCTCGCGGCGGTCGTCGTGCCGGGGACGATCCTCCTCGTGAACGTCTCGATCACGGCGCTCGACCAGTACCCGGTCCTCGTCCTGGCCTCGCTCGCGGCCCTCCTCTTCCTCGTCCGGTTCCGCGTCGCGGACGAGCAGCGGACGTGGGCCCGGCACCGGATCGCCGACGTCGGCAACGCCGTCGGGCTCTCGCTCCGGGCCGGCCTGTCGTTCGTCGCCATCGCGATGGCGACGAGCCTCGTCCTCGCCGCGGCCGCCTCGTCGGCCCCGCTCGCCGGGTGGTGGCACGGCATCGACCAGCGCCTCGTCGACCTCGGCACCCAGCTCGCGCGGTTCTTCCCCTCGGGCGGGCCCGGGACGAGCTTCGGGACGGCCGGCTTCGGGCCGTCGGTGACGATCGAGGGCGAGTGGACGTCAGACGACACCCCCGTCCTCACGATCCGCGTCGATCCCGCCGCGCCCCGCCTGAAGTGGCGGGCCGTCGCCTACGACCAGCTCGTGGGGAACCGCTGGACCCGGAGCGACTCGGTGGACGTCGACGTTGCCGCCGGCCGGCCGGTCCTCGCCGGGACGGGCGAGCTGCCGACCGCGCCCGTCGCCATGGAGGAGGTGCGGTACACGGTCCAGGGCGTCTCCGGGGATCCCGGGATCCTCGTCGAGCCGGGCATCCCGACGTCGGTCGACCGGGCGTCCCGGGTGACGCTCGTCGGGGAGTCGTGGTTCGGCGCGGCCCGCGTCGACGGGGCGCGCTCCTACGAGGCGACGGCCGACGTCCCGGTCGTCGCGGAGGGCGTGGCCGACGCGCTCAGCGCGAACCGCCTGCGGGCCGCCGGCCAGGACTACCCGGAGGCCGTCCGGTCGCTCTATCTCGACCTCCAGCCGGGGACCGCCGGGGAGGACGTCCGGGCTCTCCTCGCGACGATCCTCGGGCTGGCGCGGCCGACGAACCCGTACGACACCGCCCGGGCGATCGAGAGCTACCTCAGCGACCCCACGAAGTTCACGTACCGGACGAACGTCCTCGACGTGGACTGCGGCGGGCGGGGCGTCGCCGACTGCTTCGCCGTCACGCGCCAGGGCTACTGCGAGCACTTCGCCACGACGATGGTCGTCATGCTCCGGATCGCCGGGATTCCCGCCCGGCTCGTCGAGGGCTACCTGCCCGGCGAGCGCAACGCGGCCGGCGTCGAGCTCATCCGCAAGTCCCGCGCCCACGCGTGGGTCGAGGCCTACTTCCCCGGCTTCGGGTGGGTCGACTTCGACCCGACCGCCGCGGTCGGGGAGCCGCAGGCGATCCCGGCCGGGCCGCCCGTCGCGACCGCGACCCCGGCGGCGAGCGGCGCCGCGGGCGGCTCGCCCCTGCCGAGCGGGCGCAACGGCATCGACGAGCCGGCCGGGCCGGGGGAAGGCGGGAGCACCCCCGTCCGGACCCCGGGCATCGGGCCGATCATCGTCGTCGTCCTCCCGCTCGGCGGCGTCCTCCTCGTCCTGGGCGTGCTCTGGCTCCGGCGCCGTCTGTCGCGCCCGGTCCAGCCGGAGGTCGTCTACCGGACCGTCACCGACATTGCCGGGCGCCTCGGCCACCCGCGCCGTCCGACGCAGACGGTCTACGAGTACCTCGGCAGCCTGTCGGATGCCCTCCCGTCGGCGCGGCCGGAGCTCCAGCTCGTCGCCCGCGCGACGGTCGAGTCGACGTACGGCCGGCGCCGGCCCTCGCCGGACCGCCTCGTTGCGCTCGGCGAGGCCCAGCGGCGGCTCCGCCTCGCGCTCCTTCGCCTCGTGTTCCGGCGCAGGAGCCGACCGCGGTAGGACGACGCGGGAGCCGACCGCGGCAGGACGACGCGGGAAGGGCGCCACTCCGGCACGACCGGCCCGCCGGGCCCGCCGGCGCGGTTCCTAGAGCGCCCCGGAGCGGGCCCGCTCGGCGGCCGCGTCCTCCTCGGCCCGCGTCGCCTCGGCGGCTTCGAGCTCGAGGGCGGCGAGGTGCTCCGTCCGGTTCCACGCGCGGAGGATCGGCCGTCCGTTCCGGACGTCGAGGACGGCGATCCCGGTCGTCGCCTGGGTGAACGTCCAGAAGCGCTCGAGGGGGAGGCCGAGGAGGGCGAGGAGGGCGACCTTGAACGTGCCGTCATGGCCGACGAGGAGCGTCCAGGGTCCCGCGTGGGGGTCGTAGTAGGACGGCGTGCCCGCGACGCCGGGCCCGGCCGCGGCCGCGAGCTCGGCAAGGGCGCGCCCGAGCGCCGCGCGGACCCGCGCGTCGACGGCCGCGAGCGACTCACCGCCGGGAGCGTGGACTCCCACCGGGTCGCGGCGCCAGCCCGCGATCTCGGCCGGGTAGCGCTCCTCGACCTCGCGCTGGAGGAGCCCTTCCCACGCCCCCTGGGCGATCTCCGCCAGCCCGGGCTCGGGCCGGAGCGGGGGCGCCGGGCGGCCGGCGGCCGCGATCGCCGCCGCGACGGCCTCGGCCGTCTCGCGCGTCCGGGCGAGCGGGGAGTGGATGATCGCCACGGGATCGCCGGCCGGCACGGGGAGGCGCGGTGGGCTGTCGGGAGCCGCGAGGCGGGCCCCCGCGAGGGCGGCCTGGCGCGAACCAAGGGGCGAGAGGGGCGTGTCGCCCTGGCCCTGGAAGCGACCCTCGGCGAGCCAGGCGGACTGACCGTGGCGGAGGAGGACGAGCGTCGCCGCGAGGCCCTCGGGGACCGCGAGCGGCGGGGGGGTGCCGGCCGCCGTCACGCCCCGGTCACCCGGCCGGCTCGAGATCGATGACCCACTGGTCGATGACGCCGTCGATCGCCCGGATCGCCGCCTCCGTGGCGGCCGGGACCGGGTCGTCGAGGGCGAGGAACATGACGGCGTCGCTCCGGGGCGCCGATCGCCCGAGGTGCATCGCGCTGATGTTCACGTCGGCCGCGCCGAGGAGGCTCCCGACGCGCCCGATCATCCCTGGCCGGTCCATGTGGCTCGAGATGAGCATCCACGGCGCCGGCGCGACGTCGAGCCAGTAGTCGTCGAGGCGGACGAACCGCGGCTCGCCGTTCGCCAGCGTCCCGGCGACCGTCCGGACGACCCCGTCGGCCGCGGTCCCCGCGAGCGTGACGAGCGTCGCGAAGGCGCCCGCGTCGGGCGTCCGGCGCTCGACGATCGTCAGCCCCCGGGTCTTCGCCAGCATCCCCGCGTTCACGAGGTTCACCCGCTCGTTCGACGCGTCCTGGAGGAGCCCCCGCAGGACGGCGGCGTGGAGCGGCGTGACGTCGTGCTCGGCGAGCTCGCCCGCCACCTCGAGGGTCACGGAGCGAACGCCGCCGCGGGAGTACTGGGCGAGGAAGCGCCCGAGGAGCTCCGCGAGGGGGAGGTACGGAGCGATCGCGCGAGCCGTCTCGGGCGTGAGGAGCGGGGCGTTCACCGCATACCGCGCCGGCCGCCCGTCGAGGACCTCGAGGACCTGCTGGGAGGCCTCCTCGGCGACCGCGACCTGCGCCTCCGCCGTGGAGGCGCCGAGGTGTGGCGTGAGGACCGTGTTCGGCGCGTCGAGGAGCGGGTTGTCGGCCGCGGGCGGCTCGCTCGAGAAGACGTCGATCGCCGCGCCCCCGAGCGCGCCCCCCTTCAGCGCCGCGGCGAGGGCCATCTCGTCGACGACCCCGCCGCGGGAGACGTTGAGGAGGAAGGCCGTGGGCTTCATCCGGGCGAGCTGCGACGCCCCGATCATCCCGGCCGTCGCCTTCGTCTTCGGCACGTGGAGGGTCACGACATCGCTCCGCTCGAGGAGCTCGTCGAGGCCGACGAGCTCGATCCCGTGGTTCGCGGCCGCGTCGGCGGTGACGTACGGGTCGGCGCCGAGGACCGTCATCTCCAGGGCCCGGGCCCGGTCGGCGATCGCGCCGCCGATCTTGCCGAGCCCGACGATCCCGAGGACCTTGCCGCGGAGCTCGACCCCGGTGAAGGCACTCCGCCGCCACTCCCCGCGACGGAGCGAGGCGTCGGCGGCCGGGACCCGCCGGGCGAGGGCGAAGAGGAGGGCGAGCGTGTGCTCGGCGGCGGCGATCGTATTGCCGGTCGGGGCGTTGACGACGGTGATCCCGGCGCGGGTCGCCGCGTCGAGGTCGACGTTGTCGACGCCGACCCCCGCCCGTCCGATGACGGAGAGGCGGGTCCCGGCGGCGATCATCGCCGCGTCCACCTTCACCTGGCTGCGGACGAGGAGGGCGTCGTACTCCGGGAGGATCGCCCGGTACTCCTCGGGGGAGAGGCCGACCCGCTCGTCGACCTCGTGGTGCTGACGGAGGAGCTCGACGCCCGACGGGGCGAGGGGCTCGGCGACGAGGATCCTCACGCGGGCGTTCCCCCGGCGACGGCCGCCACGGGAGCCCCGAGCTCGGCGAGGGCCGCGCGCTGGGCGGCCGCGACGGCCGCGCCGGGCGTCACCGCGCGGCCGGTCCGCAGGGCCGCCTCCTCGAGGACGGCGATCGCCCCGAGGATCTCCTCGACCTCGACCGAGCCGAGGTGGCCGACGCGGAAGATCCGGCCCTTGAGCTCCCCCTGGCCGCCGGCGAGGACGAGGCCCCGGCGCTTCGCCTCGCCGTTGAACGCCTTCCAGTCGACATCGTCGGGCACCCAGGCGGCGGTCACCGTCTGCGAGGCGTGCGCGGGATCGGCGAGGAGCTCGAAGCCGAGGGCCCGGAGGCCGGCGCGGGTCGCCGCCGCGCACGCGGCGTGGCGGGCGAAGACCCCGGCCGGCGTCTCCTCCTCCATGAGCCGGAGGCCCTCGTCGGCCTGGTACATGACGGCGACGGCGGGCGTCCACGGCGTCTGGCCCGTCGCCGCGCTCTCGCGGGCGCGGCGGAGGTCGAAGTAGAAGCGCGGCATCCGGGCGCTCTCCATCGCGGCCCAGGCGCGCTCGGCGACGGCCGCGAACGCCATCCCCGGGGCGCTCATCCACGCCTTCTGGGAGCCGGTCACGACGAGGTCGAGGCCCCAGGCGTCCATCTCGAAGGGAACGGCCCCGAGGGCGCTGATCGCGTCGACCAGGATGAGCGCGTCCGGGGCGATCTCCCGGACCGTTGCCGCAAGCTCCGCGACCGGGTTCGTCACCCCCGTCGACGTCTCGTTGTGGGTCAGGAGGACGGCGCGGACTGCTGATTCCTCGAGGAGCGCGGCCCGGACGGCATCCGGCGTCGCTGCCGTTCCCCAGGCGAACGCGAGCCGGCGGACGTCTGCCCCGTAGACCTCGGCCACCTTCGCGAACCGCTCGCCGAACGCCCCGACGGTGACGGCGAGGACGCGGTCGCCCGGCGAGAGGACGTTGACGACGGCGGCCTCGAGCGCGCCCGTGCCGGCGGCGGTGAGGAGGACGATGTCGCCGGTCGTGCCGAAGAACGGCCGCATCCGGCGGACGATCCGCTCCAGGAGGGCGGCGAACTCCGGGCCGCGGTGGTTGATCATCTGGCGGCCGCCGGCGGCCATCACCGAGGGCGGCAGGGCGGTCGGGCCGGGGATCCGGAGGTTCTGCTCGAAGCGGGGCACGGGTGGGACCTCCTCGCAGGGTCGCGTGGGCGGGGTGTCTCGTTCGGCCGTCCGCGCCCGGCTGCCGGGCACGTCGTGGCGGGAGGGTAGGGGAGGGCGCGCCGCCCGTCCACCGTGGTATATATGAGGGCATATGTCAGCACTCCGCCGGACGACGATCCTCGCCGACGCCGACCTCCTCGACCGCCTCGAGCGGCACGCCCGCCGGACGCGGACGACGAAGACCGCGCTCATCGCGGCGGCCCTCGAGGCGTACCTCGAGGCCCACGCGGCGCGGCCGGAGCTGCCGTTCGTCGGCGTCGGCCGGAGCACCAACGGACGCCTGTCGCTCGACGCGCGGCGGATCGCCGGGCGCGAGCTCGGGTCCCGGCGCCGGGCGGACGCGGCCGAGGGCTGACCCCGGTGGCCATCTTCCTCGACGTGTCGGCGATCCTCGCTGCCGCGGACACCGCCGACCTCAACCACGACGCCGCGCGGGCCTGGTTCGAGCGCGTCGACGAGCCGCTCCTCGTCGGGGCCCTGACGCTCGGGGAGGCGGACCACGTCCTCCGGCGCGAGCTCGGGCCCGCCGCAGCGGCGGCCCTCGTCGCGGCGGTCACCTCGGGGGCCATCCGGGTCGTGGCCCCGACGGAGGCCGACCTCGGTCGCGCCGTCGCGATCCTCGAGGGCGCGGCGGAGCACCGCCCGCGCCTGTCCGACGCCCTCCTCGTCGCCGCCGCGGAGCGCCTTGGCGTGCAGCGCGTGGCGACGTTCGACCGGCGGCCGCTCGCCGTCCTCGCCCCGCGCGGCCCTCGCGGCGAGCGAACCTTCGACCTCGAGCCGTAGGGCCCGCTCCCGGCGACTCCGGGGGAGCCACCGCCGGCGCCGCTGGCCCGCGTACCATGGCCCCGTGCCCGCGCGACGCCCGGCCGGCCGGGCTCCCGATCCCCTCTTCGCGCCGCCGCCCGAGCTGACCCCCCTCGCGGCGCGGATGCGCCCGCGCACGCTCGACGAGGTCGTCGGCCAGAGCCACCTCCTCGGCCCGGGAGCGCCCCTTCGCCGCCTCGTCGAGGGCGGCCGCCTTCCTTCGATGCTCCTCTGGGGCCCGCCCGGCTCCGGCAAGACGACGATCGGGCGCCTCCTGGCGGAGGCGGTCGGCGCGCGCTTCGAGGCCCTGAACACGACGATGGACGGCGTCGCCGCCCTCCGGGACGTCGTCGCGGAGGCGCGGAGCGAGGCGGCGTTCCGGGGTACGACGACCGTCGTCCTCCTCGACGAGATGCACCGCTACAGCAAGGCCCAGCAGGACGCGCTCCTCCCCCACGTCGAGGCGGGGACGATCGTCCTCGTGGGAGCGACGACGGAGCCGCCGTTCGGCGGCGGGATCACGCGGCCGCTGCTCTCGCGTCTGCGGGTCTTGCGCCTCGAGCCGCTCGGCGACGCGGAGCTGCGGGCGATCGTCGCCCGAACGCTCGACGACTCGGAGCGGGGCCTCGGCGGGCGGGTCGCCGTCGACGAGATCGCGCTCCGCCAGCTCGTGGGGTACGCGTCCGGCGACGCCCGGCGGCTCCTCGGGATCCTCGAGACGGCGACGTCGCTCGCGGCCGCCGAAGGGCGGACCGCGCTCGACCCGGCCGACGTCACCCGCGCCGCCCAGTCGGCGACGCTCGACTACGACCGGTCCGGCGTCGTGAGCGCGTTCATCAAGAGCATCCGGGGGAGCGACCCCGACGCGGCGCTCTACTGGCTCGCGACGGCGCTCGAGGCCGGGGAGGATCCGCGGTACCTCGCCCGCCGGCTCGTCGTGAGCGCGTCCGAGGACGTCGGGGTGGCGGAGCCGCGCGGCCTGCCGCTCGCGATCGCCGCCGTCGAGGCGGTCGAGCGGATCGGCGCGGAGACGAATGACGAGGGCCTCTACGCGCTCGCCCAGGCGACGGTCTTCCTCGCCGAGGCGCCGAAGGACCCGTCCGCCGGACGGGCGTTCTTCGCGGCGCGGGACGCCGTGCGCGGGGACGGGACGCGCCCGGTCCCGCCCCACCTGCGGCCGGCCGCGAAGACGTACCGCAACCCGCACGACGACCCGGCGGGCGCGGCGGGCCAGCGGTATCTGCCGCGCGGGCTCGAGGGGCGGCGGTTCCTCGACCGGCGCGGCGACCCGTAGGTGGGAGCGCGCCGGGGCGGCCCGCGGGCGCGGGCGGAGCGGCCGCTCCCCGGGGCCGCCGACGCGGCGGTCAGATCGTGACGAGGCCGCCGACGACGATGACGAGCCAGCTCACGATGAGGATGCCGAAGATGAGGGCGAAGACGGCGGCGATCCGGCGGAGGTCGCGCGCGACGTAGCGGTACTCCTCCTCGGCGACGACGGCGAGCGTCCCGGCGCTCCTCCCGCGGCCGGCCGGGAAGCCCTCCACGCGCCGGCGATCGCGGCCGCGGGCCATGGACGAGGCGGCCGCCCGCTCCTCCGCGACGATCCGGGCCTCGAGCTCCTCGGCGCGGGCGAGGTCGTCGCTGCTGAGGGACCCGGCGGGACGCGGGGCGGCCGCGGGCTTCGCCGGCGGTCGGACGGCGGGGGTGCCGCCACGCTGGAGGGGGGCGCGCTGGCCCGGTCGAGAGCCGCCGCGCTGCCGCTTCGCCATCGGTCGGGTGATCTCCTGGGTTCGGGTGGGGGCGGACCGTCCCGGGGCCGGCGTCCGCGCCGCCGCGCGGAAGGATACGCCATCGGAGCGCCCCCGGCAGCGACGACGGGCGGGCGAGTGGTCCGGCTCCTGTCCCGGGTGAGCGGCCCTGCTAGACTCGGAGGGCCCCCACCGGAGGACCCGTGAGCGACCTGGACACGCTCGCCCGCGTCGCGGCCGTCGTCGTCGGCCTCCTCATCCTCGCCGTCGTCGCGCTCGCCGTCGCCCTCGCCGCCGTGGCCCGCCGCGCCCGCGCCCTCGAGCGCCGGATCGCGGCGCTGACCCGGGGAGCGGACGGCCGCGACCTCGCCGGGGTCCTCGACGCGCACCTCGAGACCGTGCTCGCGGTCGGCCGTCGCCAGGACGAGCTCGAGGCCCATGCCGGCCGGCTCGAGGCCCAGGCCGGACGCTCCGTCCAGGGCGTCGCGCTCGTCCGCTTCAACACGTTCGAGGACACCGGCGGCAACCAGAGCTTCGCCCTCGCGCTCGTCGACCCGGCGGGGGACGGCGTCGTCCTCGACAGTCTCCACGCCCGCAACCAGACGCGGCTCTACGCGAAGGCGATCCGGGCCGGGGCCGCAGAGGGCGCGCTCTCCGAGGAGGAGGCCGAGGCGCTCCGCCTGGCCGCGTCGCGCGCCCGCGGGCGCTGACGGGGAGGCGGGCGCGATGGCGCGCGCCAGGCGCGGGCGGCCGGCAGGTGGGGGCGGCCGGCGCCGCGGGGAGCCGGGATCGCTCGAGCAGATCCCCGTCTGGCGCGAGCACGTCGCTGTCCACGGCGAGCAGGAGGGGGTCGCCGCGCCGGTCGGCGTCGAGGCGCTCCTCGCCGGCCTCAACCCGGAGCAGCGGCGCGCCGTCACCCACGACGAGGAGCCGCTCCTCGTTGTCGCGGGGGCGGGGACCGGGAAGACGCAGGTCGTCACCCGCCGCGTCGCGTGGCTCATCGCGACGAAGCGGGCGAGGCCCGCGGAGATCCTCGCCCTCACCTTCACCGACAAGGCGGCCGAGGAGATGCAGGTCCGCGTCGACCAGCTCGTCCCGTACGGCTACACCGATACGGTGATCTCGACGTTCCACGCGTTCGGCGACCGGGTGATCCGGGAGCACGCCCTCGAGCTCGGGTTGCCGTCGGACCCGCGCGTCCTCTCGCGCCCGGAGACGGTGATCTTCCTCCGCGAGCGGCTCTTCCGGCTCGACCTCGACGAGTACCGCCCGCTCGGGAACCCGACCCGCTTCCTCGACGCCCTGGCGACGCTCTTCTCGCGGCTGAAGGACGAGGACATCTCGCCGGCGGCGTACGCCGCGCACGCGGCCCGCCTCGCGGTCGAGGCGGAGGCGCTCGCGGACGGCGGCGCACGAGACGCCGCCCGGGAGGCGGCACGCCGCCAGGCCGAGCTCGCCGGCGCGTACGCCCGCTACCAGGAGCTGCTCGGGGAGGCCGGGGCGATCGACTTCGGCGACCAGGTCGCTCTCGCCCTCCGCCTCCTCCGCGAGCATCCCGCCGCGCGCGCCGAGCTCCAGGCGCGGTTCCGCTACGTCCTCGTCGACGAGTTCCAGGACGTGAACCGCGCCCAGTCCGAGCTCGTGGCGCTCCTTGCCGAGCCCCATCGCCGGATCGCGGTCGTGGGTGACGACGACCAGTCGATCTACCGCTTCCGGGGCGCGGCAACGGGGGCGATCGTCGACTTCCTGGAGCGGTTCCGCGGCGCCCGGACGATCGTCCTCCGGCGCAACTACCGCTCGCTCGCGCCGATCCTCGACGCGTCGCGGCGCCTCGTCCGCTTCAACGACCCGGATCGCCTCGAGGTCCAGCAGGGGATCTCCAAGCGTCTCGTGCCGCAGCGGCGGGCCCCGGGCCGCGGGCGCGGCGGGGCGGCCGCCACGAGGGGCGGGGCGGGGGCGTCCGGGCCGCCGGCCGTCGTCCGCCACGTCGCCTTCGCCACGGGATCGGAGGAGGCCGACTGGGTGGCCGCCGAGATCGCGGCCAGGGTGGCGGGCGGGGCGGCGCCGCGCGATCACGCGGTCCTCGTCCGGGCGAATGCGGACGCCGATCCCGTGCTCCGCAGCCTGAACATCGCGGGCGTCCCGTGGCGCTTCTCCGGCGCGTCGGGGCTGTACGCCCGGCCCGAGATCCGGCTCCTCCTCGCCTTCCTCCGCGCCGTCGGTGATCCCGCGAGCTCGGTCGACGTCTATGCCCTCGCGGCCTCCGACCTCTACGGGCTCGGCGGGGAGGACCTGGCCGCGCTCGCGAACCGGGCCCGCCGCACGAACCGGTCGCTGTGGGAGACGCTCGTCGACGTCGACGGCCAGCCGGGCCTCCTCCGCCTGCTTCCCGAGTCCCGGGCGTCGCTGGCGCGGCTCGTCGCCGACCTGCGTCGCTACTGCGAGCTGGGCCATCGGCGCCCGGCTGGCGAAGTCTTATACGGCTTCCTGCGGTCATCGGGTTCACTCGCCGGGCTCATGAGCGCCGGCACCGCGGCCGCCGACGAGGCCCTGTCGAACATCGCCCGCTTCTTCGACATCGTGCGGGCCCAGTCGGACCTCCTCGCCGACGACCGGGCGGTCTTCCTGGCCCCCCACCTCCAGACGCTCATCGAGGCCGGCGACGACCCGGCGACGGCCGACCTCGACCCGGACGCCGACGCGGTCGCCGTCGTCACCGTCCACAAGGCGAAGGGCCTCGAATGGCCGGTCGTGTACCTCGTGGGCCTCGTCGACGGCCGGTTCCCGGCGCGCGGCCGGCGGGAGCAGCTCGCCGTGCCCGACGCCCTCCTGCGGGGCGTCCTCCCGGGCGGTGATGCGCACGTCCAGGAGGAGCGGCGCCTCTTCTACGTCGGGATGACCCGGGCGCGCGACGAGCTCGTCCTCACCCACGCCCTCGACTACGGCGGACGGCGCACGCGGCGCGTCTCGCCGTTCGTCCTCGAGGCCCTCGACCTCCCCGCAGGGACGGTGGCGCCGACCCGCGCGGCGAGCCCCCTCGAGCGGATCGCGGCGGCCGAGGGGCCCGCGGCCGGCGCCCCGGCGGCCGTCCCGGTCCCCGGCCCGTCGTCGGAGCCGCTCGTCCTGTCCTTCTACCAGGTGGACGACTACCTGACGTGCCCCCTCAAGTACAAGTACGTCCACGTCATGCGGGTGCCGATCGCGCCCCATCACGCGATCGTCTACGGGGCCGCCCTCCACGCCGCCGTCCAGGAGTTCCACCGGCGGCATGCCCGCGGCGAGGTCATGGGCGAGGAGGCCCTCGTCGCGGCGTTCGAGGCAGCCTGGTCGAACGAGGGCTTCGTGTCGCGCGAGCACGAGGAGGCCCGCCTCGAGGCCGGGCGCCAGGCCCTCCGGCGCTTCCGCGCGGAGCAGCTCGCCCCCGGGGCCGTGATCCCCGCGTACGTCGAGCGCGAGTTCGTCTTCACCCTCGACGGCGACCGGGTGCGGGGCCGGATGGATCGGATCGACGTCATCCCGCTCGGCGGGGAGGCGGGACCGGACGGCCCCTCGCGACCCGCCGGGGATCCGGCGGTGGGCGCGGAGATCCGCGGCGCCGACGTCGTCGAGCCCGCCCTCCCGCTCCTCCGCGAGCGAGTCGTCATCACCGACTACAAGAGCTCCGACGTCCGCGACCCGGCCCGCGCCCGAGAGCGAGCCCGGGACTCGCTCCAGCTGACGATCTACGCGATGGCGTGGCAAGCCCAGACGGGCCGCCTCCCCGACGCGGTCGCCCTCCAGTTCCTCGAATCGGGGCTCGTCGGGACGGCCGAGGTCGACGCAGCGCGCGTCGCGAAGGGCGTCGCCGACATCCGGGCGGCGGCGGCGGGGATCCGGGCTCGCAGGTTCGACCCCACGCCGGCGTACCTCGCCTGCTCGTGGTGCGCCTTCCGCGAGGTCTGCCCGGCGAGTGCCGCCCGGTGAGCGCCGGCCGGCCCCCCGGACGGCGCCCGCCGGCGATGGACGCCGGGCCGCCGGCCGGCGGCGGGCCGCTCGTCGCGATCACCTTCGACTTCGGGAACACGCTCGTCCCCGTGGGCCGACCGGCGCTCGAGGCCGTCGTCGGCGCCCTCGCGGACGCCGCCGGCGCGCGGCTCGGGGCGGACCGCGGCGCATTCCTCGCCGCGTGGGCCGCGGAGCGCGAGCGGCAGCTCCGCGAGGAGATCCCGCGATTCCGCGAGGTCGACCTCGCGGTCCGCCTCCGGCGCGTTCTCGCGCGGCTGCGGGGGATGCCCGTCCCCGCCCCATCGGACTCCTGGGACGACGCGGCGGCCGCGCGCCGCTCGACCGCGGGCGAAGTCGCGTTCGGGCTCGACGCGTATGCGCGGGCGTTCGTGGCCGCGATCCCGCCCGATCCGGAGATCGGGGCGCTCCTCGGGCGCCTCGCCGGCGGGCACGCGCTGGCGATCCTCTCCAACTGGCCCCTCGCGGCGACGATCGACCGCTACGCCGAGGCGGCGGGGTGGACGCCGCACCTGGCGGCGATCGTCGTGTCGGAGCGCGTCGGCACGATCAAGCCGCACCCGGCGATGTTCCGGGCCGCGGAGGTGGCGCTCCGGGAGCCCGGGGGACCGCCGCTCGCCCCGGGGTCGATCCTCCACGTCGGCGACGACTGGGCGGCCGACGTCGTCGGCGCCGGCCGGGCCGGGTGGCGGGCCGCGTGGCTTCGGGCGCGCCCCGCGGATTCGCCGCTTCCCGCGAGCGAGCCGGACGGCGCGGCCGCGCCCGACCTCGTCCTCGACCGGCTCGCCGACCTCGAGCCGGCGCTCGCCGCACTCGGCTGCTGAAGAGCCCCGCGCGAAGCGAGTTGCGGCGCCCGCCCCCCGCCGCCCGGTATCCTCCGTCCGTGGAGTCGCGCGACCGCCTGGCCAACCTCGGGATCCTCGCCGCGGCGGCGGCCGCCTGGGCCGTCGTCGCGCTCGTCGTCCTCAACCTCGACCCGCGGGCCGATCCCGTCGCCGGGCTCCTCGGCGCGTTCGCGATCGGCACGGCGACCGGCCTCACCGTGACGCCGCTCTTCTGGCTCGCGACGTTCGCCCGCCACGGCCGGATCGCCTTTCGCGGCGACTGGGTCCGGGCGGGCCGGCGCGGCCTGTGGGCGGGCCTCGTCGCGGGGCTCCTCGTCGAGCTCCGCGTCCTCGGCGTCCTCTCGCTCCCGATCGCCCTCTTCGTCGTCGTCCTCGTCGTCTTCGCCGAGATCACGCTCACCATCGAGCGCTGAGCCCGGCCCCACCGGAGGTCCACCGTGCCCGCCACCCCCGAGCTGAAGGCCCGCGCCGCCGCCGCCGTCGAGGCCGCCCGCGCCGAGATCGTCGACCTCTCCGCCCGGATCCACGCGAACCCGGAACCGGCGTTCGAGGAGCAGCGGGCCGCCGCGTGGGTCGCCGAGGCGATCGCCCGCCACGGCTACGCCGTCGAGCTGCCGGCGGGACGCCTCGCCACCGCGGTCCGGGGCCGGCTCGCCGGCGGGAAGGGCGTGAAGGGCCCGCGGATCGGGATCCTCGCCGAGTACGACGCCCTCCCCGGCCTCGGGCACGGCTGCGGCCACAACACGATGGCCGCCAGCGGCGTCGGGGCCGCGATCGCCCTGGCGGCGCTCCGGGACGCGTTCGCGGGCGAGGTCGTCTTCCTCGGAACCCCGGCGGAGGAACGAGGGAGCGGCAAGCAGTTCATGCTCGACGACGGCCTCTTCGACGGGCTCGACGCGGCGCTCCTCTTCCACCCGGGCGACCGCGACATGGTCGGCTCGATCCTCCTCGCGAGCGAGGACGTCGACGTCACGTTCACCGGCCGCGCCGCCCACGCGGCGGGCGAGCCGTGGGAGGGGAAGAACGCCCTCGACGCCGTCGTCCTCCTCCTCCAGGCGGTCGGGCTGTGGCGCCAGCAGCTGCCGCAGCACGCCCGGGTCCACGGGATCGTCGTCGAGGGCGGGACGGCGGCGAACATCATTCCCGACCGGGCGACGGCGCGATTCATGATCCGCAGCACCGACCAGGCGTACTTCGAGGCGATGCGCGAGCGGTTCCGGGCGCTCGTGGCGGGAGCCGCGATGATGGCCGACGTCGCCGGCGAGGTCGTCTTCTCCGGCGGCTCGACGACGATGAAGGACAATCCGGTCCTCGCCGGCCTCTGGACGGCGAACATGGAGGCGGCCGGCCGCGACGACGAGGGCGTCGACCCCGAGCACATCGGCAGCTCCGACATGGGGAACGTCTCGCTCGTCCTCCCGACGATCCACCCGACCCTCGCGATCTGCGACCACGGCGTCCCCTGGCACTCGATCGAATCGCGCGACGCGGCGGCGACACCGCGGGCCGACGAGACGACGCTCCTGGCGGCGACGCTCGTCGCCCAGACGGCGCTCGACCTCCTCGTCGACCCGTCGCTCGTCGTGGACGCCTGGCGGGCGTTCCGCGGCGAGGCTTGACCGGGAACGGCGGGGGGCTGGCGGCAGCGATCGGGCTCGCGTTCATCGAGCGCGGCCGAGGCGCCGCCCCCCGGCATCGCCGTCGCCGGGGCCGCGCGGGGAGGCCCCGCCCGGGCAGCCCGCGCTATCATCCGCGGGCGCCCCGCCGGACGGCGACACGAACCGGCGGCGCCCGCACCGGCGGGCCGACGCACGCCGCGACGCCCGGGCCCCGCCCGCGCCGTCGGCCGGCCGCCAGGAGGTGTCGCGTGACCGACCGCCACGGCCACGATCCCGACGACGGGGGATCCGCGGGCTGGCGCGCCCCCGACGCGTTCCCCGACCCGGAGTACGCCCACCTCCACGGCTGGGACCGCGACTTCGAGGCGTTCTCCGACTTCGACCTTCCGACGTACGTCGGGCCGACGACGTTCAGCAACCTCCCCTGGGTGACCGACCCCGCCGAACTCCGCCGGCGCGATGTCGACGTGGCGATCGTCGGCGCGCCGTTCGACGACGCCGTCAGCCACCGGCCGGGGGCCCGCTTCGGACCGCGGGCGATCCGGGAGGCGAACTACTCGAGCGGGTCGATCAACTCGCTCCAGCTCGGCCACGTCGAGCCGTTCGAGGTCCTCACCGTCGTCGACGCCGGCGACGCGAACGTCGTCCCCGCGTGGATCGAGCGCGGCCACGCGTTCATCTACCGGAAGGTCCGCGACGTCGCGGCGACGGGCGCGATCCCGATCGTCCTCGGCGGCGACCACTCGATCACGTGGCCGTCGGCGACGGCGATCGCCGAGGTCCGGCGGCCCCGGACGATGGGGATCGTCCACTTCGACGCGCACGCCGACACCGCGCCGGAGGACTGGGGCGTGCTCGCCGGGCACGGGACGCCGATGCGGCGGCTCGTCGAGAGCGGTGCCGTGAAGGGCCGGAACTTCGTCCAGGTGGGCCTCCGCGGCTACTGGCCGCCGCCCGACGTCTTCGCCTGGATGCGCGCGCAGGGGATGCGCTGGCACCTCATGCGCGAGATCGAGGAGCGCGGCGCGGAGGCGGTGATCGACGACGCGATCGCCGAGGCGCTCGAGGGGGCCGACGCGATCTACCTCTCGGTCGACATCGACGTCATCGACCCGGGAATGGCGCCCGGCACGGGGACCCCGGAGCCGGGCGGGATGCTCACCCGCGAGGTCCTCCGGGCGATCCGCCGGATCGTCGGCGCGGCAGAGCTCGCCGGGATGGACGTCGTCGAGGTCTCGCCGCCGTACGACCACGCCGAGATCACCGCGGCCGCCGCGAACCGCTGCGTCCTCGAGGCGATCTCCGCGCTGGCGGTGAAGAAGGCGGCCGGCCGGGAGGTCAGGCTGGCCGCGGGGTAGTGGAGCGGCCGGTGGCGGGGCCCGGGCCGGGGGTCGCGGCCGATCGCCGCCGCGGGCGGCGGCGTAGCATCAGCGCATGAGCACTGCGGAGGGCCGGGAGACCCCGGCGGAGGCGCTCGCCCGCCTCTACGACCTCGACCTCCAGGACGACCCCGGCGACCTCGAGATGTGGACGGCGCTCGCCGCCGAGGCCGACGGCCCGGTCCTCGAGCTCATGGCGGGGAGCGGCCGCGTGGCGGTGCCCCTCGCCGCCGAAGACCGCCCCGTCACCGCCGTCGACATCGACGCCGCGATGCTCGCCCGCGCGCGGCGCCGCGCCGAGGCTGCCGGGCCGGACGTCGCGGGGCGCCTCGAGCTCGTCCTCGGCGACGTCGTCGGGCTGGAACTCGGCGGCGCGCCCGGCGCCGGCGGCCGCGGGCCCGCCCGGCGCTTCGGGCTCGGCCTCGTCGCCCTGAACTCGATCCTCCTCCTGCCGAGCCGGGCGGCCCAGCGGGCGGCATGGGCCGCCCTCGCCGCACACCTCGTGCCGGGCGGGATCGCGGCCGTCGACACGTGGCTCCCTGACGCCCACGACCTCGCCCGCTATGACGGCCGTCTCCACCTCGAGTACCACCGCCCCGACCCCGAGACCGGCCGCTGGGTCACGAAGACGGCCGCCGCCCAGCACGACGCGGCGACCCAGACCGTCGCCCTCACGACGATCTACGAGGAGGGCGACCCGGGCGAGCCGGCGAGCCGGTGGGTCCGCCGCGACGTCGTCCGGCTCGTGACGGCCGACGAGCTGCGGGCGATGGCGGAGGGCGCCGGGCTCACGGTGGAGCTCGTCGCCGGCGGGTACGACCTCGAGCCCCTCGGCCCCCATGACGATCGGGCGATCGTCGTGGCCCGGATGCCGGGCTCGGGCCCGGCCGGGTGAGCGTGGTATCGTCGGGCGCGATGTCCACCGCCGTCGGCCAGATCCGCCTCCTCCTCGTGGAGGACGTCCCGCAGGTCTCCCAGTACATGCGCGGCCTCCTGAACGCCCAGTCGCAGGTCAAGCTCGTCGACATCGTGAGCGACGGGGGGCGCGCGGCGACGCAGGCACGCCAGCTGCGGCCGGACGTCGTCATCGTCGACTGGCTCCTCCAGGGCCGGACGAAGGGCGACAAGGTCGTCGCGCAGCTCCGCGAGGCGGGCCTGGGCATCCCCGTCGTCGTCCTCACCGTCCCCCAGAGCCCCGTCGCGCGCAACCCGGCGGCCGGCATCCACGCGGTCCTGGGGATGCCGTTCTCCGGCTTCGAGCTCGTGAGCGTCGTCGCCGCGGCCCACCAGGCAGCGCTCGCCGCGACGGAGGCGGCCCAGTCGAGGCTCGTCACGGTCTACGCCCCGAAGGGCGGCGTCGGGAAGACCACCGTCGCGTTCAACCTCGCGGTCGCCGTCGCCCAGGGGGGCGCCCGGACGGCCCTCGTCGACGGCAGCCTCCAGTTCGGCGACCTCCGCTCGCTCCTCCGCGTGCCCGCGGACGCCCCGTCGATCCTCGACCTGCCGACGGACCGGATCGGAGAGTCGGACCTCCAGGACGTCCTCTGGCGCGACCCGTCGGGGATCGACATCCTCCTCGCCCCGCCGCGGGTCGAGATGGCCGACATGGTGAGCGTCCGGGACATGGAGAAGGCCATCTCGCTCCTCCGCCGGCTCTACGCCGTCGTGGTCGTCGACATGCCCGCCGCGCTCGGCGACATCCCCCTCGCGCTCCTCGACGCGGCCGACACGATCCTCGAGATCGTCACGTACGACTCGACGACGATCCGCAACACGCTCGCGGTCGCGGAGGCGTTCCGGGCGATCGGCTACCCGGCCGCCAAGGTCCAGTACGTCGTGAATCGCGCTGACTCGAGCGGCGGGATCGACGCCGAGGACCTCGCGCGGGCGCTCGGCCGGGTGCCGGAGCACACGATCGTCTCCGACGGGCGGCTCGTCGTCCAGGCGAACAACGAGGGCCTGCCGTTCGTCCTCGCGAACCCGGACGCGCCGATCAGCCGTGACGTCGCCCGGATCGCCGCCCACCTGGCCGGGGCGGCCCCGCTCGCCGCCGCGCGGCGCTGACGCGGTGGCCGACCGGCGCCCGATCGGCGTCTTCGACTCGGGGGTCGGGGGCCTCACGGTCCTCCGCGAGGTCCGCCGCCGGCTCCCCGCGGAGCCGACGATCTACCTCGGCGACAACGCGCGGGCGCCGTATGGGACCCGCTCCGACGACGAGGTGCGGCGCTTCAGCACGGAGGCTCTCGACCGCCTCGTGCGCGAGGACGTGAAGGCGCTCGTCGTCGCCTGCAACACCTCCACTGCCGTCGCGCTCGGCGACTACCGCCGGCGGTACGACCTCCCGGTCCTCGGCGTCATCCGGCCCGGCGCCCAGGCGGCGGCCCTCGCGACGCGGACCCGCCGCGTCGGGGTCATCGCCACGCCGGCGACGATCCGCTCCCATGCGTACTTCGACGCGATCAAGGAGGAGAACCCGGCGGTCGAGGTCTACGAGCACGCCACCCCGGCCCTCGTCCCCCTCGTCGAGGCCGGCGAGCTCGCAGGGGCCGCCGCGGAGGCCGCCGTCGCCGAGGCGCTCGCGCCGCTCCTCGGCCGGCGCGCCGCGAACGGCGACTTCATCCATCCGCTGCCCTCCTCCGCGCGGATCGACACGCTCCTCCTCGGCTGCACCCACTACCCGCTCCTGCGACCCGCCCTCCAGGCGGCGGTCGGAGAGGGGGTCGCGGTCGTCGACTCGGCGACGGCGACGGCCGGCGCGCTCGCCGAGCTCCTCTCGATCAACGGTCTCGAGGTCCCCGGATCGACCCGCGGGACGGCAGCGGACGCCGCCGGCGAGGGCCACGACCCGACGCCGGCCCGGGCCGGCCTGCCCGCGCACCGGGTGATGACGACCGGCGACCTCGCCGCCTTCGAGCGGATCGCGGCCCGGATGTTCGGCGGCGCGTTTCCGGTCGTCGAGGCCGTCGAGCTGGAGCCCCTCGCGCGATGAGGGTGCTCCCATGAGCAGGTCCCGGCACGCGGGGCGGTCGAGCGGCGCGCCGGCCTGGCAGGCCGGGTTCGTCGTCGGCGCCGCGCTCGGGGCCGCGGTGACGGTCCTCGGCCGGCGCGCCGAGGAGCGGGCCCGCGCGGGGCTCGTGGACTGGGCGACGGTCCAGCGCATCGCCGAGGCGCGAATGCGGAACGCCCCGGGCCACCTCGACGCGGCGGCGCTCGCGGCGGCGGAGCCCGCGTACGAGGCCGCGATGCGGCGGGTCGTGCCGGCCCTCGAGGCGGCGCTCGGGACGCCCCTCCCGGGGATCGTCGAGCGGGTCGCCGTCGTCGACCGGGCGGGCTGGGTCCGGGCGAACCTGGCGACCTTCGCCGCCCTCTTCGGGCGCCTCGAGGGTGAGCTCCTCGACCAGGTCGTGCCGCCCGGCGCCGGGCTCGCGAAGGCCTCGCTCGCGCTCGCGAACCGGTGGGTCACGACCCGCCAGTTCGGGCTCCTCCTCGGCTTCATGGGCCAGCGGGTCCTCGGCCAGTACGACCTCGCCCTCCTCTCCGCCGAGGCCGCGCCGGGCCAGCTCCTCTTCGTCGAGGAGAACGTCCGCCATACGGCGGCCGCCCTGGGGGTCCCGGTCGACCCGTTCCGGACGTGGATCGCCCTCCACGAGACGACCCACGCGTTCGAGTTCGAGGCCCATCCCTGGCTCCGTCCGTACCTCGCGGAGCGGCTGGAGAAGCAGCTCGGCGGCCTTTCGCGGAGCGCGTCGGACCTCGGCCGGGACGCGTCGCGGGCCCTCGGGCGCGCGCTCCGAGGGGGCGACGGGCACTGGCTCGAGCGCCTCCTGCCGGACGAGCAGCGGCGCCTCTTCCGGGAGACGCAGACAGTCATGAGCCTCCTCGAGGGATTCTCGGACCACGTGATGGACGCCGCCGGCCGCGACCTCGTCCCGGGGGTCGAGACGATCAGCCGGCGCTTCCACGCCCGGCGTGCGACGCGCAGCCCGATGGAGCGGGCGATCCTCCGGATCACCGGCCTCGACCTGAAGATGGAGCAGTACGCCCGCGGCGAACGGTTCGTCGCCGCCGTCGAGCGGACCGCCGGCCCCGAGGGCCTCCGGCGGCTCTGGGACGGCCCGGAGACGCTGCCGCGGGACGGCGAGCTCGAGCACCCCGATCGCTGGGTCCGGCGGGTCGTGGGAGGCGCGGCCCCCTCCGTGCCGTCCGGCACCGCTGGGCGACCCGCGTGATGGGCGGCGGCCCCGGCCCCGGGCTCGACGACCTCTCGGCGGACCTCCCGCCGGCGACGCCCCCCGGTGTTCCGCGCGCGATCGCCCTGTCGCCGATCCTCGCGGCCCGCCTCCGCCCCCAGGACCTCGCGGCGATCCGCGCGGCCGCCCCCGGGGCGCGGCTCGTCACCCTCTCCCGCGAGGGGCTCGCCGACGGCCCCCTCGACGACGTCGAGGTGCTCCTCCACGGCTGGCTCGCGCCCGACGCGTTCGAGCGGCTCCTCGCGCGGGCGCCGGGCCTCCGCTGGATCCACTCGGCGGCGGCCGGCGTCGAGCGCCTCCTCTCGCCCGCGGGCGTGGCCCGGGGGCTCACGATCACGAACGCGCGGGGCGTCTTCAGCCGCCCGATCGCGGAGTACGTCCTCATGATGACCCTCGCCGTGAACCGGCGGCTCCCGCAGCTCCTCGAGCTCGCCGCCGAGCGCACGTGGCAGCCCCTGGAGGGTCGCGAGCTCCGCGACACGACCCTCGGGATCGTCGGGTTCGGGAGCATCGGCCGGGCGATCGCCGAGCTCGCCGCCCCGTTCGGGCCGCGGATCGTCGCGACCCGGCGCTCGCCCGGCCTCCGGCCCGCCGAGCCGCCGCTGCCGCCCGGCGTCGAGGTCGGCGGCCCGGAGACGTTCGGCGACGTCGTCGCGGCCGCCGACTTCGTGATCCTCGCCCTGCCCCTCACGCCGGAGACGGAGGACCTCGTCGACGACCGCGTCCTCGGCCTCATGAAGCGGACGGCCTGGCTCGTCAACGTCGCCCGCGGCCGCCTCGTCGTCGAGCGGGCCCTCCTCCGCGCCCTCCGCGAGGGGACGATCGGCGGGGCGGTGCTCGACGCGTTCCGCGAGGAGCCCCTGCCGCCGGACTCGCCCTTCTACGCCCTCCCCAACGTCATCGTCACGCCCCACACCGCGTGGTCGAGCGGCCGCGTCCTCGACCGCACGGTCGACCTCTTCGCCGAGAACCTCCGGCGGTACGCGGCGGGCGCGCCGCTCCTCAACACGGTGGACCCGGGCGCCGGATACTGAGGCCATGCAGATCGCGATCGTCGGGCTCGCGGGGGCCGGGAAGACCACCGTCTTCAACACCCTGACCCGCGGCGACGTCCAGACCGGCGGGTTCGGCGGGATGGAGCTCCACGTCGGGGTCGTCAAGGTCCCCGACCCGCGCCTCGACCGCCTCGCCGAGATCTTCCACCCCCGGAAGATCGTCCACGCGGACGTCACGTACGTCGACCTGCCTGCGCCGCCACCGTCGTCCGAGGGCCACGTCGGGGCGGAGGAGCTGCCGGCCGAGCACCTCGCGCGGCTCCGCGACGCCGACGCCCTCCTCCACGTCGTGCGGGCCTGGGACGACCCCCACCACCCGCACCCGGCGGGCTCCGTCGACGCCTGGCGCGACCTCGAGCAGCTCGACCTCGAGTTCACGCTCGCCGACCTCGCGGTCGTCGACCGCCGCCTGGAGCGGCTCCACGGCACCGGCCGCCACGGCACGCCGGCCGAGCGCGAGGCGAACGAGCGGGAGGCGGCGATCCTCGAGCGACTGCGGGGCGGGCTCGCCGACGGCCGCCCGATCCGTGACGCGGGCCTCGACCCCGACGAGGAGAAGGCGCTCCGCGGGTTCCGCTTCCTCACCCAGAAGCCGGTCCTCGTCCTCCTCAACGTCGGCGAGGGCGAGCTGCCGCGCGCGGCGGAGCTCGTCGCGGCGGTCGCCGGCCGCTACGACCACCGCCACGCCCTCGTCGACGCGCTCTCGGCCCGGATCGAGATGGAGCTCGGCCAGCTCGAACCGGAGGAGGCGGCCGTGTTCGCCACGGAGCTGGGGATCACGGAGAGCAGCCTCGACCGGGTCATCGCCCTGTCGTATCGGCTGCTCGGGCTCGTCAGCTTCCTCACCGCCGGGCCGGACGAGGTGCGGGCCTGGCCGGTCCCCGACGGCGCGACGGCGGTCGACGCCGCGGCCGCGATCCACACGGACCTCGCAAAGGGCTTCATCCGCGCCGAGACCGTCCCCTACGAGGACCTCGTCGCCCTGGGCTCCACGGCCGAGGCGCGGAAGCACGGGAAGCTCCGCTCCGAGGGGCGGACGTACCGGGTCCGCGATGGCGACGTCATCGAGGTCCTCTTCTCGCGGTAGGTCCCCGCGCGGTAGGTCCCCGCGCGGTGGTCCGCGGCCTGGTGGCCCCGCGGCGGGACCGCCGCCCTGAGGCCGACGTCAGTTGGCGCGGACGTCGTCGTCGCCGCCGTACTCGACGAACACCCCCCGGACGTCAGCGTCGGTGTCGAGCGCCTCCAGCTCGTCCTCGCTCGTCGCGATGAGGTAGTTCTCGTCCTCGTCGGCGGACACGTTCACGGCGGCCGCGAGCCGCTCGTCGGAGACGTAGACGAACCCGTGGCTGCGCTCGAGCTCGACGGCGATCGCCTCGATGAGGGTATCTTCCTCGAAGTCGTCCGCGATCCGCCGCCGGATCTCCTGGACGAGGTCGAAGAAGTCCTCCGGCGCGATCTCCTCGTCGCGTGCCAGGAGCACATCGGAGTAGAGCTCGTCATCGCCCTCGTGGAGCTCGTAGAAGTACACGTGGCCTCCTCACCTGCGGAGCCGACCCGGCCAGTATACGGAGCCCCCGGGGCCAGCCCGGCGATCCGCCCGCGCCGCACCGCCGGGGAGGGCACCGGGACGGCCGCGCCCGTCGCCGATCCCACGCCGGCGGAGCGGGAGCGCGACGCGGAGGAGGGGCCCGCCCCCGCGTTCGTCGTCGCCGGCGCCGCTTCGCGCGACCTCGACCCGGCGGACCCGCGCGGCTGGCGCCTCGGCGGCTCCGCGACGTACGGCGCCCTCGTCCTCGCCCGGCTCGGCCTGCGGGTCGGCGTCGTCCTCGGCGTCGACGCGGAGGCCGCGAAGGCCGTGGAGCTCGACCTCCTCCGCGAGGCCGGCGCCGACGTCCGCCTCGTGCGCCTCCCCGCGGGACCCGTCTTCCACCTCGAGGAGACGCCGGCGGGCCGAATCGTCCGCTGCGCCGACCCCGGCGCGCGGCTTCCGGTCGCCGCGCTCCCGCCGGCCTGGCGCGCGGCGCCCGCATGGTGCCTCGCGCCCGTCGCCGACGAGCTGCCTGACGGGTGGGCGGCGATCCCGCCCGGCGCGGTCGTGGCGCTGGGCTGGCAAGGGCTCCTCCGCGCTCTCGAGCCCGGCGTCGCCGTCCGTCCGCGTCCGCCCGTCCCGCGAGCCCTCCTCGGACGGGCGAACCTCGTGTCGGTGAGCGCCGAGGATCTCGATCCGGGGACCGACGTGCCCGGCCTCCTCCGGCTCCTCCGGACCGGGACCCTCTGCACGCTCACCCGCGGTTCGCGGGGCGGGCTTGCCTTCACGGTCCGGGCCGGCGCCCCGCGGGTCCACACGTTCCCCGCGGTGCCGGCGAGCGGCCCGGTCGACACGATCGGGGCGGGCGACGCGTTCCTCGCGGCGCTCCTCGCGGCCCGGGTCGCGCCGGCACTCGCCGGGCGGCGGCCGCACCTGGCCGGCGCGCTCCACTTCGCGGCCGCCGTCGCCGCGGCGCGCGTCGCGGGGCGCGGCCTCGCCGGCGTCCCTACGCTCGCCGAGGTGCGCGCGACGCTCCGGCAGGTGCAGCGGGGCTGACGTCCCGTGCCGCGCGGCGGCGGAGGCGCCGCAGGCGCGCGGCGAGCGCGGCGTCGAAGCGCGGGTCACCGCCACCCCGGAGCCGGGTGCGTTCGACAGCCCGGGCCGCCGCCTCCGCCGCCTCCGCCGCAAGGAGCGCCCCGGGGGCGTCCCGCCGGCAGTGCTCCCGGATCTTCGCGGCCTCCACCCAGGCGCGCGGGGCGCCGACGCCGCCCTCAACGGCAAGCGCCTCCCAGGCAGCGAGTGCGTCGTCCGCCCGCCCGAGCCGGCGGAGCGTCCGCGCCCGCTCGGCGCGAATCCGCTCGACGCTCACGGGGGCGGCCGCCGGCGCCGGGACGCCGAACGGCCAGGCGGACGAGCCGTGGATCGGCGGGCGCCAGGCGGAGGCGGCGTCGTCGAGGCACGCGAGGGCCTCCTCGTGGCGCCGCTCGCGGGTGTACGCCCGGGCGAGCGCCAGGAGGTCGCCGGCCGGCGAGCTCGGCCGCTCGGCGGGGTCGGCATAACGGGCGTCGAGGTGGGCGAGGAGCCGGGCGAGCGACGCGACGTCCTCGGCGTTGTGGCGAAGGACCGGGGCGAGGGGCGCTGCCGCTCCGCCCCGGACGAAGTCGAGGTAGCGGCCAGGGATCTCCCAGCCGCCGACGTCACCCTCGCGGCGGACGCCGAGGATCTCGCGCTCGACCGTGGCGAGCCGAGCGTCGCCGAGGCGGTGGCGGAAGAGGCGCCGGACCCCCGGCAGGAGGTCGAGCATCCCGGCATGGGCCGGCGCCGCCCGCCGGTGGAGGCGGTACCGGGTCACGAGGAGCGGCCAGTCGAAGCCGCGCCCGTTGTACGTGACGAGCCACGCATCGGGCGGGAGCGCCCGCTCGAGGGCCGCGAGGAGGGCGGCCTCCTCGCCATGGTCCGGGCAGACGAGCTGGAGGCGGCGGAAGGACGCGCCCTCCCACCAGCCGAGGCCGACGAGGAAGGCAAGCGTCCCGGCCGCCGTCCCGAGGCCGGTCGTCTCCGTGTCGAGGCAGACGAGGCGGGCCGTCGCGCCAGGCTGGCCCGGGAGCGTCGCCAACCGCTCCCGGACGAGGGGCACCCCGAGCGGCGGCGGCTCGACGCGGACGACGAGCCCTCCCGGGCCGTCGACGACCTCCCCGCCGACGGACCCGGCAAGGCGTTCCGCGAGCGCGGCGCCGCGACCCGGGGATGGCGTCGCGGCCGCGACGCCATCCCCGGCGGCCCGGTGGGACGCCCGGAACCGGGCGAGCCTCGCCGGCAGGGTGGCGGCGCCGCTCATCGGGCGGCGACCGCTGCCGGCCGTCGTGCCCCGAGGTCGGCGAGGAGCCGGAGCGCGAGGACCCGGGCGTCGAGCGCGGCCTCGCCGCCGGCCGGCCGCGGCCCGGTGCAGGACGGGCATCCGCCCTCGCACCCGCACGACGCCACGAGGTCGGCCGCCCCGTCGACGAGCTCCCCATGCCGCTGCCAGAGACGCTCGGCGAGGCCGACGCCGCCCGGCACGGCCTCGTAGAGGTAGACGGTGGGGGCGCCGTCGTGCGGCGAGCGGACCTGGGTCACGAGGCCGAGGTCCCGCGGGTCGACCATGAGGAGGACGCTGGCGACGGCCTGGAGCGCCCGGCCCGCGCCCGCGAGCGCGACGTCGAGCTCGACGCGCCGCCAGGCGTTTGCAACGCCCTCCGCCGTCACCCAGCAGGCGGTCGTCTGGAGCTCGATCTCGGGCAGGTGGATCGGTCCCCAGCCGAGATTCTCGTTCGTCACGAGCTTCAGCTTCTTGAAGATCGTCGCCCGGCTCGCAACCATGACCTCGCCGTGGCGCCGGGTCCCCCCGGGGGCGGCGGCGGCCGCGAAGACGTCGAGCGGTTTGAGGGTGACCGCCCGATCGGCCTGCGTGTAGTGGTCGACGTCGACGCGCCGGACGTACGCCTTCCGCTCGCCCCAGTCGAGCCGGTCGACGTGGAACTGGGCCGACTCGTGGAGGTAGATGGCGTCCTCATGGACGAGCGTCTGGGCGGAGAAGAGGTCGAGCTCGCCGATGACCCGCGGCCGGTCGGGCGTCGTATCGATGATCACGACGTTCTCGTCGGCGGCGGTCCGGAGCGAGATCGCCGAGGCCGGGAAGTTCTCCGACGACCAGTACCAGCGGCCGTCGTCGCCCTGGTGGACGTGGCCGTCCTCGCCGAGGAACGCGAGGAGGTCGTCGGCCGGCCCGGGCCCGAACGCCTCGCCGGGGACGAACGGCAGCTCGAACGCCGCGGCCCTGAGGTGCGCGAGGAGGACGTGGAGGTTGTCGGGGTCGATCCGCGCCTCCTCCGGCGGCCGGTCGAGGACGAACTCGGGGTGGTGGACGACGTACTGGTCGACCGGCGCCGCCGACGCGACGAGGACCGCGACGCTGGCCCCCCCGCGCCGCCCGGCGCGACCGGCCTGCTGGCGCGTCGCCGCGACCGACCCCGGGTACCCGGCGAGGATGGCGGCGTCCATCCGCCCGACGTCGACCCCGAGCTCGAGGGCGTTCGTGGCGACGACCCCCAGGACCTCGCCCGTGCGCAGCCCGTCCTCGATCGCCCGTCGCTCCGTGGGGAGGTAGCCGCCCCGGTAGCCGCGGACACGGGAGCGCGGCCCGCCGTGCTCCCGGAGCGTCTCCCGGAGCCCGGTGAGGATGAGCTCCACGGCCGTCCGCGAGCGGCCGAAGACGATCGTCTGGCGCCCGCCGCGGACGAACGGGAGCGCCCACCGCTGGGAGAGGGCGAGCGCGGACCCCCGGGCGCCCGACGCGGCGTCGACGATCGGCGGGTCGACGAACAGGAGGTGGCGCTCCCCCGACGGGGCCCCGCTCCGGTCGACGACGAGGGGCGCGCGGCCGGTGAGGAGGGTCGCCAGCTCGCCGGGGTTGGCGATCGTCGCGGAGCATGTGACGACGACCGGGCTCGACCCGTAGTGGGCGCAGAGGCGGAGGAGCCGCCGCAGGACGTTCGCGACGTGGCTGCCGAAGAGGCCGCGGTACGTGTGGAGCTCGTCGACGACGATGACGCGGAGCTGCTCGAAGAGCTGGAACCACTTCGTGTGGTGGGGGAGGATCGCGGCATGGAGCATGTCCGGGTTCGTCACGACGACCTGGCCGGCGGTGCGGATCGTCGAGCGGATCGGCGCCGGCGTGTCGCCGTCGTACGTGGAGGTCGAGACGCCGAGGCCCGCCGCGACGGCGAGCGCGCGGAACGAGGCAACCTGGTCCTGCCCGAGGGCCTTCGTGGGGAACAGCCAGAGGGCCCGCGCCGCCGGGTCCTCGGCGAGTGCCTGGAGGACGGGCAGCTCGTAGCAGAGGCTCTTGCCGGACGCGGTCGGCGTGACGACGCAGACGTCACGACCCCCGCGGACCGCCTCGAGCGCCTCCGCCTGGTGAGTGTAGAGGGCCTCGATCCCGCGACCCGCGAGCGCCTCCCGGATCCGCGGGTCGAGCCAGGCGGGGAACGGCGCCATCATCGCCGCCCGGGCCGGCTCGACCGCGTGGTGGAGGACCCCGCGCGCGAGGGATGGCTCGTCGAGGAGGCGGGCGAGGATCGTCTCGACCGGGGCGGGAGCATACGTGCGCATGGCCGGCGCCTCCGATATCGAACATCTGTGCGGTCTGTCCGTGACGATAGCATCCTGGCGAGCGGGTCGGCGAGGCCATCGTGGAGGTCGGCCGTGTCACCTCGTGTGGCACGGCCGCGGTTTGACACTCGGTTCGTGCGCAGCTACGCTGCGACGCATGCCGTGGCACCCCGGGCCGGCCCCCAGCGCCGACGCCGCCCCCCCCGCGCGGGAGCCCGCGCCGGCTGGCCCGTCGTCGGACGCGCCGGCCCCGGCGCCGTCGCTGGCGGACCTCGGCATCGCCGGGATCTCGCGCCGCCAGCTCGCGTGGGTCGGCCTCGCCGTCCTCGCGGCGTGGATCGTCGTCGGGTTCGCCGGCCAGGCCGCCGAGGCGTCGCGGATGGCCACGCTCGTCGACGCGGCGCGCGCCCGGAATGCGGCCGCCACCGAGGAGGCCGCCGCGCTCCGGAGCGAGCTTGCCCTAGTGACCCAGGAACGGTGGATCCTTCAGCAGGCCCGCGCCTACCAGCTCGGGTCGCGGAAGGAACGTCCCTTCGCCCTCGCCCCGGGCGCGGCGCCGCTCCCTGCCGACGCCCCGGGCTCGCCGGCCCGTCGCCTCGGCGCCGAGCCGGCGCGGTCGTCGCCGCTCGAGGGCTGGCTCGAGGTCCTCTTCGGGCCCGGCAGCTGACCGCCCCGTCGCCGGCGCCGGTCGCGCCCGCGCCGCGCACCCCGAGCCCGCGCGCGCCCCACGGCGCCGCCCCGCGGGCGACGGACGTCCACCCTCCGGTCGCCGAGGCCCATGGCCGCGGCGCGGCAGCCGTCCTCCTCGCCCTCCTGGCGCTCGTCTGGGGCGTCCACTGGGTGGTGGCGAAGAGGGGCCTCGACTACATGCCGCCGTTCACGTACGCCGCGCTCCGCGTGAGCAGCGGCCTCGCGGCGGTCGTCGTCCTCGTGGTCCTCCGGCGGCGGCTCACCCTGCCGGCGCGGCGCGACCTCCCGGTCGTCCTGAGCGTCGGGCTCGGCCAGGTCGCCGCAGGAACGGCCCTCATGAACGTCGCGCTCCAGGTCGTCCCGGCGGGGCGCTCGGCGATCCTCGTCTACACCATGCCGCTCTGGGTCGCCGTGATCCAGGTCCTCGTCCTGCGGGCGGCGCCCGCCCGCGCCGAGCTCGCCGGCCTCGCGATCGGGATGGCGGGGATCGTGGCCCTCGTCGACCCGACGGCGACGGACTGGGGGGCGCCCGGGGAGCTCCGCGGCGCGGCGCTCCTCCTCCTCAGCGCGGCGATCTGGGCGGCGACCTCGATCCACGTGCGGCGCCACCGCTGGACCTCGCCCCCCCTCGACCTCCAGCCCTGGCAGCTCCTCGCCGCCGCCGTCCCGCTCGCGGTCCTCGCCCTCCTCCTCGAGCCCGGGGCGCGCGTCCGCTGGGAGCCGGCGACGATCGGGATCCTCCTCTACAGCGGGCCCCTCGCGACCGCCTTCGCCTTCTGGGCCAGCCAGTCGGTCACCCGTTCCCTCGGACCGCTCGCCGCCACGGTCGGGTTCCTCGGCGTCCCCGTCGTGGGGCTCGCCGCCGGTGCCGTCCTCCTCGGCGAGACGCTCTCGCCGATCGACCTCGGCGGCTTCGTCCTCACCGCGGGCGGCATCCTCCTCGTGACCCGGCCCCGCGCTCCGGCGGCGGGCGCCGGGGCGGGGGAGCCCGGCTCTGGCGCTCCGGAGGGGCTGCGCCCGAATGCGCCGGCGGCGGAGTAGTGGAACAGGCGGTGTCCCTGGAACACCGGCGACGAAGGGTCCAATCGGATGGTTGACATTGAACAGCGACGCTCGCGGACTGGATTAGGTGTTCAATCCCGGCCACCCACGGATCATCGCCGCGCTACCGGCTCAACCGATCACGTCCGCCGCAACGATCCGCGCCGCCATCGGCGCGTCGCACCAGTGACCCTTGATGGACTCAAGGTCCTCGCTACGTCCGGCGTCGTGCGCCAGATCACCGAGGGCGGCCACGACCGACAGTTCGCCGCCGCCGAGCTTTTCGCGCTCATCGAGGCCTGTGACCAGCGGGTCGCGACGGCTGCCTGAGCGGGTGGCTGCGGCGATCGCCGGCACCACGGCAGGTATGCGCTCTTGCGTTGTTATGGGCTGAATCCCGGCGGTGCCGCCCCAGGCCACGCTCGGTAGGCTTGATGGCCACGGCGGAGCAGCTCAGTGGTAGAGCAGGGGACTCATGAGCCCGCCCATCTATCCGCTGTGGTTTGCCGAGTGGGAACTGATCGGGAATGTGCTCACTTATGGGCTCTATCGGCAGCCAACTCAAGAGCACATAACTCCGATAGAGCGCACACGTGATTCGGCGGAACTTCTCGCTCGAACACCGGTCCGCCAGACGCAACACCAGCTCTTCATCGTCTACTCCCTTGGACGCGATCTCGCCTCGTCGAGCCGTCGACGCGCTTCGTCGGCATCGAGCTCGGCGATCTGCTCGCGAGTCAGGCCGATCTCGCGCTCGAGGGCCAGCGCGAGCCCCAGCGGCAGCGACGGCGGGGCAGGTTCTGGCGCCGGGCTCGGTCGAGGCGCCGGCGCCCTGGTCCGGAGGACTTCCCAGAACTCGGACTCACTCAGGCGAAGTTGGTCGGAGAGGATCGCGTTGAACCGCCCCGGGCTCATGGTCTTCGAGCCTGAGCGGGACGCGTGGGTCCGGAGGATTTCGCCGTCCGAGAGGGTCTTCTCGAAGAAGTCGTGGCCGGTGGCCCGATCCTCCTCCCAGTGGTCGTGCTTGAGAAACTCGCGGAACTCGTCCCAACTGGGCGTTCTCACCGAGCGGTGATGGCCGCACGCTCCGGCTCCGGTTCGTCGACCCCGAGCATCCGACGCTGCTCATCCTCGTCGGCGAGTGCGAACCGAAGGATGGCCGCGGCGTGAACGCCTCGGCTCGTCGCCAGGAACCGCGCCGGCTCACGGAAGAAGCGCGTCGCGTAGGCGTGGAGCTCAACGAGGAGATCGTCGATCGCTTCGTCGAGGGTCTCGCCGAAGCCGAGGACGCCCATGTCTGGGACACGCAGGGTCACCTCATCCGCGTCGTAGACGGCCTGGACGTCCAGGCGGTGCTCGCCGAGCATCGCCACGAGATCGTCCGGCCGGACAAGCAGCATCTGCTCCTTGCCATGATGGCGCGACACGATCCGCGGCTGATGACCGTGGAAGACCTGCGTCATCACGTCTGAGAGCTGGCTCTTGGCCGGCGAGAAATCGATGGTCGGGACGGGAGGAGTCGCCATGACCGCAGCCTAGACCAGATTGGTCAATGTGGTCAAGTAGCGCAGTTGGCACGAGGCCCTGCCTGCGGCCCCGATCGGCGAACATAGACGAGATGGCGGCGACGAAGGTTGATGCGGCGGTCGCGGCGATCGAGCGCCAGGATCCGAGCTTCGGCGAGTGGGCGCAGGTCGCCGCCGACGGCCTGACCGCGGGCGAGGGCGAGGAGATCCTGACGCAGGCGGGCGTCCAGGACTTCCTCTGGTACCGCCTCCCGGCCAAGTACCCCGACGAAACCTGGCTGCCGATCGCGCGCGCCACGGTCGCGCTTCTGGAGGAGCTGGGCCTCGATCGCTATGCCGCGATCGCCGGGTCGGCAACGACGAGGACCGTCCTCGAGGCGTGGACCGAGGACGATACGCGAGGTGTTGCCCGCTACCGGGTAGCCGCCGAGGCTTCGGGCGTCAAGCCTCCGGATACCGAGCTGCTCGAGTGGGGCTCGGTGATGGGGCTCGATGAGGCTTCTGCCTACTCCCGGATGGAGTGGGAGCTCGAGCGGGCGATCGTCGCCGGCGCGCTCGTGCCGGGCTCCTCCGGATGGAAGTCACGGGCCGCGTCGCTGACCGAGCATGCCCTGCGCGGGACGGCGCCACGCGGGCCCGGGCGAAGCTGGCATCAGCTGATCATCGAGGAGCGGATCAGGATGTGGGTCGAAGTTGCCCATCCCGAAGAACTTCGCCGCTGGCGCGAAGCACGCGCCGGCATGTTCATCGATCCGTCCCGCTCGCCCGAGGATCAGGAGCCGGTCATCGCTCCGATCCGGTGGCTGCTCCAGGCGTGCCGCGCCGGTGTCGAATTGACGCAGAGCGGCTATCTGCCCCCGCCGATCGTGCGCGATGGGGTCGAGCGCTTCGGCTGGTGGGAGTGGCATGGCCAGCCCCGATCGGAGGCGGACGTCCACCAGCTCGGCGCCCTTCGCGAGACCGCCACGCGTCTCCGGTTGGTCACGAAGCGCGGTCGAAGGCTCGCGACCTCACGACAGGGCCGCGCGCTGGTCGATGATCCGTCCGCGCTGTGGCGGTCCATCGCGACGACCATCGGCGCCACGGATGACTACGCGGCAATGCTGAGCGAGCTCATCGCCCATCGGCTGCTCGACGGCCCAGCGATCGCCGACGCGCTCGAGCAGGCGATCGTGCCCATCGTGACGGCCCAGGGCTGGCGGTCTGGCGGCCTACCGGTGGACGAGCGGCAGATCGTCCTGTCCGTGCATCGGCCCCTCTACTGGTGGCGGCTCTTCAGGCTGCTCGACGAGGTCCGACCGCGGTGGATCGACGGTCACCCGACCGGGCCGAACGTCACGTCGCTCACCGTGGCGGGCCGGGCGGCGGCTGTGGAGTATCTTCGGGCACGGGCCACGGCCCCGCGCAAGAGCCTGCACACGTGACGGGATTTCCGACACGGCTCAGGGCTGTCGGGTCGACGGGACCGACGGTGGCGTCCGTGCCCTGTGCTGAGCGTTATGTGCTGTTCGGTAGTCATGCGCTGCAACTGCGGTAGTTGCCGCTCCCAGTCACGCTCGGTAAGCTTGGTCGCCACGGCGGAGTAGCTCAGTGGTAGAGCAGGGGACTCATAAGCCCTTGGTCGGTGGTTCGAATCCGCCCTCCGCTACCATCGCCCGATCCCGATGGCCGGCAGGCGCCGGCCATCGTCGCGCTCAGCGCGCGGGCGCGGGTCCCGCAGCGGCGGGCGGGTCGACCTTCTCGAGGACGACCTCGAAGAAGTCCCGGCTCAGCTCCCAGCGCGGGTACCGTCCCAGGACGTCGCGGAACCGCTCGTAGAACGCCTCATCGAGGGGCGTCTCGCGGAAGCGGAGGGCGAGGACCCGGAAGCCGATCGCCCGGAAGTAGTCCTCGTACTGGGCCCACGTCAGGCGGTTCACCCATGCCGCGCCCGAGACCTCGACGCCCTTGCGGGCCAGCGCTTCCGAGATGACGTCGTCGCTGAAGAGGAGGTGCGGGAACGGGAAGGCGATGTGGCGGTAGAGGTGCGACGCCTGCGGGCCGCGGTGGAGGTTCGCCTTCATCCAGAAGAGCCCCCCGGGACGGAGCGCCCGGTGCGTCTCGACGAGCATCCGGTAGGGGTGCTCGACGTGCTCCCAGACCGTGAACGACATCGCCCGGTCGAACGTGCCCGGCGGGAACGGGCTGCCGGTCGCGAGGTCGGCGACCTGGAGATGGACGCGCGGGCCGACGAGCGCCGGCCACGCCCGTCGCTCGGCGACGTCGACGCCCCACGCGTCGGCGCCGAGGGCGTGGGCGGCGAGCCACACCTCGTAGCCACCGCCGCATCCGACCTCGAGGACCGTGCGGCCGGCGAGGTCGATGGCGCGGTGCACCCCGCGGAGCCGGCCGACGGCGGACTCGATCATCGCCTCGTGGTCGTAGCGCCGCGGCTCCGGGACGAGCGGGCGGTCGGCGTACTCCGCGTTGAGCCGCTCGAAGAGGGCGACGTCGAACGCGCCGCGGGGAGCTTCGGGGAGCAGCGTGCGGACGACGTCCATCGGCCGCTCGACGAGCGGCGGGAGCGGCGGCGCCTCGGGGAAGGCGACGGGAGTCGGCCGCGGCCGGTGGACGAGGGGGACCGTGCCCCACGAGCTCGGTGGGGGCCCGGACGGCGGCGGCAGGGCCCCGCGGTCGAGCCGGGACCCCGCCCGGACGAGCCCCCGCGCGAGGGCCCGCCGCGCCCCGCGCACCGCGCGGACGGCGGGCCGCAGGACGGGCCCCAGGGGCGACGACCGGACGACGCCACGCAGCCCGGACGCCCGGCCGGCTGCGGGGGTCGGTCGATCGGGCGAGGGCGTCACGCCCTCATCCTACCCGCCGCGGGGGGTGGGCGCGGCCCGCCGGCTATACTCGTGGGGACCCGTCGGGCGGCGCGCCGGGCGGCTGTCGGACCCGGAGGCCAGGTTGAACGGCAAGTTCATGCGCAACGGCATCGTCATGCTCGTCCTCGTGGTGGGCACGGTGGCGCTGCTCTACTCGTTCCTCATGTCGTCGCCGAGCGACCAGACGGTGGCGTATTCCACGTTCCTCGACAACGTCCGGAAGGGCGAGGTGGCGAAGGTCGAGCAGCAGGACCTGCGGCTCACGGTCACCCCCCGGGGCAGCACGGCCACGTACGCCGTCATCGTGCCGGGGGTGGGCTTCACGAACGTCTTCGGCGACGTCGACAAGGCGGCCGAGGCTGGCGGCATCGACCCCACGACGATCGTGTTCGCAGGGAAGGAGGCCTCCCAGACGGGGCAGTGGATCAGCCTCCTCATCGGGGCCCTCCTCCCGGTCCTCCTCATCGGCGGCTTCCTCTTCTTCATGATGCGCCAGGCCCAGGGCACGAACAACCAGGCCCTGAGCTTCGGGAAGAGCCGGGCCCGGATGTTCCTCGGCAACAAGACCGTCGTCACGTTCTCGGACGTCGCCGGGGTGGACGAGGCGAAGACCGAGCTCCAGGAGGTCGTCGAGTTCCTGAAGTACCCCGAGAAGTTCAACACCCTCGGGGCGCGGATCCCGCGGGGCGTTCTCCTCGTCGGCCCTCCGGGCACGGGCAAGACGCTCATGGCCCGCGCGGTCGCCGGCGAGGCCGGCGTGCCGTTCTTCAGCATCTCCGGCTCGGAGTTCGTCGAGATGTTCGTCGGCGTCGGCGCCAGCCGCGTCCGCGACCTGTTCGACCAGGCGAAGCGGAACTCGCCGTGCATCGTCTTCGTCGACGAGATCGACGCCGTCGGCCGCCAGCGGGGCGCCGGCCTCGGCGGGAGCCACGACGAGCGCGAGCAGACCCTCAACCAGATCCTCGTCGAGATGGACGGTTTCGACACGAACACGAACGTCATCGTGATCGCGGCGACGAACCGCCCCGACGTCCTGGACCCGGCGCTCCTGCGCCCCGGCCGCTTCGACCGCCAGGTGATCCTCGACCGCCCCGACATGAAGGGCCGGGTCGAGATCCTCCGGGTCCACACGAAGGGCAAGCCCCTCGACCGCGCGATCTCGATCGAGGACATCGCCCGCCAGTCGCCCGGCTTCTCCGGCGCCGACCTGGCGAACCTCGTGAACGAGGCCGCGATCCTCGCCGCCCGCCGCAACAAGAAGCTCGTCGGGATGTCGGAGTTCCAGGAGGCGCTCGAGCGGATCGTCGCCGGCCCGGAGCGGAAGAGCCGGGTGATCTCGGACGCGGAGAAGCTCATCATCGCCTACCACGAGGGCGGGCACGCCGTCGTCCAGCGGATCCTCCCGAAGTGCGACCCGGTGGCGAAGGTGACGATCATCAGCCGGGGCATGGCCCTCGGCTACACGATGGCCCTCCCCCAGGAGGACCGCTACCTCCAGAGCAAGTCGGAGTTCGAGGACAAGATCGCCGGCATGCTCGGCGGGAACGCCTCGGAGCGTCTCGTCTTCGGGGACACGACGACCGGCGCGTCGAACGACATCGAGAAGGCGACCGACCTCGCCCGGCGCATGGTCACCGAGTTCGGGATGAGCGACCGCCTCGGCCCGCTCGCGTTCGGGAAGCGCGACGAGCTCGTCTTCCTGGGCCGCGAGATCGGCGAGCAGCGGAACTACTCGGACGACGTCGCGCGCCAGATCGACGAGGAGGTCCGGAGCATCATGGAGAGCGCCTATGCCCGGGCGACGGAGGTCCTGAGCGCACACCGGGCGAAGCTCGACACGCTCGCCGAGGCCCTCGTCGAGAAGGAGACGCTCGACGCCGACGAGTTCGAGGCGCTGTTCTCCGACCTCCCGCCGAAGGAGCCGCTCCACGGCGTCGTCCCGAAGCTCGCCGACGCGGCCCCGGAGCCGACGGCCCAGCCCGCCTGACGTTGGGCGGCGGCCGCCCCGCCGCGCCGAGCCACCCTCATCGCGCTCCGGCCGAGGTCGGCGGCCGCCTCCCGGGCGTGCCAGAATCGCGGGATGAGCACGACCCCCGCCCCCCTCGCCGGCGAGCTGGAAGCGCAGCTCGCGGCCACCGCCGATCGCCGCCTCGCGCGGTACCTCGACTTCCTCCGGATCCCGAGCATCAGCGGGATCCCGGGGCACGCCGCCGACTGCCGCCGGGCGGCCGAATGGCTCGCCGGCGACCTCGTCGACGCCCGGCTGGAGCACGTCGAGGTCTCCGAGACCGGCGGGCACCCGGTCGTCTACGGGGAGTGGCTTCGCGCCGCCGGCGCGCCGACGGTCCTCCTCTACGGCCACTACGACGTCCAGCCGGTCGACCCCCTCGACGAGTGGGAGGCGGCCCCGTTCGAGCCGGTCATCCGCGGCGGGCGGGTCCTCGCCCGCGGCGCGTCCGACGACAAGTCGAACATCGCGATCGCCGTCGCCGCCGTGCGAGCGCTCCTCGAGACCCGGGGGGCGCTCCCCGTCAACCTCAAGCTCTTGTTCGAGGGCGAGGAAGAGTCGAGCTCGGTCCACCTCGACGCCTGGCTCGCCGCGAACGCCGCGCGCCTCGCCGCCGACGCCGCGCTCGTTGCCGACGGCGGGTTCTTCGAGGGGAACCTGCCGGCGATCACCGTCGGCCTGCGGGGCATCTGCGCCGCCGAGATCCACGTGCGCGGGCCGTTCCAGGACGTCCACTCCGGATCCCACGGCGGGGCGATCGACAACCCGATCAACGCTCTCGCCGGGATCATCGCCGCGCTCAAGGGCCCCGACGGCCGGATCCGGATCGACGGCTTCTACGACGACGTCGTCCCCCTCTCCGAGGCGGAGCGGGCGGCCCTCGCCGCGCTCCCCTTCGACGAGGAGGCGTACCGCGCCGGCCTCCAGGTTCCGGCGCTCGTCGGCGAGGCGGGCTGGACGACCCTCGAGCGGCGCGGCGCACGCCCGACGCTCGATGTCAACGGGATCTGGGGCGGGTTCTCGGGCGAGGGGAGCAAGACGATCATCCCCGGGAGCGCCCACGCCAAGGTCACCTGCCGGCTCGTGGCCGACCAGGATCCTGCCCGCGTCTTCGAGCTCCTCCGCGCGCACGTCCTGCGGATCGCCCCGCCGGGGGTCCGCGTCGAGGTCGTCTCCCTCGGCGGCGGCCGCCCCACGACGACGCCGATCGACCACCCGGCGACCCGGGCGTTCGCGGCGGCCCTCGAGGCGACGTTCGGCCGCCCGCCGCTCTTCGCCCGCGAGGGCGGGTCGGTGCCGGTCGCGGCGAGCCTCGCCTCGATCGTCGGCCTGCCGGTGACGGTCATGGGGTTCATGCCCCCGAACGGCAACTTCCACGCCCCGAACGAGTGGATGGACCTCGCCAACTTCGAGGGTGGCATCCGCGCCCTCGTCCGCTTCTTCGATGGGCTCGCCGCGGGGTCGGCGTAGCGGCCCCGCCTCCGGGCGACGCGGGCGCCGGGCCGGCCGGTCGCCCGCCGACTGGTACTCCGGTAGGGTGTCCGCCCCGGGGACGGGTGCTACGATCTGCGGACGGGGGTCCTGCCCCGCCGTCCGCACGCCAGGGGAGCGAGTGCACGCGTGAGCACCGAGACCGAGCAGCCCACCGCCCGCGGGCCGAAGACCCAGTGGCGCCTCGACGCCGACACCGGGAGCCTCGTCCCGCAGTCGGCGCTCGACGTCCTCGTCGACCTCAACGACCGGATCACGACCGGCGACCTCGCGGAGTACCAGCCGATCCCGCTCGGCTTCACCCCGCTCGACAAGACGATCGGGACGGGGCTCCGGCCGGGCGAGCTCCTCCTCATCGGCGGCGCGCAGGGCACCGGCAAGACGACGATGGCGCTCCAGATGGCGCGGAACGTCGCGTCCGGCGGGCAGGCCAACGTCCTCTACATCTGCTTCGAGCACGAGGAGCACTACCTCCTCAACCGCCTCATCGCGATGGAGTCGGCGCTCGCCCACCTTCCCCACAAGACCGGGGCGATCAAGATCCAGGACGTGCGCCGCGAGATCCTCGGCTCGTGGGCTGCGGAGAGCCAGGAGGGGAGTGGCCCCCAGCTCGCGGCGAACCCGCGCCTCCGGCCGAGCCTCGACCGGATCGGGCGCTACGGGCAGAACCTCTTCCTCATGCGGGGGACGCAGACGGCGAGCACGGTCGAGAACGTCCGGGAGCTCGTGCGAATGCACAAGGACCTCTCCGGCGGCCGCCAGCTCCTCGTCGTCGTCGACTACCTCCAGAAGGTCCCGATGGTCCCCGAGCCGAACACCGAGGCCGAGAAGGTGACGGTCGTCGTCAACGGGCTCAAGGACATCGCCCTCGCCGAGCAGGTCGGGATGGTCGCGATCGTCGCCGCCGACAAGGAGGGCCTCAAGGCCTCGCGCCTGCGGAACCACCACCTCCGCGGCTCCTCGGCGATCAACTACGAGGCCGACATCATCCTCATCCTCAACGAGAAATACCACATCGTCGCGAAGGTGAACATCGAGTTCAACCCGTACCAGGCGCAGCGATTCCGCGACTGGATCGTCCTCTCGGTGGAGAAGAACCGCGGCGGCCAGGACAACGTCGACCTCGAGTTCGAGAAGCACTTCGAGTTCTCCTGCTTCGACCCGAGCGGCCGGACGGTCCAGGAGAAGCTCATCGAGGAGCGCCTCTACAACGAGTGACCGGCGGCTGATGGGCCGCCATCGCGGCGTTGTCGCCTCCGCTTCTCGCTCACGAACCTCGGGGTGCGCTCGCTCCGGTGCTCGGCTCCGCCGTGCGCTGACGCCACCTGAGCCGCCTGTCGCGTGCCTCGCGTGCCAACCAAGGTGGCACGGGCAGAGGCATCCTCTTGGGTGCAGGCTGTCTGCTAGGCTCCGCTCGGAACGCCCGCCGGCACGTCCGAGGTTCTCTTTGGCTGTTCTGTTCGAATCGTCGCTGTGGTCACAGCCGTCGAATGAGGCCGCTCTGGCCAGGGTGGCTCGCTACCCGCGCCTCAGGTACATGGGCTCGAAGTACCGGGTGGTGCCGCAACTCCTCGACGTGATCTCCGGTCTCGAACCCCGTCGCGTGCTTGACGCGTTCAGTGGGAGCGGTGTCGTCTCCTACGCGCTCAAGGCAAACGGCGTCGAGGTGGTGGCGAACGACTTCCTCAACTTCGCCGCCACGATCGCGCGCGCGACCACGGAGAACTCGGAGGCGAGGCTCAGCGAAGACCAGATTGGAGCGATGACGTCCTCCCGCCTCGACGATCGCGACTTCGTCCGGAGCACGTTCGCAGGGCTCTACTTTCCCCCGGATGATCTGGCTTTCATTGACGGCGCCTGGTCGCACATCGACGGCATGGTCGGGTACGAGAGGGATATCGCCATCTCCTCCCTGTGTCTCGCGGCATCGCGAAAGCAGCCACGCGGCGTCTTCACGGTCACCGACGGGCGCTACGACGACGGCCGGAGAGCGATGCATACGCCGTTGGCGGTCCTCTTCGCGGAGGCAGCGCGGGAGTACAACGCGACTGTCTTTGACAACGGGCGCGCCAGCCGGGTCACATGCGGCGACGTGTTCTCCATCGATCCGGATGGCTGCGACGTCGTCTACCTGGATCCCCCGTATGCCCCGCCACGTGACGACAACGACTACATCAAGCGCTATCACTTCCTCGAGGGTCTGGCGACCTACTGGCGAGGGCAGGAAATCCTTCACAACACGATGACGAAGAAGATCCGAAAGCGACCGACCCCGTTCGGGTCCAAGCGCACGATTCGCGATGCGCTGCGCCGTACGTTCGAGCGGTTCAACGAGCAGGCGCTGGTCCTGTCCTACAGCACCAACTCCGTGCCCGACGAGACCGAGATCGTTGCGCTGCTGAAGGAGGCGCGACGCGACGTCGTCTGCTACGCAGTTCCGCACCGGTATCACTTCGGAACGCACTCGGCCGCGACTCGTCGACAGGCGAACGAGCTCATCTTCGTTGCCTCGCGATGACTGGCCCCGCCGATCTCGATGCTTACCTCCGCTCCCTGCGTCCCATTGCTGGCGTCCTGGACCTCGAGACTCCAGATCGTGGGCTCGTCGACCGGGTGATCGGTGCCCTGGTCGAGGCGGAGGCGGTGAACGAGGAGGCTGTGTCCCGGCTCATTGCCGGGGAGTCCGGGGCCATTCTCGTCGTGGCCGTCGCGGCTGGAATGGCTCAGGAGCAGCTACTGAACCAGCTTCGGTATCGCTTCGGCACGTCCTCATTCGCGCGGCTGTCCCGTGAGAAACCCGACGGGGTGGCGGCCATGTTCGCGGAGATGGGTGCCCTTGAGCGCGTGGCTGCGGGTCGCGAACGTGCATGGACCTACGCCGACGTGGTCCATGACCGGCTGGTCTCGAGGTCTCGAGCCGGACGAGCGATCGCCCGCGGGCGCGCGCTCGAGGACGCGGTCGAAGAGGTTGTCCGGGCTCAGGGTTTCCGGTATGCGATGCGGACAAGGTTCATCGGACGAGGCCGAGCGGACGCGCCGTGCGATCTGGCGGTCCCCGGGGCCGGCGCCGACGCGCGGATCGTCGTGGCGATCAAGGGCTTCGATTCGACGGGCAGCAAGCTGAGCGATGCCGTCCGCGAGATCGAGCAGATGGCAGAGATCCGCCGTCCTGATCAGTACGTCTACGCCGTAGTCGACGGGATCGGCTGGTTGCGCCGTCGCAGGGACCTCGAACGCGCGCACCAGCTCTGGGTGGATCGCAGGATCGACGGCATGTATCGCCAGGACACGCTCGGCGAGATGGCGGCGAGCCTCGGCGACGCAGCGGCGCGCCTGAGGCTGACGTAACCGCCTTCTTAACCTGATTCGCGTATCGTGCGCGCATGACCGCCGAGCACCGAGCCGCCTTCCCGGACACCGTCGAGATCGTGGTCGAGATCCCGCGCGGGAGCCGCAACAAGTACGAGTTCGACGAGGAGACCGGGGTCTTCCGCCTCAACCGCGTCCTCTCCTCGGCCGTCTACTACAACTTCGACTACGGGTTCATCGAGGGGACGCGCGCCGAGGACGGCGACCACACGGACGCGCTCCTCGTCATCGATGAGCCGACGTTCACCGGCTGCCGGGTCTGGGGACGTCCGATCGGCGGGCTCGAGATGAGCGACGAGAACGGCTTCGACTTCAAGGTTCTCTGCGTTGCCCTCGGCGACCCGCACCAGGCGCACATCGAGCGCCTCGACCAGGTCCGGCCGCACCGCCTCGTCGAGATCGAGAACTTCTTCCAGACGTACAAGCTCCTCGAGAACAAGGCAACCCAGGTCGTGGGGTGGCGCGACCGCGCCGCCGCGCTCGACGTCCTGCGCGCCGACCGGGCGGCGTGGGAGCGGGAGCAGGGCGACGCCCGCTGAGGGGGATCGCGACCGGCGCCGCCCGCCCGACCTCCGGCCGGGCGAGCTGCGGGTCTTCGTCGCGGTGCCGATCGGGGAGGAGGCCCGGGCGGCGGTCGACGACCTCCTCCGGCGGGCCGCGGCGGACCCGCGGGCCGGCGCGGCGCGGCGCCTGCGCTGGGTCGTCGGCGAGAACCTCCATCTGACGCTCCGCTTCCTCGGGGCGACCGACGCGGCGCGGGTCCCGGACGTCGCGGCGGCCGCGGCGGCCGCGGCCGGGCGCCTCGCGCCGTTCGAGGCCCGGCTCGCCGGCGCGGGGGGCTTCCCGGCGGGGGAGCGGCCACGGGTCGTGTGGCTCGGGATCTCCGACGGCGCGGCGGGCCTCGCCGCGCTCGCCGCGTCCCTCGAGGACGAGCTCGCCGCCCGGGGCTGGGAGCGCGACGGACGCCCGTTCCGGGCCCACCTGACGCTCGCCCGTGCGGACGGCGTGCCGGGGGCGGGCCGGGTCGTCGAGGCGCTCGCGGACGCCGCGGTCGGGCTCGACGCGACGTGGACCGTCGATCGGCTCGTCGTGTTCGAGAGCCGGCTCGGCCGGGGGCCCGCCCGCTACCATCCGCTCGCGGAGGCGCGGCTCGCGGGAGCACGGTTGCCCGATCCACCTCCGGTGGGGTAGCCTCGCGGTCCCGGCTTCGCACGTCCCGCGTGCCGCGTGGCGATCCAGTCGACGATGGAGGAGGCAGGCGTGACCAGCGACCGGACGAAGTTCGTCCTCGACGAGGATCGCATCCCGCGGTCCTGGTACAACATCGTGGCCGACCTCCCGGTCCCCCCGGCGCCGGTCCTCCACCCCGGCACGGGCCAGCCGATCGGCCCGGCCGACCTCGCGCCGCTCTTCCCGATGGCGCTCATCGGCCAGGAGGTGAGCGCGGAGCGCGAGATCGAGATCCCCGGTCCCGTCCGCGACGCGTACCGCCTCTACCGGCCGAGCCCGCTCTACCGTGCCCACCGCCTCGAGAAGGCCCTCGACACCCCCGCCCACGTCTACTACAAGTACGAGGGCGTGAGCCCTGGCGGGAGCCACAAGCCGAACACCGCGATCGCCCAGGCCTTCTACAACAAGGAGGAGGGCGTCGCCCGCCTCGCGACCGAGACCGGCGCCGGGCAGTGGGGCACGAGCCTCGCCCTCGCCGGGGCCCTCTTTGGGCTCGAGGTGAAGGTCTACATGGTCCGCGCGAGCTACGACCAGAAGCCGTACCGCCGGATGCTCATGGAGACGTACGGCGCCGAGGTCGTCGCCAGCCCGTCGCCGACGACGGGGTCCGGACGCGCCGTGCTCGCCGCCTCGCCGGACAGCCCCGGGTCGCTCGGGATCGCGATCAGCGAGGCGGTGGAGGACGCGGCCTCCCGGGACGACACCCGGTACTCCCTCGGCTCGGTCCTCAACCACGTCCTCCTCCACCAGACGGTCGTCGGGCAGGAGGCGCTCCTCCAGATGGAGATGGCCGGCGAGGAGCCGGACATCCTCGTGGCGTGCACGGGCGGCGGGTCGAACTTCGCCGGCCTCACGTTCCCCTTCGTCGGCCGGATGCTCCGCGGCGAGGCGGCGTACCGGGTCGTCGCCGCCGAGCCCGAGGCCGCCCCCTCGCTCACCCGGGGCGTCTACCGCTACGACTTCGGCGACACGGCACGGCTCACGCCGCTCGTGAAGATGCACACGCTCGGCCACGACTTCATCCCGGAGCCGATCCACGCGGGCGGCCTCCGGTACCACGGGATGGCGCCCCTCGTCAGCCTCCTCAAGGAAGAGGGGATCATCGAAGCCCGCGCCGTCCATCAGCGGGCGAGCTTCGCGGCGGGGGTCCAGTTCGCCCGGACGGAGGGGATCCTTCCGGCTCCCGAGGCGAGCCACGCGATCCGGGTCGCGATCGACGAGGCCCTCGTCGCCCGCGAGGAGGGGGTCCCCCGGGTCATCCTCTTCAACCTCAGCGGCCACGGCCACTACGACCTCTCCGCGTACGAGCGCTATCTCGCCGGGGCCCTCGAGGACTACGAGTACCCCGCCGACCGGGTGGCGGCGGCCCTCGCCGCCCTCCCCGAGATCGGCTGACGCCCCCCCGCCGGCCGCCGGGACGACGCCGCGGGCCGGCCCGACCGATGCGCCTCGCCCTCCTCGGCCTGGGTCTCGTCGGCGGGTCGATCGCCCGGGCGGCGCGGGCCGCCGGGGCCGAGGTCGCGGCGTGGACGCCGGCCGGGTCCGGGCCGCGGGCGGCGCTCGCCGCCGGCGCGCTCGATCGCGCGGCCAGCTCCCCCGGCGAGGCGATCGCCGGGGCGGACCTCGTCGTCCTCGCCGCGCCGCCGACCGCCTGTCTCGAGCTCCTCGACCTCCTCGCCGGCGCCGCCGCGGCGGCGCTCGCCCCGGGCGCGGTCGTCAGCGACGTCGCGAGCACGAAGGTCCGGATCGTCGCCCGGGCCGAGCAGCTCGGGCTCCGCTTCGTCGGCGGCCACCCGATGGCGGGCCGCGAGACGAGCGGCTTCGGCGGCGCCGACGGCGACCTCTTCCGCGGCCGCCCGTGGGTCGTCGTCCCGCGGGCCGCGGACGAGGCCGCGAACGCCCGGGTCGAGGAGCTCGCCCGGACCTGCGGCGCGGTCCCGGTCCGGATGGGGGCGGACGCCCATGACGCGGCGGTCGCCGGGATCAGCCACGCTCCCCTCGTCCTCGCCGCGGCGCTCGTGGAGGCGGTCGCCGGGGCACCCGGCTCGCCCGCGGACCCGGGATGGCCGGTCGCCGCCGCGCTCGCGGCGGGGGGCTGGGCGAGCGCGACGCGCCTCGCCCGCGGCGACCCGGGGATGGGTGCCGGGATCGCGGCGACGAACGCCGGGCCCCTCGCCGACCGGCTTCGCATGGTGCGGTCGCGGCTCGACGAGTGGATCGCGCTCCTCGACGCGCGCGCCGCCGACGGGCTCCCCGACGCGGAGGCCCTCCGGGCGCGCCTGGCCGCCGCACGAACCCGACTCGAGGGGGACGGATGAGCGCCGAGCACGTCCTCGTCGTGCCCCGGGGCCTCGTCATGGACGAGCGGGGGTGGCACGGCGTCCGCATCGCCGGTGCCGCGGCCGTCCTCGCCGCGGTGGCGCGGCACGGGCGCTTCGAGCCGCGCGACGCGATGGAGCACGACCCCCGGTTCAAGCAGGTGATCCCGTACCTCGTCCTCCGCGACGGCGACCGGATCTTCCTCATGCGCCGCTCGCGCGCGGGCGCCGACGAGCGCCTCCACGACCGCTTCTCGATCGGTGTCGGCGGCCACCTCAACCCCGGCGACCAGGACCTCGCCGGCGGCCTCGCCCGCGAGTGGGCGGAGGAGATCGCAGCGGCGTTCGTGCCCGAGTTCCGGCTCCTCGGCGTCCTCAATGACGACGCGACCGACGTCGGCCGGGTCCACCTCGGCGTCGTCTACGGCGCGGACGCCGGCGGACGCCCCGTCGCCGTTCGCGAGACCGAGAAGCTCGACGGCCGGTTCGCGACGTTCGCCGAGCTCCGGGCGGTCCGGGCGCAGATGGAGACGTGGAGCCAGCTCGTCCTCGACTTCCTCGACGCGGGCAAGGCCACCGCCGCGGGCAAGGCCACCGCCGCGGGC
>JAJZRQ010000006.1:49289-65011 GCA_021802585.1 Chloroflexota bacterium
CGCGGGCAAGGCCACCGCCGCGGGCAAGGCCACCGCCGCGGGCGGGGCCGCCGACGGGCGCGAGACCTGACTCCCGGCCCTTCGGCGCGCCGCACCGCGGGTGCGATACTGCGCGTGGGAGGCACGATCGTGCGCCGCACCGCATCGCTCGCCAGGTTGCTCCCGCTCGCGCTCCTGGGGCTCGGGACGGCCGGCCTCGCCCTCGGGGCCGTCGCCCCGGCGCGGGCGGCCGACGGGGAGCGTGCGGCGTGGATCCTCCCCGCGACCGGGGTCGTCGACGGTGTCCTCGCCGGCTACCTCGCCGACGGCGTCGCCAAGGCCGCCCGCGACGGTGCTGCGGTCGTCGTCGTCAAGCTCAACACGCCCGGTGGCAGCCTCGATGCGACGCAGCGGATCACGACGGCGTTCCTCGAGGCGCCGGTGCCGGTCGTCGTATGGGTCGCCCCGGCGGGCGGCCGGGCGGCGAGCGCGGGCACGTTCATCACCCTCGCCGCGAACCTCGCGTGGATGGCCCCCGGCACGAACATCGGCGCCGCCAGCCCCGTGTCGAGCAGCGGCGAGGACATCGGGGGGACCCTCGGCACGAAGGTCCTCAACGACGCGATCGCGAACATCACGGCGATCGCGGAGGCGCGGGGCCGGCCCGTCGCGTGGGCGGTCTCCACGGTCGCCGAGGCGAAGAGCTACTCCGCGGCGCAGGCGGCGGCGGCCGGCGCCGTGGACGGGACGGCGGCGACGATCACCGAGGTCCTCGCCGCCGCCGACGGCCGCACCGTGACCCTCGCCGGCGGGCGGGCCGTGACGCTCGCCACCGCCGGCGCGGTGCCGGTCGAGATGCCGATGAACCCCTTCCAGGCGTTCCTCCACCTCCTCTCGGACCCGAACGTCGCGTTCATCCTCTTCACGATCGGCTTCTACGGCCTCATCTTCGAGCTCCAGAACCCGAACTTCGTCACCGGGATCCTCGGCGCGATCTCGCTCCTCCTCGCCTTCATCGGGTTCGGGAGCCTGCCGCTCAACGTCGCGGGCCTCCTCCTCATCGTCCTCGGCCTCGTCCTCGTCCTCCTCGAGACCCAGGTGACGAGCCATGGCCTCCTCGCCATCGGCGCGGCGGCGTGCGTCGCCCTCGGCGCGGCCGCGCTCTACACGGAGCCCGGGACCCCCACCGCCCCCGACGCAGCGGTCGCCCTGCCGGTCATCATCACGATCGTCACGCTGACGGCGGGGTTCGGGGTCATGATCAGCGTCGTCGCGTACCGCTCGCGGCACGCGCCGCGGAGCCCCATCCTCGTCGGGTCGCTGGCGGTCGTCGGCCGGGACGGCAAGGTCTCCCGCCCGATCGACCCCGTGGGCACGGTCCTCGCCGCCGGCGAGGAATGGACCGCCCGCAGCGCCGACGGCCGCCCGATCGCCCGCGGCGTGCCCGTCCGGGTCGTCCGCCAGGACGGCCTCACCCTCTACGTCGAGCCGGCCGCCGCGGCGCCGGCGCCCTGAGCAGTCCCGCCGCCGCGGGAGAAAGGAGCCCGCCAGTGGAGCTCGGCGTCACGATCGCCGTCATCGTCGCGATCCTCGTCCTCGTCCTGGTGTTCCTGTACCTGTCGGTCCGGATCGTCCAGCAGTACGAGAAGATGGTCGTCTTCCGCCTCGGCCAGACGGACGAGCGCCGGGTGAAGGACCCCGGGCTGCGCTGGCTCATCCCGATCGTCGACCGGCCGGTGAAGGTGGACATCCGGGAGCAGTTCATCGAGGTCCCGAGCCAGACGACGATCACGAAGGACAACGCCCCGATCACCGTCGACTTCCTCATCTACTGGCGGATCGTCGACCCCCTCAAGAGCATCGTGAACGTCGCGTTCTTCACCGGGGCCCTCCAGGGCGTTGCGACGACGACGCTGCGGGCCGTCATCGGCGACATCCTCCTCGACGAGGTCCTCTCCCGGCGCGAGCAGATCAACGAGGTCCTCCGGACGAAGCTCGACGAGGTCACCGAGCGGTGGGGCGGCAAGGTGACGACCGTCGAGATCCGCGAGATCACCCCGCCCCGCGACGTCCAGGAGGCGATGAACCGCCAGCTCTCCGCCGAGCGGACGCGGCGCGCGGTCATCACCGAGTCGGAGGGCCGGCGCCAGTCGGAGATCAACATCGCCGAGGGCGCGAAGCAGGCCGCAATCCTCAACGCGGAGGGCGAGCGGCAGTCGAACATCCTCCGGGCCGAGGGCACGCGCCAGGCCCAGATCCTCAACGCCGAGGGCTACGCCCAGGCCCTCGAGCGGATCTACGCCGCGGCGGCGACGATCGACCAGAAGACGATGCTCCTCCAGTACCTCGACGCCCTCAAGGTGATCGGCAACAGCCCGTCCACGACGTACATCATCCCGGCCGAGTTCACCCACCTCCTCGAGCCGCTCGGCCGCGGGATCGGGTCCGCGCTGGCGACGGGGGGCGCGGCAACCCCGGCTCCCGCGACGGGCACGACGCCCGGCGCGTGACGCGCGGCGCTGGTACCACCGGGCGGGGGTCGGGAGGACCTCCGTCCGCTACTATTCGCGGCGTCCGGGGGCGGATCGCGGCCCCGGCGCAGCGAGCGAGGTCCGATGGCCGCCAAGATCCTCGTCGTCGACGACGACCCCAACGTCCAGCGGCTGCTGAGCTACGCGCTCAAGCAGGAGGGGTACGAGGCGGTCGTCGCCGCGGACGGCGCCGAGGGGCTCCGCCTCTGGGGCCAGGAGGAGCCCGCCCTCATCCTCCTCGACGCCATGCTCCCCAGGCTCGACGGCTACCAGGTCGCGACGCGGATCCGGGCCGAGGAGGGAACGGCCTCGCACGTCCCGATCATCATGCTCACGGCCGAGGCCGAGGTCGAGCAGAAGATCCGCGGCCTCCGCGCGGGCGCCGACGACTACCTCGTCAAGCCCTTCCACCCCGCCGAGCTCCTCGCCCGGATCAAGAGCCTCCTCGCCCGGTTCGCCCCTCGCGACACCCTCGTCGGGCGGCCGCCGCTCGGCCGCGTCCTCGCGTTCTACGGGGCGAAGGGCGGCGTCGGCACGACGACGATCGCGATCAACGTGGCGATCGCCCTCAAGCGCGAGCTCGGGCGACGGGTCTGCCTCGTCGACGGCAACCTCCAGTTCGGCGACCACCGCGTCTTCATGGACCTCGGGCTCGACCGGAAGAGCATCGTCGACGTCGCGAGCGCCCCCTCGATCGACGCCGACCTCCTCCGGGGCGTCCTCGTCGAGCACGACTCGGAGGTGGACCTCCTCCTCGCGCCGCCGTCGCCGGAGACGGCCGAGCTCGTGACGAAGGACCACGTCGCCCAGATCGTCGACGTCCTCCGCGGGATGTACGACTTCGTCCTCGTCGACGTCGACAAGCGGCTCGACGACCTCAACCTCGGCGTGTTCGACGCCGCCGACCAGGTGTACGTCGTCCTCACGGCGGACCTCTCCTGCCTGAAGAACGTCCGGCTCGTCCTCGAGACGCTCGGCCACATCGGGTTCGACGCGGAGCGCGTGAAGCTCGTCCTCAATCGCTCGAACGCGTTCACCGGCATCAACGCGAAGACCGCCGAGGGGGCCCTGAAGCGCCCGATCGACCTCCAGGTCCTCAACGAGTACCGGGGGGCGATCAGCGCCCTCAACTCGGGGGCGCCGGTCATGCTCACGAAGGCCGACTCTCCCCTCGGCCGCTCGATCCACGACGTCGCCCGGGCGATCGACAAGGCGGTCGCGGGCGCCCCGGCGGCGGCGACCGCCCGCTGACCGGGCCTGGCGCCCGCGGGTCGCCGGACCCCGGGGGCACCGCGGCCGATCGCGGCTGGACGGCCCGATGAGCCGGCGGTAAGGCGCCGATAACCCCCGGCTGAGCGGCTCCGGGTACCGTCCCGGGCATGCTCGCGAGCGTCCTCGCCGCCACGCTCCACGGCCTCGACGGCCGGCCGGTCCGCGTCGAGGTCGACGTCGCCCCGGGGCTCCCCGGGTTCACGATCGTCGGCCTCGCCGACGCCGCGCTCCGCGAGGCGCGGGAGCGCGTGCGCGGGGCGCTCCGGAACAGCGGCTTCGTCCACCCCCCGCGCCGGATCACCGTCAACCTCGCCCCGGCGGACGTGCCCAAGGCGGGGTCGGCGCTCGACCTCGGGATCGCGGTCGCGGTCCTCGTCGGATCGGAGCAGGTGCGGCCCCGCGGCCACTGGGCCCTCCTCGGGGAGCTCGGCCTCGGCGGGGAGGTGCGCCCGGTCCCGGGGCTCCTGCCGATGGTCGCGGCGCTCGCGCGACGGGGGGCCGGGCGGGTCGTCGTGCCGGCGGCCTCCGTCGAGGAGGCGCGCCTCGTGCCCGGCGTCGAGGCGATCGGGGTCGCCACCCTCGCCGAGGCCGCGGACGTCCTCCGGGGGCGCCGGGTCGCCGGGCACCGGCCGGGGCAGCGCGCCGAGCTCGTCCCCGTCGAGGCGGCCGACGCCGGGCCGGGTGATGCGGTCGCCGATCGCCCCGACCTCGCCGACGTGCGGGGCCTCCTCGAGGCGCGCCGCGCCCTCGAGATCGCGCTCGCCGGAGGGCACGCCCTCGTCCTCATCGGGCCGCCAGGGTCGGGCAAGACCCTCCTCGCTTCGACGATCCCCGGCCTCCTCCCGCCTCTCGATGACGACGAGGCACGAGAGGCGACGATCGTCGCCTCGGTCGCCGGGGCCGGGCCGGTCCGGGGCCTCGTCCGGCGGCGGCCGTTCCGGGCCCCGCACCACACGGCGTCGTATGCGGCGCTCGTCGGCGGAGGGCCGCGGATCGCCCCCGGCGAGGTCACGCTCGCCCATCACGGCGTCCTCTTCCTCGACGAGCTCCCCGAGTTCGACCGGGGTTCGCTCGAGGCGCTGCGCCAGCCGCTCGAGGAGGGCCGGATCGCCGTCGCCCGCGTCGGCCGGGCCGTGACGTTCCCCGCCCGCTTCCAGCTCGTCGCCGCGATGAACCCCTGCCCGTGCGGGTGGGACGGCGACCCGGCGAACCGGTGCGCCTGTCCGGCCGGCGTGCCGGAGCGGTACCGGCGCCGCGTCTCGGGCCCGCTCCGCGACCGGATCGACCTGTGGGTCGCGGTCCCGCGGCTCGCTCCGCGGGAGCTCCTCGGCGCGGGCGAGCCGGAGCGGAGCTCCGACGTCGCTGTGCGCATCGCGGGCGGCCGCGCGCGGCAGGTCGCCGTCCGCGGCAGCCTCAACGTCCGCCTCCACGGCCGCGCCCTGCGAGCCGCGGCCGATCTCGACGACCGCGCGGAGCGGCGCGCGATCGCCCTCGCGAGCAGTGCCGCGATGACCGCCCGGGCGACGGAGCGCCTCATCCGCGTCGCCCGCACGATCGCCGACCTCGCCGCTGCCGACCGGGTCGCCGTCGAGCACCTCGAGGAGGCCGCGCGGTTCCGCCCGCCGTTGGCCGAGCCTGCCGCCGCGGTACGCGGGGCGGCCTGACGATGATCGGCATCGGACCCGAGGGACCGCGAGGGCCCGTGGCGCGCCCGGCGGTTCCGGGCGCACCGCCCGCCACGGCGCTCGCGGCAGCCGGCCGGGAGACGCGGGGACCGGGCCGCCCGACCAGCGCCGGCGACCCCCCCGAACGGAAGGCGGCGGGTCGCGTGCCGGGCGCTCGCCACGAGGAGCCGCACCGGCCCGGGTCGGCCCTCCTCTCGGAGCGGGAGGCGTGGATCGTCCTCGCCTCCGTCGACGGGGTCGGGCCGGTCTCCTTCGGGGCCCTGCTTCGCGCCCTCGGGAGCGCCCGGGCGGTCCTCGACGTCGGCGCCGGTCCGCGCGGACCGGCGCGCCTGGCCGCGGCTGCCGATGGGGAAGGGTTGCGGCTCGCCCCCGACGTGGCGGCGGCGATCGGCCGGGCGCGCGGCGAGGGCCGCGGGCTCCTCCGGCGACTGGCGGCGGTCGGGGTCGCGGCGCTGACCGCCGAGGACCCAGGGTACCCGGCGCGGCTCCTCGCGATCGAGCTCCCGCCACCGGTCCTCTTCGTCGCCGGCGACGCGGCCGCTCTCGCGGCGCCGCGCGCGGTCGCCGTCGTCGGAACGCGCCGGCCCACGGAGGACGGGCGCCGCGCGTCGGCACGGATCTCGGGCGCCCTCGCGGCCGCCGGCGCCGTCGTCGTCTCCGGGCTGGCGGTGGGCATCGACGGGTCGGCGCACGCCGGCGCGCTCCTCGCCGGCGGGGCGACGGTCGCGGTCCTCGGGAGCGGCCACGCCCGGCTCTATCCCGCCGCGCATGCGGAGCTCGCCCGCGAGATCGTCCGTACGGGCGGCGCGATCGCGGCCGAGGTGCCGCCCGACGCCGAGCCGCGGCCCGCCGGCTTCCCGCGGCGCAACCGGATCATCGCCGGGCTCGCCGACGCGACGGTCGTCGTCGAGGCGGGGGAGCGGAGCGGAGCGCTCATCACGGCGAGCTGGGCCCTGGAGCAGGGCCGCGGGGTGTTCGCCTGCCCGGGCCCGCTCGACCGTCCCGCTTCGGTCGGCTGCAACCGCCTCCTCCGTGAGCAGCCCGGGCTCGTCCGGATCGTCGCGGGGCCGGACGAGCTCATCGAGGACCTCGGGTACGCGATCCCGCTCCCGGTACGGCGCCGCGGGCGCGGCCGGAGCGACGCCCCGCGGCCGGATCCGGGCGCGATCCTCGCGCGCCTCGGGGATGCCGAGGCGGCCGTCGTCCGTCGGCTCCTCGGCGGCGCGGCCACGGCCGACGCGCTCGCCGCGGCCGCCGACCTGGCCGGCGCGACCGTGCTCGCAGTCCTCACCCGGCTCGAGGAGGAGGGCCTCGTCGCTGCGGCGTTCGGGCGGTACCGGCTCGCGGGCCCGCTCGAGGGCGTCCGCGGGGCCGGCGGGGCCGGGCGCCCGCGGGCGCACCCGTGACGATCGTCCCGTGGCAGAGAAGGAGACCGGATGCTAGCGTCCGGCACCGTGATCCACGACGCCGTCATCCACCTCCTGAACGAGCAGCCGCTGCTCGCCGACCTCCCGACGCCCCCGACCACGGGCGACCTCGTCCTCGTGTGCACGAACCTCCGGATGATGAACCGCAAGCGGCCGGTGTTCGTCGACGACGCGGCCTCGACGTTCGTCTTCCCGTACTCCCAGATCCGGTTCGTGGAGATCCCCATCCCGCGCGGCGCGGCGTCCGCCGAGGGCGAACCCCGCCCGGCCCGCGTCGAGGAGCCCGACGAGATCGAGCTCGACGAGGACCTCCTCCGCCGCGTCCGCGAGCTCTGACCCGTCCCGGCGCCCGACGCCCGCCGCCGTCCGCGGCCCCGGCACCGCGCCCGCGCGGGCGCGGCGGCGAAGCCGCGAAGCGCCGGATCGGCCGAGGCCGGTGCTAGACTCGGGCGCCATGAGTCGAAACCTCGTGATCGTGGAGTCGCCCGCGAAGGCGAAGACGATCGAGCGATACCTCGGGCCGGGCTATGCCGTGGTCGCCTCGTACGGCCACGTCCGCGACCTCCCGGAGAACCCCGGCAAGGGCAAGCTGGGGGTCGACGTCGACCACGACTTCGCCCCGGAGTACGTCATCCCCGACGAGCGGACCCGGCAGCGGATCGCCGCGATCGGCCGGGCGGCGCGGAACGCCGAGACCGTCTACCTCGCGACGGACCTCGATCGGGAGGGCGAGGCGATCGCCTGGCACGTCGCCGAGGCCGCCGAGCTCGCGCCCGCGAAGCTGTCGCGGGTCACGTTCAGCGAGATCACCGAGCCGGCAATCCGGGAGGCCTTCGCCCATCCCCGCGCGATCAACCGCGACCTCGTCGACGCGCAGCAGGCGCGGCGGATCGTCGACCGGCTCGTCGGCTACACCCTGAGCCCGCTCATTTCGCGGAAGGTCCGCTCGGGCCTTTCCGCCGGCCGCGTCCAGTCGGTCGCGGTCCGGCTCGTCGTCGAGCGGGAGCGGGAGATCCGGTCGTTCGTCCCGCGCGAGCACTGGTCGGTGGCCGCCACCCTCGTCGCCCCCGACGGGACCCCGTTCGACGCCGACCTCGTCCGCATCGACGGGGCGAAGCCGGAGATCGGGGACGGCGCCACGGCCGAGGCGATCTGCCGGGCGCTCCGCGAGAGCCGGCCGGTCGTTGCCGACGCGGGGGCGAAGCGAAGCCGGCGGAGCCCTGCCCCGCCGTTCACGACGTCGACGCTCCAGCAGGAGGCGAGCCGGAAGCTCGGCTTCAGCCCGAAGCGGACGATGGCTGCCGCCCAGAAGCTCTACGAGGGTCTCGCCACCCCCGACGGCCAGGTCGGGCTCATCACCTACATGCGGACCGACTCGGTCGCGATGTCGGGCCAGGCCCTCGGGGAGGCGCGCGAGGTGATCGCGGCCCGCTTCGGCGCCGCCTACACGATGCCGAAGGGGCGGGTGTACCGGACGAAGGCGCGGAACGCGCAGGAGGCGCACGAGGCGATCCGGCCGACGTCCTTCGCCCGCGACCCGGAGGCGCTCGCCGCGCACCTCCGCGCGGACGAGGCGCGCCTCTATCGCCTCATCTGGCAGCGCGCCCTCGCCAGCCAGATGCGCGAGAAGGAGCTCGAGACGACCACGGTCGACCTCGACGCGGGCCGGTTCGGGCTCCGCGCGACGGCGACCCGGACGCTCTTCGACGGGTTCGCCGCCGTCTACACGGAGGGCCGCGACGACGCCGAGGACGAGGCCGAGCGAACACTCCCGCCGCTTGCGGTCGGGGACGCCGTCGCCGTCGCGGGCGTGACCCCGACGCAGCACTTCACCGAGCCCCCGCCGCGCTTCACGGAGGCGAGCCTCGTGAAGGCGCTCGAGGAGAACGGGATCGGCCGCCCATCGACGTACGCGGCAACGATCTCGACGATCGTCGACCGGGGCTACGTCACGATCCGCGAGCGGCGCCTCCATCCGGAGCCCGTCGCGGAGGTCGTGACCGACCTCCTCGTCGGGCACTTCGGGGAGTACGTCGACCTCAGCTTCACCGCCCGGATGGAGGACGAGCTCGACGAGGTCGCCCGCGGCGAGCGGTCGTGGGTCCCCCTTCTGCGGGAGTTCTACGGCCCGCTCCGCGAGCGCGTGGAGACGAAGCGCCGAGAGCTCCGGCGCGCGGACTTCACGACGACCCCGACGGACGAGGTCTGCTCCGAGGGCCACCCGATGGTGATCCGGCTGGGGCCCACCGGTCGGTTCCTCGCCTGCTCGCGCTTCCCCGAGCACCGCGAGTCGCGGCCGCTCCCGGGCGAGGAGCCCGCGGCGCCCGCGCTCGCCGGAGTCGACGAGCCCTGCCCGACGTGCGGGGAGACCGAGGGCGGGCGGCTCGTCGCGAAGCGGGGGCGCTACGGCCCGTTCGTCGGCTGCAACCGCTACCCAGCGTGCGACTACATCAAGCGCGACGGGCCGCCGCCGCCGGCTCAGCTGCCGTTCCGGACGGCCTGCCCGTCCTGCGGCGAGGGCCACCTCGTCGCCCGCCGCGCCCGCCGGACGGGGACCGTCTTCTGGGGCTGCTCGCGGTACCCGACGTGCCGCTACACGACCGCTCACGAACCCCTCGGCCCGGTCCACGAGCCCGACGGGGCGCCGCTCGCCCGGCTCGACGCGAGCTCGGGCCTCTGCCTCGGATGCGGGGCGACCGTCCCCCTCGAGGGTATGTCGCTCGAGCCCGGGCGCCGGATCGCGGGCGGGACGCCGGACCCGGCGGCGCTCGCGCGTCCGGGGGCCCGCCGCGGGGCGCGAGGCCGGGCCGCGGGCGCCGCGCCGCGCCCGCGCCGGGCGACGGCCGCCCGGTCGCGGGCGGCGCGATCGGCGTGAACGGCGAGGACGCCCTCGAGCGATTCCTCGCGAGCCTCGCCGCCCGCGACACCTCCCCGCACACCCGCCGGGGATACGCGACGGCCCTCGCCGCGTACCTCGGCGAGCTCGACGAGGTGGGGCAGGACTGGCGCCGCCCGGAGCGGACGGCCCTCCGGACGTACCTCGCGGAGCTCTCCGAGGGTCGCGCCCGGGCCACGGTCGCCCAGCGCCTTGCCGCGATCCGCTCCTTCTACCGCTGGGCGCGCCGCAACGGGCTCGTCGATGCCGATCCGTGGGCCGCGCTCGCCACGCCGCGCCGTCCGCGCCGGCTCCCGGCGGTCCTCGCCCTCGACGAGGTGGAGCGCCTCCTCGCGGCCGCGGCGACGGAGCCGGCGACTCGCTCGGGCGCCGCGGGCGACTCCGACCACGGCGCAGGCGCGAACGGCGACCCGGGCCGCGCGACGGGCGCCGCCTCCATGCTCCGGCACGCCCTCGCGCTCCGGGACGTGGCCATCGTCGAGACGGCGTACGCCGCGGGGCTCCGGATCTCCGAGCTCGCCGGGGCCCGCCTCGGTGGGCTCGACCTCGCCCGCGGCGAGATCCGGGTCGCGGGCAAGGGCCGGAAGGAGCGCGTCGGCCTCCTCGGCCGGCCGGCGCGGGCCGCCCTCGCCGCCTACCTCGCGGAGGGCCGGCCGCGGCTCCTCGGCGGGGGCGCGGGGCGCCCGCCCGACGCCCTCTTCCTCAACCACCGCGGGGCGCCGCTCGGCGTGCGCGGGATCCGCTACCGGATCCACGCCGCCGGGGTCCGGGCGAGCCTCCCCGACGACGCGACGCCACACACGCTCCGCCACTCGTTCGCGACGCACCTCCTCGAGGGCGGGGCGGACCTCCGGGTGGTCCAGGAGCTCCTCGGCCACGCCGACCTCGCGACGACCCAGGTCTACACCCACGTGGCCCCGGGACGCCTCCGGAGCGTCTACCGCCGCGCGCACCCCCGGGCGGGCGGCGCGGAGCCGCGGTGAGCGAGCGCGACGCGAGGGGAGCGGCCCGCGACCTCGCCCGGGCCGGGATGCTCGTCACGGGCGCGCTCATGGTCAGCCGGGTCCTCGGCTGGGTGCGGGTCGCCGTCATCGCGGCGAGCCTCGGGATCGGGCGGGAGCTCGACGTCTACACGGCCGCCTTCCGCATCCCGGACTTCCTCTTCCAGCTCGTCGCCGCGGGGGCCCTCGCCTCCGCGGTGATCCCGACGATCGCCGCGCTCGTCGCCGGCGGGGAGCGGGCCCGCGCGTGGCGGGTCGTCTCCACGATCGCGAACATCCTCCTCGTCAGCCTCGCCGCGCTCGCCGCTGCGGCGTTCCTCGCCGCGCCGGCGCTCGCCCCCCTCATCGCCCCCGGCTTCGGGGCGGAGGCCACCGCCCGCCTCGTCGAGCTGACGCGGATCCTCCTCCTCAGCCCGATCTTCCTCGCCCTCTCCGCGGTCGCGACGAGCGTCCTCAACTCCGCCGGCCGGTTCGCCGCCTCCGTCCTCGCCCCGATCATCTACAACGTCGTGATCATCGGGGCCGCGGTCGCCCTCGTGCCGACCTTCGGGCTCGCCGGGCTCGCATGGGGCACCGTCGCCGGCGCGGCGGGGACGCTCCTCGTCCAGCTCGCGCCCGTCGTCCGCCAGGCCCGCTTCGTCTACACCCCCCGGATCGACGTCCGGGACCGCGAGGCCCGGCGGACCCTCCTCCTCCTCGGGCCGCGGGCGATCGGGATGGCCGGCGGCCAGCTCACCCTCGTCGTCCTCACGATGCTCGGGTCGACGCTCGAGCCGGGTGCGATCGGCGCCTTCGCCCTCGCCTTCACGATCTTCCAGATCCCGCTCGGGACGATCGCGTACCCCCTTGGGATCGTCGCCCTGCCGGCGCTCTCGGAGCGGGTCGCCGCGGGCGGGATCGACGGCTATGTGACGCTCGTGACGCGGGCCCTCCGGCTGCTCGGCTTCGCGATGCTCCCGATCGCGGCGATCGCGGCGGGGGTCGCCGGCGAGGTCGTCGACCTCGTCATCCACTTCGGGCGGGTGGGGGAGTCGGGGATCGCCCTCACGGGGACGGCCTTCCTCGGCCTCCTGGCGGCGCTCCCCACGGAGGCGATGATCATCGTCCTCTCGCGGGCGTTCTTCGCGGCGCGGAACACGTGGATCCCGGTCGCCGCCGCGCTCGCCTCCGTCGTCGTCGCCGTCGGCACCGCGACGCTCCTCGTCGGGTCCGCCGGGATCCTCGGCCTCGCGCTCGGCCTGGTGGCGGCGTCGTGGGTCGAGGCCGCGATCCTCCTCGTCGCGTTCCGCGTCCGGCATGCGCAGCTCGGGCTCCTCGGCCTCGGCCGCGCCCACGCCTGGTACGCCGCCGCCGCCGCGATCGCGGCGATCGTTGCCGACCACGCGTATGACTTCGCCGCGGGGGCCGTCGGCGCCGACCGCGGGGTGCTGCCGGCGGCCCTCGCCCTCGCGGTCGCGGGGTCCGTCGGCGTCGCGACGTATGTCGGCCTCGCGGCGGCCTTCCGTGTCCCGGAGCTCGGCTCGTCGCTGCGGCTCGTCCGCGCCGGCCTCCGCCGCGGCGTGGCGTGATGTCCGGCCTCCGCCGCGACCCGGCCGCGTGGGACGCCTTCGTCGAGGGGACGGAGCTCGGCTCGTACCTCCAGCTCGACGGCTGGGCGCGGGTGAAGGCCGCGAACGGCTGGACGGCGCGCCGCGTCGTCGCCGGCGAGCCGGGGTCCCGGATCGGGATGCAGGTCCTCCTCCGGCGGCCGCGACCCCTGCCGTGGGCTTTCGCGTACGCCCCGCGGGGCCCGGTGGCGGAGACGTGGACGCCGGACGCCGTCCGCGCCCTCACGGCCGCCCTCCGCGGTGCGGCCCCCGAGCTCGGCCGCGTCTCCCACGTGCGGATCGACCCCGAGATCGAGGAGGACGGCCCCCATGACCCGGGGGGAGCACTGAGGGCCGGGTTCGCCGCCGCGGGCTGGCGGCCGGCACCCTCGATCCAGCCGCCGACGAGCCGGGTCATCGACCTCGCGGCCGACGAGGAGGCCCTCTGGTCCGACCTGCGGAAGAAGTGGCGCCAGTACGTGAACCGGGCCCGGGCAAACGGGGTGACCGTTGCCGAGGTCCCCGGCGACCCGATCGGCCCGTTCTACGCGATCTACCGCGAGACAGCGGCGCGGGCCGGCTTCCTCGTCCGCGTCGAGGAAGCGTACCGCGACGTCCTCGCCGCCTTCGGCCCGGCAGGCCGGGCGCGGATCCTCTTCGCCCTCGGCCCGGACGGGACGCCGCTCGCGAGCCTCTTCCTCGTCCGCTGCGGCCGCCGGGTCGTCGAACCGTACGGCGGGATGACCGCGGCGGGCGCCGAGCTGCGGGCGAACTACCTCCTGAAGTGGGAGGCGATCCGGCGGGCGCGCGAGGAGGGTGCCTCGACGTACGACCTGTGGGGCCTCGCCCACCCGGGGATCGCCCACTTCAAGGCGGGCTTCGGGGGGCGCGAGGTGCGCTACGTCGGCGGCTGGGACCTCGTCCTCGACCCGCTCGGCCGGCGGGTCTACGCGGCTGCCCAGCAGGCGCGCGTCCGCTGGGCCCGCTCGCGCGCGGGGCTCGGCGCGTCGGTCCGCACGGACGGCGGGCCGGCGGCGGGCGGCGCCGGCGGGGACGGAGGGGATGCGACGTGACGGCCCGGGCCGCGGCGCCCGGCGGGGCCGTCCCACGGCTCCGGGTCGTCCGCGAGGCGGCGCGCGACGAGCTGCCGGGGTGGGACGCGCGAACGGTCGACGTTCCGGGCGGCGACGTCCAGCAGTCGCTCGCCTGGGGGCTCCACCGGGAGCGCACGGGATGGGAGGCCCATCGCCTCGTCCTCGACGACGGCTCGGCGGTCCTCGCTCTCGCGCGGCGCTGGCGCCTCGTCGGTGGGGGACGCGTCTACGTCCCGCGGGGTCCGGTGGCGGCCGGGGCGGCCCCCGGGGTCGTCGCCGGACGTCTCGCCGCAGTCGCCGCCTGGGCGCGCGGCGCCGGCTTCGACGTCGTTGCGGCGGACCCGGAGATCCCGGCGGCGAGCGGCTTCCCGGCCCTCCTCGCCAGCCTCGGCTTCCGGGCGGTCGAGGAGATCGGCCCGTCGCGGCACCGGCTCGCCGTCCCGATCCCGCCCGGCGCCGACGACGACCGGCTCCTCGCCCGAATGGCGCCGAAGACCCGCCAGCAGATCCTCGCCGCCGAGCGGCGCGGGCTGCACGTCGTCCGCCACGACCGGCGGTCCGGCGCGCCGCCCGGGCTCGCCCTCGCGGCGCCGTCGGCCGCCCGGCCGGACGACGAGGAGCAGGACGCGTTCGCCCGCTTCTACGGCCTGCTCGCCACGACGGGCGAGCGACGCGGGTTCCGGGTCGGGAGCCGGCCGGTCGCCCTCGCCTGGTGGCGGGCGGCGCTCGATGCGGGCCACCTCCTCCTCCTCGAGGTCGCCGATCCTGATGGGGTGACGATCGGCGGGGCGATCTTCTACCGGCACGGCGGTCGGATCACGTACAGCCACTCGGCGGACGTCGCGGCGCTCCGGGCGAGCCACCCGGGCGCGATGGGCCTCCTCCTCTGGCATGCGCTCCAGCTCGCGGCCCGCGAAGGGTGCGCGGAGCTGGACCTCGGCGGGGTCGACCTGCCGGGGGCGCGCCGGGAGCCGCGCCCCGGGGAGCCGACGTACGGCCTCCTCCGCTTCAAGCAGTCGCTCGGTGGAGAGTGGCTCGAGCTCTCCGGCGCGCACGAGCGCGTGCTCCGCCGCCCGCGCCCCGCCCTCGTCGCGGCGGCGCGCCGCGCCGCGGGCGCCCTCCGCCGGACCCCGCCGGCCGCGCGGCGCGCGGAGGGGGAGCCGCGGTGAGCCCGGCTGCACGCGCGGAGGACCGCCCGTGACCGATCCCGTGATCGATCCCGCCGCCGCGCTCGCGGCCGCGCTCGCCGCCGCCGAGCCGACCGCCCCGCGGCTGCTCGGGGAGCTCCTCGCCAGGCTCGATGCGGCCGGGCGGCTCCGCCCTCCGGTCCCGCCGGGCGCCGAGCGGACGCCGATCCATGGCCTCGCGTACGACTCGCGACGGGTCGTGCCCGGCGGCCTCTTCGTCGCCGTCCCGGGCGCCCACGCCGACGGCCACGCGTTCGTCGGCGAGGCCGTCGCCCGCGGGGCCGCCGCGGTCCTCGTCGAGCAGGCGGTCGAGGCCGGCGCCGCGCCGGCGGTCCTCGTCGACCGTGCCCAGCTCGCCCTCGCCGTCGCCGCCGCGTGGTGGTACGGCGATCCCGGGCGCGCGCTCGGCGTCGTTGGCGTCACCGGCACGGACGGCAAGACAACGACCGCCGGGATGGCCGTCGCGGCGCTGGAGGCGGCGGGCGTCCGGACGGGCCTCGTCAGCACCGCGGAGCAGAAGGTCGGCGCCCTCCGCGCCCCGACCCCGAGCCACGTGACGACGCCCGAGGCGCCCGAGCTCCAGCGATCGCTCCGGGCGATGGCCGGCGCGGGGGACGAGGCGGCCGTCGTCGAGACGACCTCCCACGGCCTCGCCCTGGAGCGGGTCGGCGAGATCCCGTACGACGTCGCGATCCTCACGAACCTCAGCCACGAGCACCTCGAGTTCCACGGCACGTTCGAGGCGTACCGCGCCGCGAAGCGCTCCCTCTTCGAGCGCCTCGCCGCGGCCCCCGGCCGCTGGCTGAAGCCGGCGTCGCTCCCGGGCGGCCGGGCCTGGCCGCGGGGCGGGATCGTGAACGCGGACGACGCGGAGGCCCCGACGTTCGCCGCCGCGACGCGGGCGGCGGGCGCGCGCCTCGTGACGTACGGGCGGACCGCGGGGGCCGACGTCCGCGCGGTGGAAGAGTCCGCATCGCCCGCGGGGCTCGAGGTGGGGGTCACCACGCCGCGCGGCCGCCTCCGCCTCGCCCTCCCGCTCGTCGGCCGGTTCAACGTCCCCAACG
>JAJZRQ010000054.1 GCA_021802585.1 Chloroflexota bacterium
GGGGTCGAGCTCTGGCTCCTGCGCCACGCCCACGCCGGCGATCCCGGCACCTGGGACGGGCCCGACGACCTCCGCCCACTCTCCGCGCGGGGGCGCCGCCAGGCCGAGCGCGTCGGACGCCTCCTCGCCGCAGCCGCCGCCCTCCCCGACGTGGTCCTCTCGTCGCCGCTCGTCCGCGCGCGCGAGACCGCGGAGATCGTCGGCGACCTGCTCGGGATCCGGGTCCGCCTCGACCCGCGCCTCGGGGAGCCCGTCGACCTGCGCACGCTCGAGCGCCTCCTCGCCGACGCCGGCGATCCCCGGCGCCCGCTCCTCGTCGGCCACGACCCGGACTTCTCGTCCCTCGCCTCGGAGCTCGTCGGCGCACCGATCCCGATCCGGAAGGGGGCCCTCGCCCGGATCGACGTCGAGGGACCGCTCGAGGCGGGGGCCGGCGTGCTCCGCTGGCTCGTCCCGCCGGACCTCCTCCGGGGGTAGCGGGCCGGGCCGGCTCCCCTACCCGATCTCGATCGCCGCCACGACCCCGACGTGGTCCGAGGGGTAGAGGGTCGGGTCGTCGGCGGCCGGCCGGTCGGCCCACAGCCGCGCGTCCGCGACGCGCGCCGACCCGCGGACCCAGACGTAGTCGAGACATGCCGGGTCCCCGTCGGTGTCCATCGCCGGGGCCTGGAGGCCGGACGGCCAGGTCACGTCCGGATCGGCGCCGTTCGCCTCGGCGAAGGCCGAGCGGTATCCGGCGGCGACCATCCGCCCGTAGGCCGGCTCGCGCGCGTCGGCGTTGAAGTCGCCGAGGACGACCTGCGCGGTGGCCGGGGGCCCCCCGTCGAGCCAGGCAACGAGGGCGGCCGCCTGCTCATCGCGGATCGCGGCATCCGGGACGCGGTGGTGGAGGTGGGTGACGGCGACGAGGAGCCGGTCCCCGTCCGCGAGGGGGACAACGACGCGGTGGGCCGCCCGAGCGTGCCCCAGGTCGAGCCGCTCCGTGGGCCCGGCGACATGGAGCGGGCGGCGGACGAGGAGGCTGTTCCCGTACTCCGGGCGGCCGGCCCAACCCCGGTGCACCGCGTAGTCGTCGGGCGTCGCGGCCCCGAGGAGGCGGTCCTGCTGCATCGGGTAGACGACCTCCTGGAGCCCGAGGAGGTGCGGCCGGAGCGCCGCGGTGTCGGCGAGGAGGAGCGGGAGGCGCTCCTCCCAGCGGTCGGCGAGGTTGAGGATGTTGAGCGTCGCGAACCGGAGTGTCGTCATCGCGGGCCTCCCCCCGTCGCGGCGACGGGACGACCGAATCGCGGCAGCGCCCGGGAGGGGCCCGGCCGCGGGGCGAGCGCGGAGGCGGGCCGGGCGGGGCCGGCCGCGCCGAGCTCGGCGGCGAGGGCCGCCAGCCGGGCGGCGACGCCGGGCTCGAGACGGTACCAGATCCACGTGCCCCGCCGCTCCCCGTGGACGGCGCCGGCCTCGCGGAGGACGCGGAGGTGGTGCGAGACGGTGGGCTGCGCCAGGTCGGCGCAGGCGGCGAAGTCGCACGCGCAGACCGTCCCGTCCGACGAGAGCTGGCGGACGATCGCCAGCCGGGCCGGATCGGCGAGGGCGGCCAGGAGGCGGACGTCGGGATCGCTCGATCGGGCCATGGGTCCAGACTATCGACCATCTTCTATATTGACAAGTGTCAATGCATGATCGATGCTCAGGAGGCCGCCGCCGCGACGACGTCCCGGCCGCCGCGGCCCCGGGCGTGGCGGCGCGCCGCGGGCGCCGCGCCCATGGCGTTCCTCCGCACCCCTCGACCGACCACCGCCCATCCGGAGAGCGACCGATGACCGACACCCTTCGCGACGAGGTCCGCCGCCACTGCGCCCGCGCCGCCCTCGACGTCCTCCAGCCCGGCGGCTGCCGCGGCGACTCGCCGGCCGCGGCCGCGCCCGGCGAGCCCGTCTTCGGAGCCGCCCTCTACGACCCCGCCGACCTCGCCCCGCTCCCCGCCGACGCCGTCGCGGCGAGCCTCGGCTGCGGGAACCCGACGGCGATGGCGGACCTGCGGCCCGGCGAGACGGTCCTCGACCTGGGATCCGGCGGGGGGATCGACGTTCTCCTCGCGGCCGAGCGGGTCGGCCCGACCGGGACGGCGTACGGGCTCGACATGACGGCCGAGATGCTCGCGCTCGCCCGGCGGAACGCCGCCGCCGCGGGCGCGGCGAACGCCCGCTTCCTCGAGGGCCAGATCGAGGCGATCCCGCTCCCCGACGCCTCGGTCGACGTCGTCATCAGCAACTGCGTCATCAACCTCTCGACCGCGAAGGCGCGGGTCTTCGCCGAGGTGGCCCGCGTCCTCCGCCCGGGCGGCCGCCTGAGCGTGAGCGACGTCGTCGCGGACGACGACCTGTCGCCCGCTGAGCGCGGCGAGCGCGGCGATCACGTCGGCTGCATCGCGGGAGCGCTCTCCTTCGGCGAGTACGCCGCCGGGCTCGCGGCTGCCGGGCTCGAACGGGTCGAGCTCCTCCCGACGCAGCGTGCCGTCGACGGGATGTACAGCGTCGTCGTCCGGGCGCGGAGGCCCGCGGCGCCCGGCGAGAGAGACCCCCGCAACGCCGCCCGGGCGGCCGCCGCCGAGGCTCGGCGGGCGCGTGCGGCCGCCCGCGCGCTGCCGCGCGACGGCGTCGTCGCGCTCGGGGACGGCCCGGCGCCGGGCGCCTGCTGCGGCTGACCCTCGCGCGGCGCGGGGTTCGCCCGCGCCTGCTTCCCGGCGCGGCGCCGCGGCGGCCCGCCCGATCCCCTACCCGGGGAGCGCCGCGCCCTCCACGCAGGCCGCGACGACACCAATCCCGGCGAGCCGGCCCAGCACGGCCGGGTCGCGGACGGTCCACGCGGCGAGGTCGAGGCCCGCGGCGCGGACGCGCTCCGCCTGGCCTTCGTCGATCCGGTGCCACTCTGCGGCGATCCCGGTGCAGCCGAGCTCGACCGCCGCCCGCACCACACGGTCCGCGAGCCACGCCGTGTTGAGCCAGCACGGCCAGCCGGGCGCGAGGCGGCGCACCGCGGCGAGCGCGGCGCCGTCGAACGACGAGACCACGACGTTGGCGACGCCGCCGTCCGGCCGGCCGCGGGCGTCGCGGATCGGGCCGAGGGCGGCCTCGCCGAGGTCCTCCTTCAGCTCGACGTCGAGGAAGGCGTCCGGCGGGCAGGCGGCGAGGACCGCGGCGAGCGACGGGACCCCGACCGCCGCGAGCTCGACGGCGCCGAGGCGGGCCGCCCGGCGGCGGACCCCGTGGACGCGGGTGAGCGTCGCGTCGTGGAGGACGACCGCACGTCCGTCCGCCGCAGCCCGGACGTCGAGCTCGAGGCCCCCGACGCCCGGGATGGCGAGCGCGGCGGCGAACGCGGCGAGCGAGTTCTCCGGAGCCGCGCGGTGGTCCCCGCGGTGGGCGAGGAGGAGCACGGTCAGCCGCCCGCGGTCGCGCGGAGCTCGGGGCCGGTGACGGGGATCGCGAACGAGAACGTGGACCCGACGCCCTCCTCCGACTCGACCCAGATCCGGCCGCCGTGCGCCTCGACGATGTGGCGGGCGATCGCGAGCCCGAGGCCCGTCCCCCCGGCTCCCCGGGTCCGGGCCCGGTCCACCTTGTAGAAGCGCTCGAAGACGCGGGGCAGGTCTCGGCGCGGGATCCCCGGCCCGTGGTCCTCGACGGCCACGACGACCCGCGATTCGGTCGGCGCGACGCGGACGACGACGGGCGACCCCGGGGCGCTGAACTTCACGGCGTTGTGGACGAGGTTGAGGAGCGCCTGCCCGAGCCGTTCGGCGTCGCCGCGCACCGGGGCGATCGTCCCGACCGCCTCGACGGAGATCGTCACGCCCTGCCGCTCGGCGAAGAGCCGGATCCGCTCGACCGTCGCGGCGGCGAGGCGGACGATGTCGAGCTCCTCCACGACGAGGGCCCCCGTCCCCGACTCGATCCGCGACAGGTCGAGGAGCTCGTCGACCATCTGCGAGAGGTGCCCCGCCTCGACCTCGATCTTCGTGATCCGGTCGGCGACCCGCGGCGGCAGCCCGGCGGCGTCGGCGGCGAGCATCTCGGCCAGGAGGCGGACGGTCGTGAGCGGCGTCCGGAGCTCGTGGCTCAGGTTGTCGACGAACTCGGTGCGGATCCGCTGGAGGCGGCGGAGCTCGGAGACGTCCTCGAGGACGAGCCAGGCGTCCCCGGCGGCCGTCCGGCGCACGCGCACGAGGAGCGTCGTGCCCTCGCCGGCGTGGACGACGATCTCGCCGGCCGCGGTGCCGGACTCGAGAGCGGCCCGCACGAGCCCGTCCACGCGATGGTCGGTGAACGCCTCGAGGACGCTCCGGCCGACCATCGCCCCGGGGCGCCGGGCGACGAGCCGGTGGGCGGCCTCGTTCGCCGCCACGACGGTGAGCGACGGGTCGATCCGGGCGACGCCGATCCCGGCGAGGTCCGCGAGGGCGCCCGCGTCGCGGGGGGCCGCCGCGGCGCGCTCCTCGGCCGCTGCGAGGCGGGCCTCGAGCGAGGGATCGGAGGCCTCGCCGCCCGGCCGGCGATCGCGGACCCCGCGGGCCTGGAGGAGGGCCGCGAACGCGAGGAGCGCGGCGGCGAGGAGCGCGACAAGGGCGCCGAACTCGAGGATGGCGCCCATCGCCGGCCGGCTCCGCCGCTATCCGACGAGGCGGGCTTCGACGGCCTCGAGCGGCTCGATCGTCCGCTCGCCGGTCGCCCGGACGGTCACCTCGGCCCCGCCGGCGGCGAGCGAGCGCGGGCTGATCGTGACGACGAGGGGCATCCCCATGAGCTCAGCGTCGGTGAGTTTCACCCCCGGCGACTCGTCGCGATCGTCCCACAGGACCTCGCGCCCGGCCGCGAGCGCGCGGTCGTGGAGCCGCTCCGCGATCTCGTGGACCCGGGGGTCCTTCGCCGCGGCGACGGTTACGAGGTGGGCGGGGTAGGGGGCCACCTCCGCCGGCCAGGCGATCCCCCGCTCGTCGTGATGGGCCTCGACGACGCACGCCACGGCCCGCCCGACCCCGATCCCGTACGAGCCCATGACGATCGGGTGCGCGAGGCCGTCCTCGCCGAGGTACGTCGCCCCGAGGGCAGCCGTGTACTTCGTGCCGAGCTTGAAGATGTTCCCGACCTCGATCCCATTCCGCAGGACGACCGGCGCCCCGCACGTCGGGCAGCCGTCGCCCGCGCGGGCGTTCGTCAGGTCGGCGACGAGGTCCGGGGCGTAGTCCCGGCCGACGTTCACGTTCCGGTAGTGGAAGCCCTCCCGGTTCGCCCCGGCGACGAGGTTCGAGGACCGCGCGACGAGGTCGTCGACGACGACGAAGGCGCCGCGGGCTCCGATCGGGCTGCCGTATCCCGGCTCCATCCCCGCCGCCCGGATCTCCTCCGCCTGGGCCGGCCGGAGGGCGCGCGCCTTCGCGGCGTTCGCCAGCTTCGTCTCGTTGACCTCCATGTCGCCGCGGACGATCGCCGTGACGAGGCGGCCGTCGCCGTCGACGAAGAATGTCGCCTTCGCGGTCTCCTCGGCGCTGATCCCGAGGAACGCGGCGAGGTCGGCGATCGTCGTCGCGCCCGGCGTGGCCACCTCCTCGAGGGGGAGGGCGGCGGCGCCCGGTGGCTCCGACACGCGGACCCGGGCGACCTGCCGGTTCGCCGAGAACCCGCACGTCTCGCAGAGGACGAGGACGTCCTCTCCGAACGGGTTGAGGACCATGAACTCGTGGGCTGCCGAGCCCCCCATCATCCCGACGTCCGAGGCGACGGCGATCGCCTGGAGCCCGAGCCGCTCGAAGATCCGGGAGTACGCCTCGTAGTGCTTCTCGTAGCTCGTGTCGAGGCCGGCCTCGTCGAGGTCGCAGGTGTAGGAGTCCTTCATGACGAACTCGCGGACCCGGATGAGGCCGCCCCGCGAGCGAGGCTCGTCGCGGAACTTCGTCTGGAAGTGGTAGACCATGAGGGGAAGCTGGCGGTAGCTCCGGACGATGTCGCGGAGGAGGTCGGCGACGACCTCCTCGTGGGTCATCGCGAGGACCATGTCGCGGCCGCCGCGGTCCTTGAACCGCGCCATCTCCGGCCCGATCTGGTACCAGCGGCCGGTCTCCTTCCAGAGGTCGGCCGGGTGGACGACCGGCATCACCATCTCCTGGCAGCCGATGCGGTCCATCTCCTCGCGGATGACCTGCTCGACCCGCTTCGCGACCCGGAAGCCGAGCGGCAGGAGCGAATAGATCCCGGCCCCGAGCTGGCGGACGTAGCCGGCCCGGACCAGGAGGCGGTGGCTGGGCATCTCCGCGTCGGCGGGGTCGTCGCGGAGGGTGGTGAAGAAGAGCTGGCTCAGGCGCATGGGCGAAGGATACCGGCGCGCCCGATCGCGTGATCGGCGGGGCGGTCGGCGCGTCGCGGCGTCGCACGGGAGCGCCGCGCCGGCCGCGGACGCCCGGCCCGCGCCGTGCTGCCCCGCCGTGCGAGCCCGTCACGCGGGCCGCTGCGGCGGGCAACATACTGGCGCGATGCATCGCCGTCGCCGGCGCGGGAGCGCGCCGGCGTGACCCCCCTCCTCGTGGCGGTCCTCATCCTTGCCGTCGCCTTCGACTACGTCAACGGCTTCCATGACACGGCGAACGCGATCGCCACGTCGGTGGCGACGCGGGCGCTCCGCCCCGCCCACGCCATCCTCATGGCCGCCGCGTTCAACTTCATCGGGGCGTTCGCCGGGACGGCCGTCGCGAAGACGATCGGGACCGGCCTCGTCGACGAGGCGACGACGACCCAGGTCGTCGTCGCCGCGGCGCTCGTCGGGGCGATCGCCTGGAACCTCATCACCTGGCGCCTGGGGATCCCGAGCTCGAGCAGCCATGCCCTCATCGGGGGCCTGCTCGGGGCGACGCTCGTGGCCGCGGGGGTCGCGTCGATCAAGGTCGCCGGCTTCCTCGAGAAGGTCGTCCTCCCGCTCGTCAGCTCGCCGGTCATCGGGTTCGTCCTCGCCTTCGTCCTCATGGTCGCGCTCTTCTGGATCTTCCGGGGCGCCGATCGGCGGCCACTCGCCCGCCGCTTCCGCCGGCTCCAGCTCCTGTCGGCCGGGTTCATGGCCTTCAGCCACGGCTCGAACGACGCCCAGAAGACGATGGGCGTCATCACCCTCGCCCTCTTCGCCGCCGGCGTGATCCCCACGGTCGACGTGCCGACGTGGGTCATCCTCCTCGCCGCGACCGCGATGTCGCTCGGCACCGCCGCGGGCGGCTGGCGGATCATGGCCACGATGGGCCACCGGGTCGTCGAGCTCGAGCCGATCCACGGCTTCGCCGCCGAGACGACCGCGGCCACGGTCATCATCACGGCCGCTCATCTCGGGATGCCGGTCTCGACGACCCACGTGATCTCGAGCGCGATCATGGGCGTCGGGACGAGCAAGGGCGCCCACGGCGTGCGCTGGGGCGTCGCGCGGGGCATCCTCGTCGCCTGGGTCGTGACGATCCCCGCCGCCGGCCTCGTCGGCGCTCTCGCCTGGTTCGTCCTCACCGCCCTCGGCGTCCACTGACGCCCCTGCCCGGAGGTACCCGATGCCCCGCCTGATCCCCCGCGACGAGGCCTTTCAGCACCTGTTCGCGCGGGAGGGCGAGAACCTCCTCGAGGCCGGGCGGGCGCTCAACGCGATGTTCGCCTCGTTCGACCGGCTCGAGGAGCACGTCGCGACGATCCAGGCGCTCGAGCATCGCGGCGACGAGATCGACATCGAGATCCTCGCCCGCCTCGAGCGCTCGTTCATCACCCCCTTCGACCGCGAGGACATCCACGAGCTCACGTCGCGCCTCGACGACATCGTCGACGGGATCCAGGAGGCGGCCGAGACGGTCGTGATCTACGGGATCGAGGACGCGCCCCAGGAGGCGCGCCGCCTCGCGGCAATCGTCGCGGCCCAGGCCGAGCAGCTCCTCGAGGCGCTCCGCAAGCTCGACGCGCTCGAGGCGGTGGGGATGCACCTCCAGGCGATCCACGACCTCGAGAACGAGGCCGACGGGCTCTCGCGGGCCGCGATCGGGCGCCTCTTCCGGGATGGCGGGGATCCCCTCACCGTCATCAAGCTGCGCGACCTCTACGCCTTCCTCGAGGAGACGATCGACGCCGGTGAGGACGCCGCCGAGGTGATCGAGCGGATCGCCGCGAAGCACCAGTAGCGGGCCGGCCGGCCGATGCGCACCCAGCCGAGGCCGCGCGCGACGGTCAGGCTGGACGGCGGAAGACATAGCCCACGCCGCGCACCGTCTGGATGAGCGATGGCGTGGTTGGATCGGGCTCGATCGCCGTCCGCAGCCAGTGCACGTGGACATCCACCGTCCGCGTCTCGCCGGCGTAGTCGTAGCCCCAGACGTCCCGCAGCAGCTGCTCGCGGCTGAAGACCTGCCCCGGGTGGCGGAGCAGGAATGCCAGGAGCTCGAACACCTTCGGCTTCACCGGCACCGGGTCCCCGTCGCGGAGGAGCCGGTGGCCGGCGAGGTCGACCGTCACGTCGCCGACGCTGACCGTTGTCGGCCCTTCGACCGCCGGCTGCTCCGTCCGACGGAGGAGGGCGTGGATCCGCGCGATCAGCTCGCGGAGACTGAACGGCTTGGTCACGTAGTCGTCGGCGCCGAGCTCGAGGCCCAGGACCTTGTCGATCTCCGAGCTCTTGGCGGTGAGCATGAGGATCGGCACGCCGGCTTCCTGGCGCAGGATCCTGCAGACCTCGACGCCCGACAGCTCCGGGAGCATCAGGTCGAGGACCACGAGGTCGGGGCGGTGCTCCCGGAAGCGGAGGAGGGCCTCGCGCCCGTCGGCGGCGGTGATGACGCGAAACCCGTCCCCCTCGAGCGCCTCGGCGAGCGTCTCGCGGAGCGTGGGCTCGTCGTCCACGACGAGGATCAAGCGGGCCATCGCGTCCAGAATAGACGGGCCGCCTAATCGTGCGCAGGCGGCAGGTCGACGGCCGCCCTGATCGGGCGCGTGGCCTCGCCCGTACCGCCGTGGACAGTCGCGGTTGGCCCATCGTCACCGCGGGACGTGGGGCCGACCGCGTCCGCGATCCCGAGGACGCCGGCAAGGCGCGGCGACCACCAATCGGCCGGCGGGCCGGCGGGCGGCATGACCGCGGCGAGCGCCCGCGCGGCCGGGTGTCCGCCGCCGACGATCGCGACCGTCGCCGCCGTGGACCGCGAGCCGTGAACACCCGCGGCCGGCAGACCCGGGCCCGCGAAGAGATGGCCGGGTGCAGCCAGGGCGAGGACGCGGTCGGGGGCGACCGTCCGGGCCTCTGCCACGCCCGGAAGCCCGGCCAGCGCTCGGGCGCAGTCCGCTGCGAGGCCCCGCGGTCGCACCCAGGCAGCGCTCCCGTCAGCGATCCAGTCCGCGACCTCGGGCCCGGTTCGCGGGTGGGATCCGGGATCGAGCGGCGCGGCCGGGCCTCGCGTCTCCATGCCGTGGTCGGAGACCACCACGACGACCGTCGAACGCCACGCTGGGCGGAGGACGTCGACCATCCGACCCACGAGGTCGTCCGTGGCATGCAGCGTCGCGCTCCACGCCTCGCTCGTCGGCCCGAGGTCGTGCCCGATGGTGTCGAGCTCGTTGAGGTGGACGAACAGGAGCCGCCAGTCCCGCCCGGCCGCGACCTCGAGGAGGATCGGCGCGACCGCGTCGTTCGCCGGATAGCCGTGACCATCCACCGCGACCCCCGGCGGCACGGTCCCGCGGGGAGGCCACGCGCCGTCATCGTCGAGCCGCAGGACCGCCTGGAGCCGGTGATCGCCGAGGATCGCCCTGGCCGGAAGCCCGGCGGCCCGGGCCACGTGGACCAGGGTCGGCACCGCCGCGCGCTCCAGCCCCGCCCAGCCCGGGACGGCGCCAGCGCGGCGCGCCGTCGTGCGGACCCCGTGAACCTCGGGGTCGGCGCCGGTCAGCAGTGACGCGAACGACGGATAGGTCGTCGCCGGCATGGACGCGCGCCCCCGGGCCGGTGCCCCTCCGCCGGAACCGGCGAGGCCCCAGAGGGCGGGCGTCTCGTCCGGGGCGAGGGCGTCGTGCCCGAGCCCGTCGATCGCCACGAGGACCACTCGCGTCAGCTCACGCATCGACCGGGAATGCCCGCACATGCTGGGGGTCGACGCGCACCGCGACCACCGAGCCTTCCTCGAGGTGCGCGGCGGCGCGGCTGGGCATGTCGGCGTGGAGCCTCGCGGTCCGGTCGCCCACCGCGGTCGCGAGATGGAGGCGCGTGGTTGGCCCGAGGAAGATCTTCATCTCCACGACGGCCGGGTGGCCCATCGAGCCGACCGCGACCTGGACGTCCTCCGGGCGGAAGAAGGCAATGGCACGCTCCCTCGAGGCGGCCGGTGCCGCGATGGAGAACGCGGCGCCGAGGCCGATCCGGCCGTCGGCGATGGGCAGCTCGAGGGCATTCCGGCTCCCCACGAACGTGGCCGCGAACTCCGTTGCGGGCTCCTCGTAGAGGGCGGGCGGCGCGGCGACCTGCTCCACGCGGCCGTGGTTCATGACGGCGACCCGGTCGGCGATCGCCATCGCCTCGGACTGGTCGTGGGTGACGTAGATCGCCGTCGTCTTCACCAGCTGCTGGATCCGGCGGATCTCGTCGCGGAGCCGCGTCCTGACGAGCGCATCGAGGGCCGACAGCGGCTCGTCGAGGAGAAGCACCTCGGGCGACGGCGCCAGGGCCCGGCCGAGCGCGCAGCGCTGGGCCTGGCCCCCGGAGATCTGATGCGGATAACGGTCGGCCTGGGGCCCCAGCCGGACGATCTCGAGCAGCTCCGCCACCCGCTCCCGGATTTCGGCCGGCGGGCGGTGCCGCACCTCGAGCGGGAACGAGATGTTCTGGCGGACGGTGAGGTTCGGGAAGAGGGCGTAGCTCTGGAAGACCATCCCGATCGGCCGCTCGCGCGTCGGCACGCCCGTGACGTCCCGCCCGCCGATGAGGATCCGGCCGCTCGTCGGCTCCTCCAGCCCGGCGACCGAGCGCAGGAGGGTCGTCTTGCCGCAGCCCGACGGGCCGAGAAGGGCGACGAGCTCGCCCGAGACGATCTCGAGCGACACGTCGTCGAGGGCGTGGACCTGGCTGAACGTCTTGGTGACCCGCTCGAGGGTGACGCCGCTCATGGCTGCTCCCGCTTGTCGACCGTCGCGGCGCCCGGCAGCAGCCGGGCGGCCTGGCCGCGGTTGAAGTAGACGACGATCGCGGAGAGCACGAAGAGGACGAAGAACGAGATCATCGTGACGACCGCGAGCCGGTTGAAGTCCCCCGATTCGCCCGAGTAGGACCGGATCGCCGATGCGCTCCAGATCGGGATCGTGTAGATGCCCCGGCCGACCATCTGGGTGAGCGCGAACTCCCCGAAGCTGGTCGCGAAGGCGAGGAGGCTCCCCGACACGATGCCCGGGGTGATGTTCGGGAAGACGATCCGCCGGATGATCTGCCACGGTGGCGCGCCACAGGTCTCGCCGGCCTCGGAGAGGCGCTCGATCCCGGCGGCCGCCATCGAGCCGTCGACGGCCCAGTAGACGAAGGGGAACGCGATCGCGCAGTGGCCGAGGACGACGAGGGGGAAGGTCCCCTGGAGGCCGGGGGCGACGATCCCGGAGAACTGGAGGAGCGCGAACCCGATGACGAGATACGGCAGGGCGAAGGGGATGGCCGCGGAGGTCTCGACGAGGGGCCGGATCCGCGGGTTCCGCACCCGCGCCCAGTAGGCCGCGGGCACGACGAGCGCAACGTCCACGGCGGCGGTCAGGGTCGCCAGGACCAGCGTCGTCTGGAAGGCGGCGAGGATCTCCGGGTCCGCGAGCGTCGATTGCCACCAGGTGAGCGTGTACGCCTCGGGGAGGACCTCCGCCGTCCAGCGCGTCGCCAGCGAGTACAGGAGGACGGCGATCATCGGCACGGCGAAGTAGAGGCCGAGCCCGAGGAACAGCGCCGCCTCGGCCGCGCGGCGAGCAGTGCCCCCGGCGCCCGCGCGCCGGTTGGGGGCGGCGACGGCCGGTGCGGCGGCGCTCATGGGGTCAGAACCACCGCAGGGCCCGCCGCAGCAGGGCCCGGTACGAGAGGAGCGACACCGTCGCGATCGCCATCAGCACAACCGAGAGGACGCCGGCGCGCGCCGTGCCGTTGAGGACGTCCGACTGGATCGCAGAGCCGATCTGCAGCGTGATGATCCGGGCGCCCGTGCCGCCCGATTGGCCGGCGAGACCGTAGGCGATTCCGTAGATCCCGATGGCCCAGGTGAAGATCAGCAGCCAGCCGGACGCGAGGAAGGGCGTGAGGACCGGGATCCCCACCCGCCGCCAGAACTGGACCCTCGTGGCCGAGGCGGTCTGAGCCGCCTCCCACCACTCGTCGCGCAGGACTCCGAAGGCGGGGATCGTGAGGAGCACGAAGAGCGGGATGTTCGTGTACTCGTAGGCCAGGAGCAGGGCGATGACCGAGCTCGATCTCGGTGGGACGAAGCTGGGCAGCAGTGACTGGATGATCAGCGTGAGCATGCCGACCGAGCCGAGGGTGGCGAGGTAGGCGAACGCCAGGCCGATCCCCCCGAAGTTGGCGGCGACGTTGAGGAGACCGAGCCAGAAGGCGCGACCGCCCGCCAGCATCCGGCTGACGAGCGCGGCGACCGGCGCCCCGATGATCAGGCTGATCGTCGCCGAGCAGAGGCCCAGAGCGACGCTCGTGACGATCGCCTCCTGGTTCACCGCCTGGCCGAGGACCCGCGTCCACTGGGCGACGGTGAACCCGCCGGCGTCGACGAAGGTCTGGGCGACGAGCACGATCGCCGGACCGACGAGGCCCAGCGCCACCAGCGCAAGGAGCGGGATCGCCGGCAGCCACGCGGCGATCCAGCCACTCGACCGGGAGGGCCGCGTCGGCCGGCTCTCCCGGACGATCGGGGTGGAGCCGGCCGACGCCGTTGCACCCATCGGACCGGGATCGTTCGGCGGCACTCAGCCGCCCGCCCCCACCTCGTTCTGCCAGATGTCGGCGATCTTCGAGATGTCGATCTTGATGGCGTCGACGAGCTCGACCTGCTGGTACTGGTCGTCGGGCAGCCACAGCGCCTTCGCCGAGTCGGGGATCGCCAGTTTGTTGTCGCCGGCCACCGACCGGATCGGCCGCGCACCGAACTTGGCGAAGATCTGCTGCCCCTGGTCGGACAGGAGGAAGTCCACGAAGAGCTTGTTGAAGTCTGCGTGAGCCGTGTCGTACTTGTTCATCATGATGGCCGAGGGCGCGTAGATGGAACCGTCGGCGGGGATGACCACCTGCGCGTTCACGTTCTTCTGCTTCATCGCGTTCGCGAGCGCGATGAGGTTGAAGTCGTACTTGACCTGGATCGGGACCTCGCCCTTCTCGAACGAGTCGGCGTTGCCCTCGGACGAGGCGAGGTTCTGGACGAGCTGCTTCGCGTAGGCGATGCCCTTGGCGTAGTCGTCGAGGGTGCCGCCCGCGGCGAGGTTCATGGCCACGAATGCCATCGTCGCGGTGCCCGACGAGCCCGGCTTGCCGAACCCGACGAGGCCCCGGTAGTCGGGCCTGGCGAGGTCGGCCCACGTGGTCGGGACGGCGATGCTCTTCGACGTCAGGAAGTCCGTGTTGACCACGAAGCCAGGAACGCCAACGAAGGTGGCCACCCAGCCGCCGTTCGCCCCCTTGAGGTTCGCCGGCAGGCTGGCGGCGTTCGGCGGGAGGTAGCTCGGGAGCACGCCCTTCTGCTCAGCCTGCGAGGCGAACATGATCCCGATGTCCGCAAGGCCGGCCTTCGGGTTGTTCTTCTCGGCGTCGAAGGCGGCGATCTCCTCGGCCGAGGACATGTCTTCGCCAAGGGAGCGCTGCGGGTTGCAGGTGAAGCGGTTGGTGGCGCAGAAGGTCTGGACCTCCTCGCCGTAGTTCGCCCAGCTGTCGGGCGCGCCATAGGTGGCGAAGCTCCCCGCCTGGCTCGCCGCCGCCGACGTGGCGGGCGACGTCGACCACGTGTCGCCGGGAGCTGATGACGAGCAGGCGGCCACGACGAGCGCCACGGTGGCGCCCGTCACGGCCAGGCCTGTACGGAATCTCGTCACGAATGATCCCTCCTTGGTGCGTCGTGCGTTCGCGAGCGCGAACAGACCAGTACGGCACGGCTGGTTCCACTACCTGTCCAGACAGCCGGCCTGCGGAGAGATTGCCCGGTGACCGTTAGCACCGGATGGCGCCTTCCGTTAGCGTCTGTTAACAGAATGCAAGCGAGAGCCACGGGGAGACGGGGGACGCCCGCTCCCATGGAGGTCGGGTCCTGACTCGTCAGCCACGGGTTGCGCCGACCATCCGCAGGTGCGATAGTCCACTTGTATGGACAGGTTGTCGCCCGCCCGCCGGCTCAGCCGGATCGGGCCGCTGCCGCTGCACTACCAGATCGCCGAGGAGCTGCGCCGCCGGATCGCCCGAGGCGAGCTCGCCCCTGGCACCCCTCTGCCGAGCGAAGCCGAGCTGATGGCCGAGTTCGAGGTCGCGCGGGGAACGATTCGCCAGGCCCTGGCGGGCTTGCGGGCAGACGGAACGGTCGGCGGCGCGCGGGGCACGCCCCCGGTCGTCCGGGGACCGCGGCTCGCCCAACCGTTCAGCGAGCTCCTGAGCTTCTCCGCCTGGGTGGCCTCGCTGGGCCTGCGGCCAGGCGGCCGAGTCGTGGAGTTTGCGACGCTTCCCGCGGACGTCGAGACGGCCGCTGCACTCGGCGTACGCCTCGGCGAGCCCGTCCACAGGCTCGTCCGCGTCCGGACCGCCGACGGCGAGGCCCTGATGGTCGAACGCTCCGTGTTCCCAGAGTCGATCGGCGACCTCGTCGCCGGCGTCGAGCTCGATCGGAAGTCGATCTATGCCGAGCTGGCCGCCGCCGGCATCGTCTTCGCGACCGCGCGCCAGGAGATCGCCGCGATCGCGGCGACGCCAACGGACGCGGCGTTCCTCGGGGTCGCCGCCGGCACCCCCCTCCTCCGGGTTCGCCGGCGGGCCGTCGACCCGACGGGCGAGGTGCTGGAGTGGTCCGAGGACCACTACCGCGCCGACCGGGTGAGCCTGACGATCGACACCGCCGCCCCGAGCACTCAGCTCGTCAAGACCCTT
>JAJZRQ010000007.1 GCA_021802585.1 Chloroflexota bacterium
CCTCGCCCTCATCGATGCCGAACCCGAGGTCGAGGAGGTGGTGCCAGCGCTGCTCATGGCGAGCTGACCGATCAGACGCGAGGATGCGTTGCGCCTGCTGTTACACCACGTGCTGGGACTTGACCCGGTTCCTCGGCCGGTTCGCTTGATTCTCGAGGCGCCCTCGACGCGTTCGCGGTGAGCCTCGGCGCGGCGGTCGACCTGTTCATCGCTGCCAGGGCCGCCGAGAGCGCCTCGGAGCGGACGGTCGAGTGGTACCGAATGATCACCGGCCGGGCCGTTCGCCGATTCGGATCGGCCCGGCCAGTCGATCGGATGACGGCAGCCGAGCTGCGGGCCTGGCTCCTCGAACTGCGCGAGACGCTGGCCCCGAAGTCGATCGCCGGCTACGTCCGCGGGCTGAAGGCGTTCGGCAATAGGCGCAACTTGGAGGAGCTCGCTGCGGCTGCCGGTGTCCGGGCGCTCCGTCGACCGCGGGTGCCGAACACGCTCATCGCACCGTTCAGCACCCGCGAATTCGAGCGCCTCCTGGCGCTCGCCGATCCGCGCGAGCGGGCGCTCACGCATACTCCTCCTCGCCACCGGGCTCCGGCTCGCCGAGGTCGCCTCGCTGCACGTCGGCGACATCCGGCCGGACGGGACGATCCGGGTCCTGGGCAAGGGCTCGAAGGAGCGGATCGTCCCGCTCGGAACGACGGACCCGCCGGGCGCTCCTCCGCTACGTTGCCGGGCGCGATCCCGTCGGCCCGGCGGACCCACTGTTCGTCGGCCGGTACGGCACGCGGCCCAGCCGTCGCGGCATCCAGTACGCGATCGCTCGGCGCGGCATAGAGAGTGCCTACCAATCGCGGGCGGAACGGCACCTATGGTCCGGGCAGCGTCCGCACGGTGGGCAGTCCGAGCGACTGGTCAAGCAGCCATAGGGTGTCGATGAACGATGCGAAGTCGCGTGTCGGTGTGTATCCGATTGATGGTCCGCCCAACCCCGGATCGACCACGGTTGGCCGGCGGCCGATGTCGAGACCGTACCGTTCCACGAGCTCTTGGGCTGCGCCGCCGAAGATTCGGCCGCAAGCTGCCAGCGGGTCGACCTCCCAGTCGTCAACTTGGCCGGCCTCAAAGGCGTTTCTACGCACCGCATTGACGATGGTTCCCGAGGGCTCGTCGTTCGAAGGCCGTGCCAGATGGTCGATCGAGGCGACTGCGGCGGCGACCACGTCGTCGCGATCTACGCCGCCGTAGAGCAGGCGGGTGCCATGTTCCAGGAACGTGGACGTCGGCGTGAAGTCTGCGGGCCTGATCGCAAGGTAGCTGATCCGGTGATTCTGCCGGTAGTACTCGCACAGCTCTTCGCCGACGCGCTTGGTGAAGCCGTACTTCCCGTACGCCGAGTGCCATGCCAGGGAAGAGAGGAAGACGACTCGCTTCACGTTCCTGGCCACCGCGGCCTGAAACATCCAGAAGGTGCCGTCAACGTTGAGGCGCCAGTAATCGGCCTCTGACCGGCTCCTTTCGTGGATCCCGTGCCATGCGGGGAGATGGACGATCAAGTCGCAGCCAGCGGCCGCGTCCTCGAGCCCTCCCGCCCGCACATCGGCCGCTACGAAGCCGAGGGCAGATGAAGGCGCGTAATCCGCGGGTGCATGGAGATCAGAGAGGACGAGGTCATGTCCGTCCTCGACGAGCCGCGGGGCGAGTGCCGAGCCGAGGCGGCCGGCGGCGCCGGTGATCAGAATCCGCATCGCTTTGCTTACTCCGTGGCCGCCGACCGTGAGCCGACGAGGGCGGTCGAGCCAGCGAGACCCTGGTACGCCTGAGGGCAGAGCGTAGGCAACAACGTCGCGGCGGCCTCAGACACAGCGAGCGGTGTACTCACCGTCGATCACCACAACACTGCCGGTGACTTGGTTCGCGGCGCCGGACGCAAGATAGGTGACCGCGGGCTGGATGTCGGTCGTGCTGGTGACGTCCGCACGCAGGAATACTCCTCCGGCTGCCTCGGCGACTGGAGGACTGGTCGTGTCATTCAGGTCGACGACAGCGACCTCGGCACCATCGGCCGCGAGCGCTCCACGATCGCTTTGCCGATGCCCTGGCCGCCGCCCGTGACAACGGCCACCCGACCAGCCAGCGGCCGCGGCTCGGGCCACCCGAGCTTGGACCGAAGGACGCGTCGCTCGTCACGACTCGGCCGTTTGTGCGGCGAACGGTGCTGCGGCATCCGCCCGAGGTGCCGGATGCGCCGCCCCGGGCTGCTCGGCCAGGTTGCTTGACGATCGCTCCCAGGCTGCCAACGCGTTGACGGTCGGGCGGGAGTCCCGGTACAGCCTGCGGAAGAGTGGATACAGACTGTCGTAGGCGGCCGCGAGGGTCGGCACTGGCCGAATGCGATCGGTCAGCGTTACCCAATCGCGATCGAGCGCGTCGAGCCCGTCGATGAGCCCGGCGGCGATGCCCGCAAGGAACGCGTCACCGTAGCTCGCGCCGATGGTCCGGGCCGGCAGCTCCTGGATGACGCCGGCGGCGCTCGATACGATCTCAAGCCAGAGCTTGCTCGTCGCGCCGCCGCCCACCGCGATGACGCGCTCGATCGGCGCCCCGCTCTCGCGCATCGTTTCGATGATCTGCCGGATCCCGAACGATGTTCCCTCGAGCAGCGCCCGGTAGAGGTCAGCCCGGTCGTTCGCCAGCGACAAGCCCGCAATGACCCCTCGAGCGTCAGGATCATGCAGCGGGGTCCGCTCACCGCTCAAGTAGGGAAGGAACAGCAACCCGTTCGCGCCCGGCGGGGCCATGGCCGCCTCATGGGCGAGTTCCGCATAGCCGCCGCCCCCGCTCGCCTCGAGGTCGCGGGCCAGGTTGTCCCGGAACCATGTGGTCGCGGAACCGGTCGTGGACATTCCGGCGGCCATTGCACGCTGCCCCCTGAAGGCACCACCTGTCGCCCAGAGGTCGCGATGAGTCCGCAGCCCGTCAGTCACGAGAATCATGAACGCCGTGCTGCCGTACATGAGCATCAGGTCGCCAGGGCGAACGGCGCCGACGCTGACGGCCTCGGCGAGCGCATCCACGGTCCCGCCCGTCACCGGCGTGCCGGCCGGGATCCCTGTCTCACGCGCCGCGTCCGGCGTCACCACGCCGACGAGCTCGTCGCTCCACGCCAGCTCGGGTAGCCGCTCGATCGGAGCGATCGCATCTGCGAACCGGTCGTCCCACGCGAGGCGACCGAGGTCGATCAACGGGTTGAAATGCGATGCCGTGTGGCGGTCGATCACGTGACGCCCCGTGAGGCGGAGGACGAGGTAGGACGACGCTGTATGGAATCGTTCGGCGCGCCGCCAGATGGCCGGCTCGTGCTGGCGGAGCCAGAGCAGCTTTGGGCCGACGGCCTGGCTCGTCAGGCGCATCCCGCCGAGGGCGAACAGCGCCTCGGGGCTGAATCGCGACTCGAGCTCGACGATCTGCTCCGTCGCCCGGACGTCGACGCCGTACAGGATGCCCGCCCGGAGCGGTCGACCGGTCTCGTCGATCGGCAGAAGACACGGGCCGATGGCGCTCGCTGCGACCGCCGCGATCCGATCGCCAGCCCGTACGGCCGAGGCGAGCTCCCGCGCGATCGAGGCGAAGTCGGTCCACCACACGGCATCGGCGTCCTGCTCGGCCCAACCAGGACGTGGGACGGCCATCCGGTGTTCGCGCCGAGCATCGGCGACGACCTGGCCGTCCGGCCGGCACAGCACCCCCTTCGAGCTGTAGGTCCCGATGTCAATCCCGAGCAAGAGCTCGCCCATGCCCTGAACCTGCCTTCGTTGACTAGCCGAGAACCGGTCGAGATTCGTTCCGGACGCCAGCCGCGTCCAGGACGATCGGCGTGACGTCCAGGAGCCGGCAGACCGCGATGAGGTCGTCTGTCCGGTCGCCGTACACCGCGTGGATGTGGTTCGCCGAGAACGTCGAGAGGAACGTCTCGGGCGTCGCATCGAAGCGCGCGAAAGCGTGCGGCCACTCCCAGGTCGTATCGCGCATGTACCGCTCGTTCTCCTCGTCGCCGTAGCGGACGAGCTCGCCGGGCAGGATAGCCATCCAGTACCGGCCGTCCTTGCGGGTGAGCCGGGCGAAGGTCGCCCGGCCCGGCGCGGCCAGATGCTGGACCGATGCCCCGCCGGCCGGAAAGTAGAAGACCTCGGGCCAGAAGTGGACTGAGGGCATGTTGTCCTTCGGGTCGGTGCTCTTCGCCGCGAAGTACGTGGCGTGCTGGCCCGAGTTGCACAGGTCGAAGATGCCGGCCGTCGCGTTGTAATGGCGGACGTCCGCAAAGAGGACCGGGGTGTTGGCGATTCCCTTGAGGAATTGCATCGTCAGGGCGCCGTCCGTGTCGGCCTCGGTCGCGCAGACGATCGGCTCCTTCGGGCCCTCCCAGTCGTAGGCGTCGTTCATGAACGCCTCGGCCAGATCCATCGTGGCGTAGTGGTTCGTCAGCTCCGGCTGGCCCTTGATGCCGCAGAACGAGAGGTCCCACTCGGCGGCCAGCTCGCGCACGGCGTGGTACGAGCGGACCTGACGCTCGAGGATCTCGGGCGTCAGGCGATCGCCGTCGTAGTGGACATTGCCCCACGACTCAAGCCACTCGCGCCCCGCCCGGACACGGGCGTCGTCGATGAGGGCTCCGCGCCGGACGATCTCCCACTGGTCGATATGCTCGACGTCGATGCCGAACTGGCGCTGCCAGCCGGCCGGGTCCACGGTCGCGGTGTACATCCCCATCGACCGCCCACCGATCAGGCCGTAGGTCTGTCCGCGAAGCCCGTTCACGACGCCCGCCGAGCGGACGAAGCGATCGACGGTCGCGTAGACGGCGGGATCCTCGATCTCGCCCCAGGCCCGTTCGAACGGGATCCCGAGCTGGTTGAGACTGCCGCCGGCAGCGAGCATCGCGACAAGGCCCGGATGCTGAGGATTGACGTTCGAGAACGCGAGGATCGGCTTGGGCACGAAGCCCGACGCGATCGCGGAGAAGTGGGGGAACGCCCAGACCGCGTAATTGAAGATCGTGGCCTCGCAGCCGGCGGCTGCCAGCCGCTTCGCCTCGCTCGCCGCGAGGGCAGAGGTCCACACGGTCTCGCCGGTCACGACCTCGTGGCCGTTGAGCTCGAGGCGGGCCCGAAGGCGGTTCTCGAAGCCGCGGTTCAACTCGATGAGCTCGTCGTTCACGAAGTCGCGCCCGTCGGAGAACGTAAGAATCCCGACTCTCGTCACGAGTGGAAACCTCCGGTAGCGGAGATCGGCGGAGCCGCGGTCGAGCCTCTCACGATGAGCGTTCCTGCCAACAGGACCTTCTCGACGGTTGCGGTTGGTTCATCGAGCCGGCGGACCAGGAGCTCGGCGGCCTGGGCGCCCATCTGGTAGGTCGGCTGCTGGACGACCGTGAGAGGTGGATCGAGCAACTCGGCCGTTGGCAGGTCGTCGAATCCGACCAGTGACATCTGATCGGGCATCCGGACACCCCGCTCGCGAAGGGCCTTCACCACGCCGATCGTCGTGAGGTTGTTGACCGAGAAGATGGCCGTGGGGGGTTCCGCCAGATCCAGCAATGCGCGAGTGTGGACGAGCGCAGCAGCCTCGCGGAAGTTGCCCTCCCGGAAGAGTTCCGGCTCCAGGTCGAGGCGGTGGTCTCGGAACGCCCGCTCGTACCCGAGGTAGCGCTCGCGGGCTGTCCGGGCGTCGTGCGGCCCGCCGACCATGGCGATCCGCCGGTGGCCAAGCCGCACGAGGTGGGTCACGGCGCCGTACGCTGCCGTCTCGTTGTCGACGGCAACGCTGTCGGTCGGCAGACCCTCGATCCGCCGGTCGACCGCAACGATCGGAACGCCGATCGACTGGAGACGGCGCAGCGCCTCGACACTCTCGTTCGTGGTGGCCACGATCACGCCGGCGGCCCGTTCGGCGGCCATGGCGCTCAGGGTCGAGGCCTCACGCTCGGGGCTCTCGTCGGTGTTCGCCAGCACGAGCGAATAGCCATGGCGTTGGGCGACGTCCTCGGCTCCGCGGGCGACGGCAGTGAAGAACGGGTTGCCGATATCGCTGATCACAAGGCCGAAGATGCGCGAGCTCCCGAAGCGCATGTTTCGCGCCAGGTTGTTCGGGTAGTAGTGCAGATCCTCAGCTGCCAGGAGCACCCGTTGGAGCAAGCCCGCGCTCACCCGCTTCCTGTCGCCCGACAGGGCGCGCGAAACGGTGGCCACGGACACCCCGGCTCGCTCGGCGACGTCGGCCATCGTGGGCATCGCGTAGTCTGCCTCCCATGGTTGCTGCTGCAAACCATTACATGCTATCCGTCAAGCCCCCAACCTGCAACATGTTTCATGGTTCGCTCGAGGTTCCATGATATCGATTGCACCCTCGGGCCTCTTGACACCGCATGTGTAATGGGTTTCACTCTCAAGCGTGCGACTGCCGACGAACCGAGGCACCGAGGGACGGTCCCACGAATTGGCTGAGACATGGGCGAGGCGCGCCACCCGACGCCAGCGCGCAGCGAAGGTGCTGCTGACTGGCTTCGTTGCAGCCATCGCCGGATGCAGCCCGCCGCAGGGAGGTCCGCTGACGAACGCTCGGAACGCGCCATTCCTCGTCGCCGGTATCTCGGGGATCGAGCGAATCTGCCAGTTGACTGGACCGGGCGCCTTCAACGAAACGTCCTCGGTCAAGGTCGCCGGCACGGATCTCGGCTCCATGTTTGAGGCGGACGGAAGAACCTGGTTCGCCTTCGGCGACACCTTTGGCGAGCGCGCCACCGACGCGTTTGGCGGGGGCGGAGGGATCTGGCGGTCGAACACGATGGCCTGGACCACGGACACCGACCCCTCGGACTGCCTTGCGCTCGATGGCTGGGTGACGGACGACGTCGGCTGGGCGAAAGAGCTCGTGCCCGCAAGGCGTCGCGATGGCGACGAAATCACGGTGATCCCGACGTACGGGTTCGAAGCCGCTGGCGCGATGTACCTGCATTTCATGTCGGTGAGGCACTGGGCCGATCCGGGTGAGTGGGAGACCAATTTCGCCGGACTCGCCAAGTCAACCGACGCAGGCCAGACCTGGGAAGCATTGCCCGGGGTGACGTGGCCCGGAACCGGGAGCTTCCAGCAGGTCAGCGTCGCGAAGGTCGACGGTGAGCTCTACATGTGGGGGATTCCGGCTGGTCGCCTCGGGGGCGTCCAGCTCATGAAGGTTGCCGAGAAGGAGGTCGAGCAACTCACGTCCTACCAGTACTTCGCCGGGCCGGCTGCGGACGGAGAGCCGACCTGGTCGGCTGACGCTGGCGACGCGAAACAGGTGATTGATCGTCAGACAGGCGAGCTGTCGGTGATCTGGGACGCCGATCTCGGCCGGTGGCTGATGTCGACGATGGCCGACAACTCGGATGCGGTCCTCTACGAGGGGATCACGCCGTGGGGCCCGTGGAGCTCCGCGATTCCACTCTTCACGCAGGAGGAGCTGCCCGGCCTCTACGCGCCGTTCCTCAACGCCGCGTTCGTCGCCGACAAGGGCCGCACCATCTATTTCGGGATCTCGGTCTGGGGTCCCTACAACGTCTTCTGGTATCGGGCCCGCCTCAGCGGGGGGAGCTGACGGCCGTTTCTTTCCGCAGCTGCGGAGCCGTTCAACGAAGGAGGAGGTCGTCAATGGTTCGCCGATTCGGCCTGCGCTCGATCATTGCGGGTACGATGGTCGTCGCCCTATTCGCCTCGGCATGCAGCCCGAGCGCGACCCCATCGGGCGGCTCGAATGCCGCCACGGCGACCCCCGCCGCTGGGGCGAGCGACGCGGCAATTGGCCCCAAGGTTGAGGTCGTGTTCTGGCAGCGCCAGTTCGAGGACTATCAGCAGGCCTGGTTCAAGAAGCAGGTCGCGGCATTCAACGCCGCCCACCCCGCGATCGAGGTGAAGTACACCGCCGTTCCCGGTGACGCGTGGGACGCCAAGCTCAAGGCCGCCCAGGCCGCGGGCAAGGTTCCGGACGTCCTGACGACCAACTACGGCGCGATCAAGCCCGGTGTCGTGAACGGCCAGTTCGCGAAGCTCGACGGCCTGATGAAGCCTGAGGCCTTCGCCGACATCGCCGACAATGTCAAGGACTTCGTCAGGACGAAGGACGGGTACTTCGGATATCCGATGCTCGTCGAGCCATCGACCGTTCTGTATTACCGAAAGGATCTGTTCACCGCGGCTGGTCTCGATCCAGCCAAGCCGCCCAAGAACTGGGATGAGCTGATCGCTGACGCACGAGCTCTGACCAAGGGCGGGGTCTATGGCATGAATATCGCCCAAACCGCCCCGGATCTCGGCTGGTCCAGTTGGGGCCTGCAGTACAACGCCGCCGGGCACCTCCCGATCGCCGACGACTGGTCGGCTCCGAGGGCGACAGATCCGGCCTACACGAAGCTGCTCCAACTCTACCAGACGCTCTACACCGAGAAGCTGATGCCGCAGGAGGCGACCTTTCCGTATGCGGACGCGTCGTTCTACGGCCAAGGCAAGGTAGCGATGAGCGCCGGAGGTTCGTGGGAGATCGGGCAGCTCAGCGCCGACTTCAAGGACACCCTCGCCAACACGGCAATCGCCGCCTTCCCCTCGGTTGATGGAGATGCGACGAAGCCGACGTCAACTCTCGGCGGCTGGACCCTGACCATCGACGCCAAGTCGAAGGTCCAGCAGCAGGCCGCCGACTTCGTGTCGTGGCTGCTCGCCGGCGACCCGGCGATCATGACGGACTTCTTCAAGGCCGCCGGATACTCCAAGTACTCGCCCCGCGCTTCGGTGGCCGCGGCTCTCGCGGCCGACCCGGATGCGTCGCGCAATCCCTATCTTGCGATCGTGTCGAGGGATGTCCTGCCGTACGCCAAGGCCGAGCCCGCCTATCCGTGGGACGTCAGCATTGCCTTCGGGACTGCGATCGAAAAGGCCATGAAGGGTGGCGACATCGATGCGGCTCTCGCCGAGGCTGATAAGGCGATTGCCGATGTCATCACCAAGCAGAAGCTCGCGGGGACCGCACCCTAAGGCGCTGTTCTCCTCCTCTACCGGTACCGGGGCCCCCAGGGCCTCGGTACCGGCTTTCGCTCAGGAGGACGACGTGTCAGGCATCCAAGGTGGCGCTGTTCAACCCGTCGCCCAAGTCGGCCTAGCCTCTCGCGCGACCGTCCGCCGCCGCCCGGGTTCGCTGTTGCGTGACAGCAGGACCGCCTACCTGATGATCGCGCCGATGGCGATCCTGCTGTCCATCTTCGTGATCTATCCCCTCGCCTATGCGCTCTATCTGAGCATGTTCGAGATCAGCTTCTATCGGGATCCGGTCTTCGTCGGGCCCCAGTTCTACGGATATGTCCTCGACAGCCCGCGGTTCTGGAACGCGATATCGATCGGCCTCCGGCTGGCCGTCATGGTCGTCCCGGTCATGCTTGTGATCGCATTCTTGATCGCGTCGCTCATCCGAACGCTCGGTCGGCGTCTGGCGGGATTCCTCAAGACGACGATCTACCTGCCAACGGTCGTGTCCGGCGTGGTTGCCTCGGTCGTCTTCACGTTGATGTACCGCCTGGATGGCGGCTTGGTCAACGGGGCCCTCGGCGTTGTCGGGATCGGGCCGTTCGCCTACCTGTCCAGTCCAGACCTCGCCCTGCCCGCGATCGCCGTGCCGGCGATCTGGCTCGGGATTGGCGTTTCGTCGCTGATCATGCTCGCCGGGATGCTCGACATCCCGGAGAGCTATTTCGAGGCCGCCGAGCTCGAGGGCGCAGGCTTCCTGGCTCAAACCCGCTACGTGACGATCCCGCTGCTCAGAAACATTCTGCTGTTCCTGTTCGTGACCGGGTTCATCCTCGCAATGCAGCAGGTGGACCTGCCGCTCGTGATGACCGGGGGCGGACCCGTCGACTCGACGATGACGCCGAACCTCTTCATCTTCACGCAGTTCAAGGACCCGACACCGTACGCGACCAGCTTCTCCCTGACGGCGGCGCTGATCCTGTTCTTCGTCCTCGGCTCGGTCAGCGCACTCATCTTCCGTCTCGTTCGGTCCGAAAAGGCGGTGGATGCGTGAGGCGACCCTTAGCGACGCGGATTGTCCAAGGTGCGCTGGTCATCGTCGTCGTGGCATCAGCGCTCCTTCCTGTCGCTTGGATGGCGATCGCGGGTTTCAAGAGCAAGACGGAGGTGGTCGCGACGCCCTTCCAGTTCTTCCCGAAGGTCTGGGAACTGGACAACTATGCCCAGATCCTCGGCGATCCCGTCTTCGTCCGGGCGATGACGATCACGTTCGTGGGCGCCGTGATCTTCACGATCCTGAGCCTCCTCGTGAACTCGACTGCGGCGTATGCATTCGCGCGTCTCGAGTTCCGCTTCAAGCGGGCGCTCTGGGCGTTCTGTATCGTGCCGCTGTTCATCCCGGCGTTCGCGATCCTGGTGACCTCGTTCGTCGTCGTATCGAACCTCGGCATGCTCGATTCTCTGGCTGTCCTGATCATCCCGGGCGTGGCGTCCGCTTACCAGATGTTCTTCATCCGCCAGTTCTATCTCGGGATCCCGGTGGCCCTCGAGGAAGCGGCGATGATCGACGGGGCCAGCCGCTGGACGATCTTCCGCCGCATCTTCCTGCCTCTGTCGCGGGCGCCGTTCGTGGTCGTCGGCGTCGCCTCGTTCCTCGCCTACTGGAACGCGTACGTCTGGCCGATCCTCACGATCCAGAACCCGGACCTCTTTCAGATCCAGCAGTACATCGGCACCTTCCGCCAGGAGCGTGGGAGCGAGTGGGGGCTGCTCATGGCGGGCAGCTTCCTCTCCGCCCTTCCGCTGATCGTCATCGTCCTGATCTTCCAGCGATACATCGTCAACGGCGTCCGCATCTCGGGCCTGAAGTGAGCCTTCCGGCTGCATGACACTCCGGGTTTCGACGGCGTCCCTGACGCTCGAGGTCGACGAAGAGACGGGCGCGATCGCCACTCTGCACAACCGTCCAGCGGGTCTCGACTTGATCACGAGGCGGCGGCGGGAGCCACCATTCCGGTTGGGCCTGGCCGGGCACGAGGTCGTGACGACCGTGCTGGCCTGCAGAGCCGTCCTGCATGACGGCCGAATCTCGATCGAATGGGACACCGACCGCGCGGTCACCCTCGTTGCCGACATCGCAGCGGGCCGCGACGACATCCGCATCCACGTGTCGGCCACCAACTCCGGGGGCGCAACGATCGACCGGATCGAGTACCCGATCCTCGACGGGGTCGGGCGCCTCGCCGGCCCCGGCCACGACACTCTGATCCACCCTCATGCGACGGGCATGCTCTTTCACGATCCCCTCGACCTCATCGAGCCGGATCCTGACAACCGCCGCCGCCTCGCCTCGTCGCCGTATCCGGAGGGCTTCGCCGGCTCGACGATGCAGTTCATGGCGTACGCGGCCCGCCGTCGCGGAGGGTTCTACCTCGCCACCGAGGATCCGGCCACGAACCTGAAGTGGTTCAACGTCTTTGCCTCCGGTGACGGCCTCGCACTCTCGATCGTCCACAAGGTGGGCTTGCCGACGGCCAGTGCTTCCTTCAGTCCGGACTATCCGGTTGTCCTGGCCGCGCTCGCGGGTGGCTCCTGGACCGATGCGGCCGACCGGTATCGGACGTGGGTTCTCGATCAACCCTTCGGGGCGGCCGCGCCGAGAGCGTCCTGGTTGCGCCGCGCGGTCGGGATCTCGACGTTCGGGATCAATGCGCGCCACGATCGATCGGCTTGGCTCGACGAGATCCATCGAATCGCCGGGACGCCGGTGTTCCATGTCCTTGGCCCGAATTGGGCGCGGACCGGACAGGACTACCAGAGCCATCTTCCGAAAGGTCGGGGCGACTGGTTCCCGGCATCCTTCAACGACGCCAACCTGGCGACGATCCGCCGCAATGGCGATCGGTGGGCGCCGTTCGAATTCGACCTTCTCTGCGGCCACGACCCGGCCCGACCTGAGCCCGTCCTCGAGTCGCGGATCGTCCACGACCCCGACGACGTCACGCCGACCGACGCCGGTCTCCTGGGCTTTCCCTTGATGTGCGCGGGAACGGACTACTGGCACGACTTCCACGCAGAGCGCGACGCACGACTCATCGCAGACCACGATCCGGACGCCTTGTACTACGACATCTCCGTCAGCAATCTCCTCATGGAGTGTCTGGCGGCGAACCACCGCCATCTCCCGGGCGCCGGAGCGAACATCATCGAAAGCTTCCGGAGGATGTACCGCGATACTGCGACCGCCACTGCGGCCGCGAAGGGAGCGGAGGTTCCTTCCGGCACCGAAGTGATGACCGAGGTGTTCCGGGCGCAATTCGACTACTACCAGGCGCGAGCGGAGGCGGGCCCGTACGCGCCATTCGAGGCGGCCCCATTTCGCGACTGGGTTCTCGCTGGCCGGGCGGAGAAGATCCCGCTCTTCACCTACGTGTTTGGAAGCCGGTCGCCAGTGCGGATGGACGGTTGGTCGAAGCTATCCGCGGGAACCGGCGACCTCTTCTACTGGACGGCCGCCACGGTGCTCCTGAATGGTGGGCTGTTCGAGCTCAACTACGAGTTCAGCCCGCTCGAGGATCTCTCCGGCAGGTCGGACGAAGCCGCGGAGCACTACTACCCGTTCGCCGAGCGCCATGACCCGATCGACCCAGCCAAGGCGTCATTCGTCCGGACTGTCGCTCGGACCCGGATCGGCCCAGCCAACCGGTTTCTTGCGGACGGCGAGATGCTCCCGGCACCGCCGATCGATGCACCGCCGATCACGCTCGATTGGCGCGCCTGGAACATGAGCATGAAGGACGTCCACTACGACACGCACGGCGAAATGACGGTCCCAAGCGCCCTTGCGACCGCGTGGCAAGTCGATGGACGGACCGCCTGGTTGGTTGCCAATATCGCGCCCTCGCGCCAGACGATCCGCGTCGACGGGCGCGCCGTCGACATCGGCGGCCGAGACATCGTTCTGATCGAAGGCTGACGGCGGAAACCCGGCGGCACCCGGACTGAACCACACCCAGGAAGGTGGCGATCACGTTGGAGAGCGTTGAGTTCCTCGTTGGAAGCCCGATGTCCGGGTTGCCGCTGGTGCGCGACGCGACTTCGCGCCGAGTGTCGAGTTGGGATCGCACCGGCGGCAACGACGACCGCCTCCACATCCGGCCGGGAGAGCAGGCCATCCTCCTGGAGACCGAGCGACCGGGCTGCATCCGCCACATCTGGGTGACGATCGCCTGCGACGAGCCCGACTTCCTCCGCAAGATCGTCCTCCAGGCGTGGTGGGACGGCGAGGCCTCGCCGAGCGTCCATGTTCCGATCGGGGACTTCTTCGGGATCGGGCATGGCCAGACCCGGAACTTCGTCTCCCTCCCACTGCAGATGAGCCCCGAGGACGGTAAAGGCTTCAACTGCTGGTTCCCGATGCCGTTCGCCCGGTCGGCCCGGATCACCGCGACGAGCGAGTGCGCCGAGCACGAGGTCCTCTTCTACTACTACATCGACTACGAGGAGGTCGACGGAGTCCCGAGCGACATCGCCTACTTCCACGCCCAGTGGCGCCGCCAGAACCCGACCGACGGGATCCCGGAGAGCGGCCTGACGAATGAGGAGTACGAGTTCGGCGGGCACAACAAGACGGGCGACGGCAACTACGTGCTCCTTGAGGCCACCGGCCGCGGCCACTACGTGGGCTGCAACCTCAACATCCACAACCTCCGGGCTACGGACCAGTGGAACTGGTACGGCGAGGGCGACGACATGATCTTCGTCGACGACGAGCCGTTCCCACCGAGCCTGCACGGCACGGGAACCGAGGACTACTTCAACACCGCGTGGTGCCCCACGCAGGGGTACTCGGCGCCGTATCACGGGATCACCATGCCGGGTGGCCCGAATTGGTCCGGCAAGATCTCGCTCTATCGGTTCCACATCGAGGACCCGGTCCGCTTCCGGCGGTCGATCCGGGCGACAATCGAGCACGGCCACGCCAACCACCGGAGCGACGACGTGTCGAGCACTGCCTACTGGTACCAGCAGGAGCCGCACGCCCCGTTCGACCTTCTGCCCGTGGCCGACCGGCTGCCGCGCGCCGACGGCTGAGCGGTGGCGTCGTCCTGGACGGACCAGCGGAGCCGGTCCTTCGACGCGAGCCACGCCGCGGTTGCATTCCCGCTGGGCGGGATCGGGACCGGCAACGTCTCGATCGGCGCGCGGGCGACGTGCGCGACTGGGAGATCTTCAACCGCCCAGCAGAGGGCAATCTGATGCCAACACGTTCTTCGCGATCCGCGCGGCCTGGCCGGCCTGACCCGGCTTCCGCAGCTGGATCTCACGCGAGTATCTATGGGTGGTGACCCCGGCGGGTGGGTCGGGTGAGGCTCAGGCGCTGACTGCGTCGGTTGGCGCGAGCGCGACGTAGCGGGGCGGCTCGGCGATGTCCGCGGCCTTGAAGATCGCCGCCTGGCGCGGGGTGAGCTCGGTCCGCTGGAGAACGTCCCCGGCGGGGCCTGCGAAGCGCACGAGGTGGCGCTTCTCGAGCTCGAGCCGGAGGTTCCGCCAGGTGTCGCCAGCCGCCTGCTCGGCGATGCGGACCAGGCGCAGGGCGAGCCAGCGCCAGACCAAGACCACCATGAATGACCCCGAAGGAGGACAGCGATGAAGATCCTTGTCGCCTACGCGACCCGACATGGCGCGACCCGGGGGATCGCCGAGCGGATCGCCCGGACGCTCGAACGACCTGGGCTCGAGGTCACGCTGCGGCCGGTCAACCAGGCGGGTGCGGTCGGCGAGCACGACGCCTTCGTCATCGGCGGCGCGGCCTACATGTTCCATTGGTTGAACGAGGCCACGAGCTTCGTGCGGCGGCATCGCTCCATCCTCGCGAGCCGTCCGGTCTGGCTGTTCAGCAGCGGCCCGCTGGGCACCGAACGGGTGGACGCGGAGGGGCAGGACGCGCTCGAGGCGGCGGAACCGCGCGAGTTCGCCGAGCTCGCGGCCGAGATCCTGCCGCGTGGCCAGCGGGTCTTCTTCGGAGCCTACGACCCGAACGCCAAGCCGATCGGCGTCATGGAGCGACTCACCCGGATGATGCCGGCGGCACGGGAGGCACTCCCCGCCGGCGACTTCCGTGACTGGCCGGAGATCGAGGCGTGGGCCGATGGGATCGCCCGCGAGCTGCAGCGGGTTGCTGTCGGCGCGGACGCACGCGCCTGACTCCGACGCCCCGTCCCGAGGCCCGCTGCGGTCCCACGTGTTGCCGGCCGGCCCGCCGCCGAGGATGAGGAGGTCGTAGGCCGACCGGGCGGCGCGGAGCTGGAGCCCGAGCTTCTCGGCGAGCTCGGCGTTCGACGGCTCGAGGAGGTGGGTTCCGTCGCCGAAGACGATCGTGGGGATCGTCCGCCCGCCCCCCCTGGACTCCTCGACGAAGCGCCGGCCCGCCTCGTCGCGATCGATGGCGACCCACGAGAACGGGATCCGCTGCTCGGTCAGGAACGCCTTCGAGGGGCGGTAGTCCGGGCACCACGGCGCGCCGTAGACGGTGATGCGATCCATCGCCCCCTCCGAGGCTGGGGCCGACGGGACCGGGTGGTGCCGGATCCGGGGTCGAGCCGCTCAGGATGGACCCTTCGGCGAGAAGTAGTCGGGCGCGGGAGCCTCGAACGCCTGGTCGTCGATCGACCAGGCGAGGTGGACGGTCACCCCGACGACTCCGGGGACCATCTCGACCATCCGCTCGACCATCGCGACCGTCGCCCGGCGCTCGACCTCGCCGCGGATCGTCGCGACGCCGTCCGCCACCTCGACGGTGACCTTCGAGAGGTCGACCCAGAGCGCCCGGTGGAGCACCTCGCCGCGGATCGCCTCGGCGAGCTCTTCGTCGGTGCGGACGAACGTCCGCACGATGTCCGCGCGGGTGACGATCCCCACGAGGCGGCCGTCCGCGATCACCGGCAGGCGGTTCACCTTCCGCCCGATCATGAGGGCGGCGGCCGCATGGACGGACTGCCCGGCGTCGATCGTGATCGCCGGCGCGGTCATCGCGTCGCCGGCCGTCCGCGCCTCGGCCTTCGCGAGGAGCCTCCGCGTTTCCGCGGAGTCCCCGAAGATCCGGGCGAGCGGCCGGCGCGGGAGCGCCTCGGGGTCCTGCTCCTTGACGAGCAGGTCGGCCTCGGAGACGACGCCGAGGACGCGGCCGGCGTCGTCGACGACGGGCAGCCCGCTGATGCGGCGCTCCACGAGGAGGCGGGCGACCTCCTTGAGCGGCGTCTCCGGCCGCACTGCCAGCACGGACCGGGTCATGATGTCCCCGACGGTCTCCATCGCCGTCCCCTCCCTGTGCTCGTCCCGTCTGGCGCGGCGACGCCGCCGCGGGCCGCCCTCGAGCGTCCGGGCTCGCGCGCCTGTCGGCACCTCCTCCGGCCGCCCTGATCGTAGCGGCAGCAGGCGGCCCGTGACAGGGCCGAAATTCGGAGGATGACGGGCTGCCCGGCGCCCGGGGTCCCCTACCCGGCGCCCGGGGTCCCCTGCCCGGCGCCCGGGGTCCCCTGCCCGGCGCCCGGGGTCCCCTGCCCGGCGCCTGCGGCGTCGAGCTCGGCCGCAGTCGGCATCCCGCCGCGGGCGCCAGGGCGGGTCGTCGAGAGGCCCGCCGCCGCGACGGCGCGGCGGACGGCGACCGGGAGCAGGCGCCCGGCCGCGAGCGCCGCGGCGAGGGCGCCGTTGAACGTGTCGCCCGCGCCGGTCGTGTCGACCGGCCGGACCGGGGCGGGCGGGACCGCATCGGGGGGCGCGTCCCGGGCGACGAGGAGGGCGCCGCGCGCCCCGAGGGTCACGACGACGCTCCCGACGCCGGGGTGGGCCGCGAGGAGGCGGCGGGCCGCCGCTCCCGCGTCGCCCGGACCGGCGAGGACGGCGAGCTCGGCCTCGTTCGGCGTGACGACCGACGCCGCGTCGAGGACGGCCGGGTCGAGGCCGTCGGCCGGGGCCGGGTTGAGGATCGTCGCGGCCCCGGCGGCCCGCGCCGCGGCGAGGGCCGCGGCGACTGCCGCGGACGGGATCTCGCGACAGGCGAGGATGACGTCGCCCGGCCCGACCGCGAGCGCGGCGAGCGCGGACACGGCCGCCGCCGGGGTGACGGCGCCATTTGCCCCGGGGGCGACGGCGATGAGGTTCTCCGCGCGCTCGTCGACGACGACGAGGGCGACGCCGGTCGGGCGGTCGACCGTGGCGAGGTGCCGCGTGTCGATCCCCTCCGCGTCGAGGGCCGCCCGCGCCGCGTCGCCGAAGTCGTCCCGCCCGACGGCGCCGACGAACGCGACCGCGGCGCCGAGGCGGGCCGCCGCGACGGCCTGGTTGCCGCCCTTCCCGCCGTGGTGCCGGGCGACGTCGCCGCCGGTGACGGTCTCGCCGGGCCCCGGAAGGCGCGGCGCCACGACGACGAGGTCGACGTTCACCGACCCGACGACGACGACGCGCCCGCTGCCCATCCCGACCTCCTCGGAGCCGTCCGCCAAGCGGACCAGCGTAGCGCGCGGACACAGGCCCGGCGGGCCCGGCGCGCCGGCGTAGGATGGGTGGCGGCTCCACCCGCCCGGGAGGTCACGATGCTCCGGTTCCTCGCGAAGCTCTGCGGAATCCTCGTCGCGGCATCGATCGCCGCCAGCATCGCCAGCGCCGTCGCCGCCCTCAACCTCAAGAGGCAGGCGCCACCGCGGCCGGATGACGCCGCGGACGAGATCGACCTCGTCGCGGTCATGGACGGCGCGGAGTACGCGAACCGCGCGCCCGCGTTCCGGGGCGGGCGGGTCATCTGCTGGTACGCGGGCGCCGGCGTCGACCTCCGCGAGGCGACGCTCGACCCGGGCGGCGCCGACCTCGAGGTGCGGACGGTGTTCGGCGGGACCCGGATCGTCGTCGCCCCCGGCGTCCCGGTCGACGTCAGCGGGCCGGCGATCTTCGGCGGCATCTCCGACATGACGGCCGCCCCCGAGGCGCCCGCCGGCGCTCCCGCGCTCCGGATCACCGGCTTCACCGTCTTCGGCGGCCTCCAGATCATCGCCGCCGAGCGCGGCGAGGAGCTTGCGGCGTGGGCCACGGCGCCGGGACCCTTCCCCGGGCCCGAGGCGGCGCCCGCCTGACACCGCCCGCCCCGGGCCCGAGGCGGCGCCCGCCTGACGCCGCCCGCCTGACGCCCGGCCGCGCGGCGGCATCCCGGCCCGCGGCGCGGTAGAGTCGCGCCATGGCGCGTCGCATCTTCGACCTCGGGCGACCCGACCGCTTCGTCGCCGGCACCGTCGGCGAGCCGGGCAGCCGGACGTTCTTTCTCCAGGCCCGCCGGGGCGGGACTCTCGTCTCCGTCGTCCTCGAGAAGGTCCAGGTCCAGGTCCTCGCCGAGCGGATGGCCCTCCTCCTCGGCGAGGTGGCCCGGCGCGGCATCCGCGTTCCGGAGGCCCTCGCGCCGGGCGACGAGGACAGCGCCCCGCTCGAGGAGCCGCTCGTCGAGGCCTTCCGCGTCGGGACGATGACTCTCGCCTGGGACGGCGCGAGCGACGAGATCCTCGTCGAGGCCCGGGCCCAGGTCGAGGAGGACGAGGAGGACGAGGAGGAGGACGCGACCGCCGACGAGGAGGACGAGGAGGAGGACGAGGAGGAGGACGAGATCCCCGACGACGACCCGGAGGGCCCCGACCTCGTGCGGGTCCGCCTCACGCCGGTCCGGGCCCGGGCGTTCGCGGAGCGCGCCCTCCGCACGGTCGCGGCCGGGCGCCCCCCGTGCCCGCTCTGCGGGCAGCCCCTCGACCCGCGCGGCCACCTCTGCCCGCGCCGCAACGGGTACGTGCACTGACCTCCGACCTCCCGCCCGCGATCGCGCTTCCCCCGCAGCTCGCGATCCCGTTCCTCGGCACCGGCGAGCTGGAGATCGTCGGCCGCCTCGTCGAGGCCTCGAACGTCACCCTCTTCGTCGCCGTCCACGGCGACGTCCCGGGCGGCGGGCCGACCGTCGCGGCCGCCGTCTACAAGCCGATCCGCGGCGAGCGGCCGCTGTGGGACTTCCCGGACGGGACGCTCGCCCACCGCGAGGTGGCCGCCTTCCTCCTCTCACAGGCGAGCGGCTGGGACGTCGTCCCGCCGACCGTCTTCCGCGACGGGCCCGCCGGCCCAGGCATGGTCCAGCTGTGGGTCGAGGTTCGCGACGACGCCGACGTCGTCGAGCTCATCCGGGCCGCCGACCCGCGCCTCCGCCGGGTCGCCCTCTTCGACGCCGTCGTCAACAATGCGGACCGCAAGGCCGGCCACCTCCTCGTCCGCGCCGACGGGCTCGTCCAGGGCGTCGACCACGGCGTCACGTTCAGCGTGGACCCCAAGCTCCGGACGGTCCTCTGGGGCTGGCGTGGGACGCGGCTCACGGAGCGCGAGGCCGGATCGCTCACGCTCCTCCAGCGGGCCCTGCCGGGGCTCCGCGGCGCCCTCGAGGCGCACCTCGCCGCCGACGAGATCGCCGCCACGACTGGCCGCGTCGAGGGCCTCCTCCGCGGCGGCCGGTTCCCCGAGCCGCTCCCCGACTGGCCGGCCGTCCCCTGGCCCTGGTCCTGAGCCGCGCCGCGATCACCCCGCGCCCGGCGGCTCCGCGCCGCGCGCCGCGATCACCCCCCGCGCGGCGGCACCGTGCCGACGTGGATCGTCACGATGCCGCCCGACATCCCGGTCCAGCGGACCCCGACGAGGCCGGCCTCCCGCATGACCTCCGCGATCCGCTCGGGCGGCGGGTAGCTCTGGACGCTCCGCACGAGGTACGTGTACGCGGCGCCCTGCCCGGCGACCGTCCCGAGGATGGGCACGACCCGGTCGAACCACCAGCGCATGACCCGCGCCAGCCGGCTCCGGGGCCGGGCGATCTCCAGGCAGACGACCTTCCCGCCCGGCCGGACGACCCGCGCCATCTCGGCGAAGCCCCGCGCGTAGTCGGGCAGGTTGCGCATCCCGAAGGCGATCGTCGCCGCGTCGAAGGCGCCGTCCTCGGCCGGGAGGGCCAGTGCGTCACCGACCACGAACGTAAGGCCCGCCTGACCGTCGAACCTGCGCCGGGCGACCTCGATCATCCCCGGGCTGATGTCGACCCCGAGGACCGACCCGCCGGGAGCGGCGGCGCGGAGGAGGTCGGCGGCGACCTTCCCGGTCCCCGACGCGACGTCGATCGCCCGCCCGCCCGGCCGGAGGCCCGCGCCCGCGACCGCGCGCCGCCGCCAGCGCGGCTCCTGGAACGCGCTGATGACGAGGTTCATGGGGTCATAGACACCGCTGATCCGGTCGAACATCGAGGCGACCTCGGGGGTCGCGGCCGCGTTGCCACGGTCGGTCGCGCGGCCCGACGGGGCGTCGGCGCGCGGATCGCGCGGGGTCGTCATGCGGGGTCCTCCTCGGCGTCCGAGCGTCCGGCGAGGCCGGCGGCGGCGAGGGCGTCGCGGACGGCGGCGGCGACCGGGCCCGGCTCGGTGATCGGGGCGGTGTGGCGGAGACCCGGGAGGTCCCGCCGCACGGCGGCCGGGATCCGGGCGGCGAGCGCGTCGGCGATCGGGCGGTAGAACGGCTCCGACGCCGTCCCGGCGAGGATCGCGACGGGGCACGCGATCATGGCGAGCCGCGCCGGGTCGAGGCCCTCCATCGCCGCGTCGGCGACGGCGCCGCCGCCCTCGTCGGCGAGGAACGCGCGCGAGCGCTCGGGCAGCGCCTCCCAGGCCCGGGGGCCCGCCACGCCGCCCAGGAACGCCCGGGCAGCGGCCGCGGGACCGCCGGCGGCGGCCGCCCGCGCGGTCGCCCGGGCGACGCGCGCGAACGCGACGCGCGTGCGCTCGTCGGCGAGGGGGCCGTACGGCGGCTCGTAGGCGACGACGCCCGCGACCCGGTCCGGCAGGCGCGCCGCCGCCTCGAGGGCGACGACGCCGCCGAAGCTGTGGCCGACGAGGATCGCCCGTCGGGCGCCCTCCGCGTCGAGGAGCGCCGCGAGGTCGGCGACGTGCGCGTCGACGGCCACGGGCCGCGGAGGGACGAGGCGGCGCTCCCCGCTCCCCCGCCGGTCGGGAGCGAGGACGCGGAGGTCGCCGGAGCCCCCGAGCGCGCGAGCGAGCGGGGCGAGCTGGCGCCCCGTCGAGAGGGTCGCGTGGAGGAGGACGACGAGCGGGGTGAGCATCTCGCGGAGCTCGGCCCGGCGGAGCTTCCCGGAGGCCGTCCGGGGCAGGGCGTCGACGCGGCGGACGGCGGCGGGCACCTTGTACGGCGCGAGGCGCTCCCGGCACCAGGCGCGGAGCGCGCCGTCGCCGGGGTCGGGCGCACCGGGCCGGAGGACGACCGCGGCGACCGGCACGGCGCCCCACGCCGGGTCCGGGCGGGCGACGACGCCGGCCGCGGCGACCGCCGGATGGGCCTCGAGCACCGCCTCGACCTCGGGGGGCGAGACGTTCTCGCCGCCCGAGATCACGATGTCGTCGCGCCGCCCGACGACAGTGAGCCGGCCGTCGGCGTCGAGGCGCCCGAGGTCGCCGGTCCGGAGCCAGCCGTCCGGGGAGCGCGCGGCTGCCGTCGCCTCCGGTTGGCCGAGGTATCCGGAGAACGCGGCCGGCGTCCGGACCTCGATCGCCCCCACCCCGTCGGATCCCGGGGCCGCGATCCGGACGGCGACCCCCGGCAGCGGCCGGCCGGCCGACCCCGGGTGGGCGGCGGCCTCGTCCGCGGTGAGCGCCGTGACCCCCGAGCCGGCCTCGCTCAGGCCGTACGTGGGGACGACCGGCCAGCCGGCGGCGGCCGCGCGCGCGACGAGGTCGGCGGGGATCGGCGCGCCGCCGAGGAGGATCGCCCGGACGGTCGCCGGCGGGGGCGCGTCGCCGGCCGCCTCGAGGAGGCGGGCGAGCTGGGCCGGCACGAGCGAGACGTGGCTCGGAGCGGCCGCACCAGCGCCAAGCGCGCCGAGGACGGCGTCGGGATCGGGCGCTGCGAGGACCGTGAGAGGGAGGCCGGCCCCGAGGGCCCGCCAGGCGACCCCCAGCCCGGCGACGTGGGCGAGCCCGAGGCAGAGGAGCCAGCCCGTCGCCGGCGGGAGCGCGGCGGTCCACGCGGCGGCGCTCGCGGCGAGCGCGGCATGGGAGAGGAGGGCCGCCTTCGGCCGGCCGGTCGTCCCCGACGTGAGGACGGCGACCGCGGGCGCGCCGGCATCCAGCACCACGCCCCGCGGCGATGCTCCCGCGGCGCGCCCGGCGAGCGTCGCCGGCACGATCGCGCGCACGTCGCGGCCGCCCGCCGCGCCCCGCGTGCCGGCGGCCCCGGCGGCGAGACCCGGGTCGTGGAGGAGGAGCGCCGGCGTCGTCGCGGCGAGGGCGGCCCCGACCTCGCGGGCCGTGAGGCGCGTCCCGAGCGGCACGGCGACCGCCCCGGCGCGGAGGATCCCGGCGAGGAGCCCGATCGCCTCCGCGGAGGGGCCGGCGAGGAGGGCGACGCGGTCCCCCGGCGCCACCCCCTCCGCCTGGAGCGCCGCGGCGACGGCGTCCACGGCACGGTCGAGCCCGGCGAACGCGAGGTCGCCCGCCGCGTCGCGGATCGCGAGGGCCGCCGGCCGGGCCGCCGCGTGCCGCCGGATCGCGAGGGGGAGCGTCGGCGCGGCGCTCACCCGGCGGCCTCGACCGCCTCGACGGCGAAGCGGCGGAGGGCGCGGTCGTCGAGCCGGACGCCGAGCCCCCCGCTCCCCTCCCCGCCCGGCACGGAGAGCGTGCCGTCCTCGACGAGGAGGGCGGCCTGGAGGAGGTCGTGCTCGAGGAGCCCGGCGGTCGCGAGGCCGTGGGCGCGTCCGGGAGGCAGCGGGGCGGCGCAGGCCCGGGCCGCCGCGATCCCGATTCCCGTCTCGAACAGCGTCGAGAGGACGACCGGCACGCCCCGGGCGGCGGCGGCCGCGGCGATCTCCGCCACCGCGACCGGTCCGCCGACGCGGGCCGGCTTCACGACGAGGACGTCGGCCGCCCCGGCGGCGAGGATCCCCCGCGCCGCGCCCGGCGAGCGCACGGCCTCGTCGGCGGCGACCGGCACGCCGACCCGCGAGCGGAGGTCGACCGCGCCGGCGAGGTCGTCGGGCGCGAGCGGCTGCTCGACGTGCTCGATGTCGTACGGCTCGATCGCCTCCAGCCGCTCCTCGGCGGTCGGGAGGTCCCACGCGCCATTCACGTCGATCCGCAGCCGGACGTCGGCGCCGGCGGCCCGGCGGATAGCGCGCACCCGGGCGACGAGGTCGGCCGTCTCGCGCTCCGCGCCGGCCTTGAGCTTCAGCGTCGTGAACCCGGCCTCGAGGGCCTGGAGGGCCGCCTCGGCGCCCTCCCGGGGGGCCGCGAACCCGATCGTGCCGTTCACCGCGACCGCCGTGCCGTCGGGAGCGAGGGCGAGGTCGAGGCGGGCCGCGTCGAGGGCGGCGAGGAACGCCCGGCCCGGCCCGCCGAGGAGCTCGAGCTCGCCGGCGTCGGGGAGGTCGCCGTCGCGGGCCCGGCCGGCGGCCTCGCGGATCGCGCGGGCGAGGATCGTCTCCTCGACCTCGGTCGCATCGGGCTCGAGGACCGCCTCCCCGACGCCGGTCCGGCCGTCCCTCGCCGCGAGGAGGACGATCCACGCCTCGCGGTGGAGCCACATCCCCGTCGCGGTCGCGAACGGGCGCCGGAACGGCACCCGGACCCGGAGCGCGGAGAGGCCGGCCACGGGGACCGCCTCGAGGAGCTGGAGGAGGGCCGCCGCGCCGCCGGGATGGACCGGACGCCCGGGCGCGCTCACGCCGCTCCCCCGAGGGCGAGCCCGGCCCCGAACAGGAGGCCGAACAGGAGGGCGAGACGGGCGGTCCCCTTGAGCACGGGGTTCAGCTCCCGCGGATCGTCAAAGCGCCGCGCCCGGCCGAGGAGCGAGAGGGCGACCGGGACGGCGAGGAGCGGCAGCCCGGGGAGGAGCGCCGCGGGGCCGCGCCCGGCCGCGAGGCCCCCGATGACGAGCCCGACCGGGACGAGGAACGCGGCGACGAGGAGGAAGGCGTACTCAGCCACGGTCCCCTCCCGCCCGAGGATGACGGCGAGCGTGCGCTTGCCGGCCGCGGCGTCGGTCGGGATGTCGCGGAGGTTGTTCACGACGAGGATCGCCGTGACGAGCGCGCCGGCGGGGATCGCCGCGACGACGAAGAGCGGGTCGAGCCGGAGCGCCTGGAGGTACGCCGTCCCGACGACGGCGACGAGCCCGAAGAACACGAAGACGAAGACCTCGCCGAGGGCCCGGTAGCCGTACGGGAGCGGCCCGCCGGTGTAGGCCAGGGCGGCGACGATCGCGAGCGCCCCGAGGGCGAGGAGCGCCGGCCCGCCGACGGCGACGAGCCAGAGCCCGACGATCCCGGCGAGCCCGATGACGACGACGATCGCCGCCTCGAGCTGGCGCTCGGTGACGAGCCCCGCGGCGGCGACCCGCGTCGGCCCGGCGCGGTCCGGCGTGTCCGCCCCGCGACGGTGGTCGGAGAGGTCGTTCGCGAGGTTCGCGAGGACCTGGAGGAGGAGCGCGACGACGAGGGCCCCCACCGCAGTGTCCGCCCGGAACCGCGTCCCCGCGCCGAGGGCGGCGCCGAGGCCGACGACGACGCCCGACGTCGCCGCGGGGAGCGTGTTCGGGCGGATCGCGAGGAGCCAGGTCCGGAGCGCGGACGGACGGCCGCCGGCCGGCGCGGGGGCGTCGCTCACGGGCGGCGCGGGTACTTCGCGTAGTCGGGGCGCCGCTTCTCAAGGAACGCCCGCGAGCCCTCGTGCGCCTCGTCGGTCGTGTAGAAGAGGCCGGTCGCGTTGCCGGCGAACTCCTGGAGCCCGGCGAGGCCGTCGGTCGCGACGAGGAACGCGGACTTCAGGAAGCGGATCGCGGTCGGGCTCATCTCCAGGATCTCGGTCGCCCACTGGACGCCCTCGGCCTCGAGGTCGGCAAGCGGCACGACCTTGTTCACGAGGCCCATGGCGAGCGCCTCGTCGGCCGAATAGCGGCGGCAGAGGAACCAGATCTCCTTCGCCTTCTTGTCGCCGACGAGGCGGGCGAGGAGCCCGATCCCGAAGCCGGCGTCGAACGAGCCGACGCGCGGCCCGACCTGCCCGAACACCGCGTTCTCGCTCGCGATCGAGAGGTCGCAGACGACGTGGAGGACGTGGCCGCCGCCGATCGCGAAGCCGTTCACGAGGGCGATGACCGGGATCGGGAGCGAGCGGATCTGGCGCTGCAGGTCGAGGACGTTGAGGCGGGCGATCCCGTCGTCGCCGGCGTAGCCCCCGGCGTGGCTCTTGTAGCGCTGGTCGCCGCCGGAGCAGAACGCCGCGTCCCCCGCGCCGGTGAGGAGGACGCACCCGATGCCCGCGTCGTCGCGGATCCGGGCGAACGCGTCGATGAGCTCTGCGACGGTCTGCGGCCGGAACGCGTTGCGAACGTCGGGCCGGTCGATCGTCACCTTCGCGATCCCGGTCCCCGAGTGCTCGCAGCGGATGTCGCGGTACCGGTGGACGGGCGTCCAGGAGATCGCGGCGGGGGTGGTCATGGGGCGGCCTCCGTGAGGAACTCGAGGACGAGGGCGTGGAAGCGGTCCGGCCGCTCGAGGTGCGGGGCGTGGCCCGCGCCCTCGACGACGGCGAGACGGGCGTGCGGGACGCCCGCGGCGACCTCCTCGCCGCGGGTGCGGGCCGGGTCGCGCGAGCCGACGATCACGAGGGTCGGCGCCGCGACCGAGGCGAGACGGTCGTGGAGCGGCTCCATCGCCCCCTGGCCCCCCTGGACGAGCGAGGCGGCGAGCCCGAGGGGGGTGTTCGAGCGGCGGATCGCCCGGACCCGCGCGTGGACGGGCGGGGGCAGCGCGGCCTCGCCGGCGAGGACGGGTTCGCCCTCCCAGCGAGTCGCGAACGCCTCGATCCCCTCGGCGACGACGATGCGGGCGCGCTCCACGTCGGCCGCGGCGCGGTCCGCCCGCTCCCGGGGGTCGGCGATCCCCGCCGACGGCGCCTCGAGGACGAGGCGCCGGACGGACTCCGGGTGGGCGACCGCCAGGCGGAGGGCGATCCGGGCGCCCATCGAGTAGCCGACGACGTCGACCCTGTCGGCGACGAGGCGCCGGACGATCGTCGCGAGGTCGTCGGCCGCGCTCTCGACCGATGCCCGAGGCCGCGCGTCGCCGCCGGGTGGTGTCTGGCCGTCGCCGCGCGCCGCCTCCGGGCGGTGCCAGCCGGTCCCGCCGTGGCCGGGGAGGTCGGGGACGATCGCCCGGAAGCGCCCGCCGATCCCCGCGAGCCCCGCCCACGCGAGGCCGCTCCCGCTGAACCCGTGGAGGAAGAGGACCGGGGACCCGCGCCCGGCGACCCGGACCGTCCACGGCATCCCCGCGACCTGGAGGCGGATCCGCTCGCTCATGCGAGATCCGCCCCCGCCGTGCCGCGGAGCGCCGCCACCACCGCGGCGGCGGCGGCGCGGTGGAGCTCGATGTTCCGCGCGCGGCCGGTCCGGAGCTCGAGGACCCGGACGCCCGGCGCCCCGAGCGATGTCCCGAGCGCCGCCCGGAGACCCCGCGGCCCGATGATCCGGTGCTCCGCGCCGAGCGCCTCGGCGAGCGGCCCGAGGTCGATCCCGTGGGGCGTCCCGAAGAGCTCCTCGAAGTGCTCCGGGAGCCCGCCGCCGGGGACGGCCGCCGCGGCCTGCGGCAGGAACGAGAAGATGCCGCCGCCGTCGTTGTGGACGACGACGATCGTCGCCGCGAGGCCGTGGAGGCGGGCCGCGACGAGGCCCGAGAGGTCGTGGAGGAAGGCGAGGTCGCCGACGACGAGCGCCACCGGCGCGCCCGTGGCGGCCGCCCCGAGCGCCGACGACACGACGCCGTCGATCCCGTTCGCCCCCCGGTTCGCGAGCGCCCGGATCGCCCGGGGGCCGGACGGGAGCCAGGCGTCGAGGTCGCGGACGGGCATGGAGCTGCTCGCCCAGAGGATGCCGTCGTCGGGCAGGAGGTCGCCGAGCGCGGCGATCGGCGCGCCCTCGAACGCCTCGCCGGATGCCTCGATCTCCGCCAGCCAGGCGCGGAGCGCCCGGTCGGCCGCCGCGTCGGCGGCGAGCCAGGCATCGAGCCAGGCCGTCGGGCGGGCCGCGAGCCCGGCCTCGATCCGCGCGGCGACCGCGTCGGCCGTCGCGGCCGCGTCGGCATGGACGAACGTCGTCGGGACGATCGCCGGCTCGCGCCAGCCGCCGTCGCCGTCGATGACGACCTGGGCCGGCCGGTGCTCCTCGAGGAGCGCGAGGAGGGGCTTCGTCGTCGCCGGCGCGCCGACGCGGAGGACGAGGTCGGGGAGGTGCGCGTCGCGCCACGGGCCCGGCCGAAGGAGGTGGTCGCCTCGCGCGACGACCCGCGAGCGATCATGGGGGCCGCACCGGACCTGGGACAGCGGGTCGGCGACGATCGGCCAGTTGAGGGCGGCGGCGAGGCGGGCCGCGGCCGCGGGAAGCGCCGGGTCGTCCTGTGGCCCGGCGACGAGGAGCCCGCGCTCCACGCCGGCGAGGTGTGCCGCGAGGCGGTCCGCCGCGTCGTCGGCGAGCCGCGGCACGCCCGCCTCGACCCGGACGACCGGCTCCTCGCCGAGCGGCCCGAGCGGCCCATCGGGGACGAGCGGCTCGCGGAACGGGACGTCGAGGTGGACCGGCCCCGCCGGACCGGCGGCGGCGACGGCGAGGGCCCGCGCGGCGACGGACGACGCGTGGCGCCGCACGACGTCCGATCCGTCGAGGAGCGGCAGCTCGGCGAACCACTTCGCGTGGCCGCCGAACAGCCGGACCTGGTCGATCGCCTGGGGGGCGCCGCGGTCCCGGAGCTCCGCCGGCCGGTCGGCGGTGAGGAGGACGAGCGGCACCCGGCCGAGCGACGCCTCCACGACGGCCGGGAGGAGGTTCGCGGCGGCCGTCCCCGATGTCGTGAGGACGGCGACCGGGCGGCGCGAGGCCTTCGCCAGCCCCAGGGCGAAGAAGCCAGCGCTCCGCTCGTCGAGGAGGACCCGGACCCGGATCCCGGGATGGGCGCGGAGGGCGAGGGCGAGCGGCCCCGAGCGCGAACCCGGGCAGACGACGGCGTCCCGGAGGCCGCCGTCGACGAGCGCGTCGACGAAGCCACGGAGCGCGGCGCGATCGGTCATCGAGCGCCGTCCTCGAGGCGGCCGAGCGCCGAGGCGACCGGCCGGAGCTTCATCCGCGACTCCTCCCACTCGCGGGCCGGGTCGGAGTCGGCGACGATCCCGCACCCGGCGAAGAGGGTCGCCTCGCGCCCGGCGACGAGGCCGCAGCGGAGGGCGACCATGAGCTCGCCGTCGCCGTCCGCCCCGAGCCAGCCGACCGGCCCGGCGTACCAGCCCCGGTCGAAGCCCTCGTGCTCGGCGATGAGGTCGAGCGCCGCCCCCCGCGGCTCGCCGCCGACGGCCGGCGTCGGGTGGAGCCGCTCGGCGAGGGCCAGGAGGCCGCTCTCGTCGCGGAGCGTGCCCTCGATCGGCGTCACGAGGTGCTGGACGTCGCGGAGGGCGAGGATCCCCGGCGCGGGGGCGATGTCGAGGCGCTCCGCGACGGGCCGCAGGACGTCGCGGAGCATGTCCACGACGACGGCATGCTCCTCCCGCTCCTTCTCGTCGGCGAGGAGCGCGGCGGCGAGCGCGGCATCCGCGGCGGCGTCCCTCCCGCGGGGCGCCGAGCCGGCGATCGCGACGGTGCGGAACGCCCGCCCCTCCGTCCGGGCGAGGCGCTCGGGCGTCGCCCCGAGGAACGTGACCCCGCCGCGGACGAAGGCGAACGTCGTGCTCTCGGGGGCGCCGGCGGCGAGGCGCCGGAGGGCGTTCGCCGGGTCGAGCTCGAGCGGCGAGCGGAGCGCGACGCTCCGGGCCAGCACGACCTTGTCGAGGCGCCCCCGCCCGACGGCCCCGGCGTAGAGGCCGACGAGGCGGTCCCACGAGGGGCGGTCGGGTCGCTCCCCGACGATCCCGAGGGGGGCGCCGGCGGGCCGCGCGACGAGGGCCCCGGGGGCCGGCGCGAGCTCGCGGGCGCGGCGGGCGAGGTCGTCCCACCGCCGCGCGAGCGCCCGCGTCGCGCCGCGGCCGGGCTCGGCGAGCGCCGCGGTGAGGAACGCGCCGTCGGGCGTCCGGGCGAGGGCGAGCGCCGGCAGGACGAGGGACGCGGCCCCGAACGCCCCCCAGGGGCCGTCCGCGGGTGGCCGCCGGCCGGTGAACCCGAGGCCGCCGAGGAGGACGGGCCCGGCGCCCCGCGGGAGCCCGTCGGGCCCTCCCGCGGCGGGCTCCCCGCCGCTCGTCGCCCGCGCGAGCGCGGCGCGCCACCCGTCAGCGGCCGTCGCGAACCGGCCCGGCCCCCCCGGGCCGACCTCCCAGGCCCGCCCGATCCCGACGAGGGCGAAGCCGTCCGCCGGCTGGAGCCAGAGGGCCGCCTCGAGGTCGGCCTCGCGGGCCGCCTCGAAGAGCGCGATCGCGTCGAGGGCGTCGGCGGCGACCGTCGCGAGGCGGAGCCCGCCGGGAGCGGGCTCTCCGGCGGGCTCCCGCGCGCCGTCGAGCGCGACGATGAGGTCGGGCGCGCCGAGCCCCGTGGGCGGGCGGTCGGCGACGGTCATCGCGCTCCCGCCGGGGACCCCGGGAGCGACGCGATCCGGGCCTCGCTCACGCCGACGCTCCGGAGGAGGAGCGCGCGGAGCGTCGGGTACGCCTCCTCGAGGTGCCCGGGGTCGTCGGCGAGGAGCCATCGGGCGACGACCTCGTTGAGGGCGCCGAACCAGGCGACGCCGGTGACGGCCGTGTCGACCGGGGGGATCGACCCGGCGGTGATCGCCTCGTCGAGGTATCCCGCGATCATCCGGGCGAAGCGGTCGTGGAGCGCGTTCGTCTCGGCGTTGAAGGCCCGGCCCGCGCCGAGCGCGTCGACGAACAGGAGCCGGGCCATCGTCCGGTGCCCGGCGAACGTGGCGAGCACGGCGCGGAGGGCCGCGTCGGCCTTCGCGATCGGGTCGTCCTCCGCGGCGACGGCCCGGTCGACCTTCGCCGCGAGGCGGTCCGCGGTCGTGCGCATGAGCTCGCGGAAGATCGCCTCCTTCGTCGCGAAGTGGAAGTAGACGCCCCCCTTCGACGTCTCGGCCGCGGCGGCGATGTCGTCCACCGCCGTCTCGCGGTAGCCGCGCCGGGCGAACGTGTGGAACGCGGCATCGAGGATCTGCTCGCGCCGCGTCCGGCTCTTCTCGGCCTGGGCCGTCGACCGTCGCTCCGTCATCGCTCGTCCCGCCTCGGGCCGGCTCCGGGCTCGTCTGTCGAGCCTCCGCGCCGGACCACCTCACAAACCGACCGGTCGGTCGGTTCGCCCATCATACGCGGTCGGCGTGCCGGGCCCGCGTCGCGGCCGGTTCGGGATGGGCCCGCGCCGGCATCTCGAGGACGAACCGCGCCCCGCCGCCCGGGCCGTCGCCGACGGTGAGCGTGCCGGCGTGGAGCTCGACGAGGCGCCGGGCGATCGCCAGGCCGAGGCCGCTCCCCGCGTCGGCGCGCGAGCGCGACGCGGGCATCCGGGCGAACGGCTCGAAGACCTTCTCCCGCATCGCCGGCGGGACCCCCGGGCCTTCGTCGAGGACCTCGATCCGCGCCCGGTCGCGGGGGGCCCGAGCCGCGGCGACCGTCACGGTGCCGCCCGGCGGGGAGTGTCGGAACGCGTTGTCGAGGAGGATGAGGAGGACCTGGAGGAGACGGTCCTCGTCACCGAGAACGGCGACCGCCGGCTCGGCCGGGCCGGGGCCGGCGAGACGCAGCCCGCGCTCGTCGGCGAGCGGCGTGGCCCGCCGCACGGCGGTCCGGGCGAGCCCGACGAGGTCGAGGGGAGCCGTCTCGACCGCGAGCGTCCCGCGCTCCGAAGCGGCGAGGGCGAGGAGGTCCTCGACGAGCCGGCCGAGGCGGTCGGCCTCGCCGACGATGTCGTCGACGAGGGGCCGGCCCGGCGCGGCCACGAGCTCCTCGCGCTGGAGGATCTCGGCCGACGAGCGGATGAGGGCCGCGGGGGTCCGGATCTCGTGGGAGGCGTCGGCGACGAACCGCCGCTCCGTGTCGAACGCCGCCCGGATCGGGACGAGGGCGCGCCCGGTGATCCACAGGGTGGCGAGCCCGGCGCCGGCGAGGCCCAGGAGCCCGACGAGGACGATCCCGAGGACGAGCCCCTGGGCCTGGCGGTCCCGGAGCGTGAGGACGATCCCCGTCTGGAGCCAGCCCGTCGTCGCCCGGTCTTCGGCGACCGGCAGGGTGAGGAGCCGGACCCGCGTCCCGCCGAGGTCGACCGTCCGCAGGTCGCGGCCCGCCGTCCGCGCGGCGACGACGGCCGCGACGTCGGGCAGGCTCGCGAGCGCGATCCCGGAGGGGTTCGCCACGAGCGACCCCGACGCGTCGAGGACGAGGAAGAACGTGTCCGCCGCCTGCGGCTCGCGGATCTCGGCCGCCTCGCCGCCGTCCGACGGGGTCTCGCCGCCGAGACGCCCGAGGTACGCCGTCGCGGCCGCCTGGAGGGCGCGGTCGACCTCCTGGTCGAGGATCGAGGTCCCGATGAGGGCGGTCGCGGCGCCGAGGGCGAGGACGAGGGCGCCGACGACGACGAGCGTGCCGAGGGCGAGGCGGCGGCGCGTCCGGGCGAGGAGGGAGGCCCCCGGGGCGGCGCCGCCCGGTGCCGTCACGGCGGGCCGACCCGGAGCGCGTACCCGACGCCCCGGACGGTGCGCACGATCCCCTCCCGCCCGAGCTCGGCGAGCTTGCGCCGGACGTAGCTGACGTAGAGGTCGACGACGTTCGTGTAGACGTCCGGCTCGGCGCCCCAGACCGCGTCGAGGACCTGCTGGCGGGTCACGACCCGGCCCTCGTGCCGGATGAGGTACGCGAGGAGGGCGAACTCGCGGGCCGAGAGGTCCACGGACCGCGCCCCGACGCGGGCGACGTGGCGCTCCTGGTCGAGCTCGAGGTCGCCGGCCGCGAGGGTGCCGGGGGCGGCGGCGACCGGCCGCCGACCGAGGGCCCGGATGCGGGCGAGGAGCTCGGAGAACGCGAACGGCTTGCCGAGGTAGTCGTCGGCGCCGGCGTCGAGGCCGGCCACCCGCTCGTCCACGCCGCCGAGGGCGGTGAGCATGAGCGCCGGCGTCGCGACGCCCCGCGACCGGAGGATCCGGAGGAGCTCGAGGCCCTCGAGGTCGGGGAGCATCCGATCGAGGACGAGGACGTCGTAGGGCTCGGTGCCGGCCGCGAGCGCGAGCGCGCTCACGCCGTCGGGCGCGAGATCGACCGCGTGGTGCTCCGCCGCGAGGACACGGCGCACCAGCTCCGCCATCCGGGGCTCGTCTTCGACCACGAGGATCCGCATGCGACCATCCTCGGGGCGAGCGCCGGGCGCCGTCAACGGCCGGAGGGCGTTCCTGTGAGAACGCACATCTGGGGCACATCCGCGCTCCGGGGCGGGGCCGCGACACTGCCGCTGTCGAACCCTCCGCGGGCGATCGCCCGCCGCACCGGAGCCTCCATGGAACTCCAGCCGACCCGGCGCCCGGCTCCCCGGGCCAGCCGCCCCGGCCTCCTCGCCGCGGCCCTCGCGGCCGCCGGCACGCTCGTCGCCGCGATTGCCGTCGCGGGCCTCCCGGCTTCGCCGGCCGCCAGCGCGATCGCCCTGGGCGCCACCGCCGACCCGGCGCCGGCCGGACGGATCGTCGTCGACACCGTCTACGTCGTGACGCCCGAGCGTGCGGCGGTCCCTGCGGCCGTATCCGTCCCGCTCGCGGGCCCGGCCCTCGCGGCCGCCGGCGCGGAGGTCGAGCGCGACGGCGGCGCCGAGACCGCGACGGGAGACGACTGAGATGGCCCTCCGCGACGACCGCCGCGCCCGCCGGCCGGCCGGACCCGCCCGCGCCACCCCGCCAGCGAACCCGCTCGCGACGTGGAGCGAGCCGACGGGGCCCGGCCGCCCCGGGACGACGACGAGGGCCGCGGCCCTCGCCCGCGGCGGGATGCCGGCCGCGGTCCCGGGCGTCCGCCGGAGTGGGCCGCCCCCGACCGGGCGCCCCGCAGCGCCGGTTCGCGCGGGCACGCCCGGCTCCTCCGCCCCGCGGCGGCGGCCCGACCCCCGCCCGATGCGGCTCGCGATCGGCGCGAGCGGCGCCGCGACGCTCTCCGCGCTCGTCGCGCTCATCGCCGGGACCGCGGTGCCGGCGACGGCAGCCGCCCCGCCCGCCGCGCCGACCGGCGCCGGGGCGGGGGCCGCCGCATCGGCCCGCCACGTCACCCGGTACGTGACCCTCGCCCCCGGCCAGGCCCCGCCCGCCGGCGCCGCCGCGACGTCGCGGCCGGCCGTGCCGGCCGCGACCCCCAGACCGACGGTCGCCGTGCCGGTCGCGCCGCCCCAGCCGCGCCCGCAGCCGGTCGTCGTCTCGAGCCAGTCCGGCGCCCCGTAGGTGGCCGCCGGCACCCGGGCGGCGGCCGCCGCTCCCCCGGCCGCTCGCGCCGACTCCGCCCCGCTCGTCCGCTCGAGCCACCGCGGCCGCGCGATGGGGGGCCGGCTCGGGATCCACCTGGCCCTCGACGCCGCGGAGGGCCTGCCCCGCCGGGCGCGCCACGACGCCGTGCTCGTCGAGCGCCGGGTCGTGGCCTGGGCGCGCATCCTCACGCGCCACGACCCGGCGTCGGCGCTCATGCGCCTCAACGTCGACCCGCGCGACCCGGCCCCGGTCGGACCGACGCTCGCCGCCGTCCTCGCGTGGGCCGCGGACGCCGAGGCGATGACCGGGGGGATCGTCGACGTCACGCGGCTCGAGGAACGGCTCGCGGTCGAGACGACCGCGACGGGCGGGCACGCCGCGCCGGGCGGGCACGCAGATCCCGTGGCGGCCGGGGCGGGGCCGGCGGGAGCAGACCCGCGCGGCTGGCGCATCGCCGACGGCACGCGCCGGCGGGCACTCGTGAGCCGCACGGACGGCGTCCGCTTCGACCTCGACGGCGTGGCCAAGGGATGGCTCGCCGACCGCGCCCTCCGGCTCCTCCGCCGGTACCCGGGCGCCGTCGTCGACGCCGACGGCGATGTCGCGGTCCGGGTGGCGCCGGGCGACCGCTGGGAGGTGGGGGTGGCCGACCCGCGGGCCGAGGGAGCCCTCCTCGCCGTCCTCGTCCTCGACGACGGGCCCGGGTCGCCGGGGCGCGGTCGACGCCGCTGGGGTGTCGCGACGTCGGGGACGACCGTCCACCGCTTCGGGCGGGGCGCCCATCACCTCATCGACCCGCGGACCGGGCGGCCGGCGGCGACGGATGTCGTCCAGGCCACGGTCCTCGCGTCCGGGGCGGCCGTCGCCGAGGCATTCGCGAAGACCGCCGTCATCCTCGGCTCGGCGGCCGGCCTCGACTTCCTCGATCGCGCCGGCGTCGCCGGCGCGATCCTCCTCCTCGAGGACGACCGCGTCCTCGCCCTCCCCCGGACCATGGAGTTCCTCGGATGACCTATCGGGGCCTCGACCCCCGCACCCGCCTCGTGCGCTGGGGCCTCTTCGGCATCGTCGTCGCCGCCGTCCTCGCGGTGACGCTCCCGGCGGCCGCCGGCGCGCTCCTCCGCGTCGCCCAGGTCGCCCCGGACCGGCTCCCCTGGGTCGGGACGCGGCTCCTCGGGTTCCTTTCGTACTTCGCGATCGCCGGGTCGGTCGTCTACGGCCTCCTCCTCTCCACGAAGGTCCTCGACGCGATCGCCCACCGGCCGGTGAGCTTCGCCCTCCACCAGGACCTCTCGGCGATCGGGCTCGGGCTCGCCGGCGTCCACGTCGCCCTCCTCGGCCTCGACGGGAAGGTCCCCTTCACGCTCGCCGAGATGGTCGTCCCGTTCGCCGCCCCGTACCGGCCCCTGTGGGTCGGCGTCGGCCAGCTCACCCTCTACGTCCTGGCGATCGTCTACGCCAGCTTCCACGTCCGCCGGCAGATCGGCCAGCGGGCCTGGCGGACGCTCCACTACGTGACGTTCCTCGCCTTCGCCGGGTCGACGGCCCACGGCGTCCTCACCGGCTCCGACAGCGGCACCGCGTGGGCCTGGTGGAGCTACGTCGTCGCCACCGCCCTCGTCCTCGCGCTCACGGCGTACCGCGTCGTCCAGGCCCTGGAGGCCCGCCGCGGGGCGCCGGTCCCGCCGCTCCCCGCTCGGGCCCCGCGCGGCCCGCTCGACCTCCGCACGCCCGGGCGCTGACGAGGCGCCCGCCGGCAGCCGGCGGCGGCTACCCGCTCCGCAGCTCCCCGGGGGTCCGGGCACGACCGTCGGGAGGCATTCGTCCCACCCGAACGCGAGCGCCCCGCCGGACGAGGCGGCGGTCATCGCCTCACATCCTAGCCTCCCGGCGGAGTCGGGAATGACCCGCACGCGTCGAGGAGTGCCGGCGGGAGGAGCGCGCGGTACGTCTCCCGCGTCACGAGCGTCCCCGGCACGAGCGTCTCCGCCGGGAGGGCGACCCCGCGGACGGCCGCGTTCCACAGGAGGGCCGCGGCGTTCGCGCCGACCTCGCCGTCCGCGACGAGGAGGCTCGCCCGGAATCCGGTCGGCGCGCCGGCCGCCCAGGCCCGGCAGGCGAGGTCCGCCCCGATCCCGACGCCGATCGCGTCGTCCGGCCCGACGTTCGCCGCGGCGAGCGCCCCGAGTGCTCCCGCGACGCCGGCGTCGTCGCAGCCGACCGCGACCCAGCGAGCCAGCTGGGGGTTCCCGGCGACGACCGGCAGGGCGGCGTCGCGCGCCGACGCGACCTGGCCGGAGTACGGGACCGCGAGGATGTTCGACGGGAGGACCCCGGCGGCGACGAGGCGTGCCTGCGCCGCGCCGGTCCGCGCCGCGCAGGCCGCGACCCCCGGGACCGCGAGCGCGAGGACGCCGACGCGCCGGGCCTCCCAGCCGCTCGTCGCGAGGAGCCGGGCCGCGGCATCCCCGGCGGCCGCGCCGAGGCGCCCGTCGTCGAACCCGACGAACGGGACCGGCGCCCCGCCGCCGGCGTCGATCCGGGCGCCGGTCGCGACGAGGGCGACCCCGGCCTCGGTGGCGAGGCGGGCGACGGCCGGCCCGACGGCCGCGTCGGGCGCGTCGACGGCGATCCCCCGGGCCCCGGCGGCGATCGCCTCGCCGACGAGGAGGACCGTCCGCCGCGGATCGTGACCGGCGTCGAGGATCCGGGCGGTGCCGCCGAGGGCCGCCGCTCGATCGACGAAGCCGGCGGCCGTCTCGCCTGCGCCGGGGTCGTCCGCCGACGCCTGGATCGCGACGAGGAGCGGCGCGCCGGGAGGAGCCGACACCCCCGGGCCGGACGCCGGCGATCCCCCCTCAGGCGATCCCGTGGCGGCCGTGGGGCCTGGCGACGGGGCGCCGCCGCAGGCGGCCAGGACGATGGCGAGGGCGGCGCCGAGGGAGGCGGGGCCGAGCCGGACGCGGGCGCGTGTCGTCACGGGATGATCGTACGGCGGGCCCGCGTGCCGGCGGGCCGGTGGGCCGGTGGCGGCCGGCCACCGTGCGGGCCGGTGGGCCCGTGACCGGGGGCCGCTTCTCCCCTTCCGCCCGTGTGCCGCATCTGCGACGATCGCGGCGAGGCACCCGCGTCGCGTCCCGGGGCCCGTGCCGAGCCGGACGCGCCGCTCGAGGGAATGAGCATGAAGGTCGCGGACGTCATGACCCGCAGCGTCGTTGCCGTGGGCCCCGGGACGCCGCTCAAGGACGTGGCGGCGCTCATGGTCGACCGCGGGATCAGCGGGGTCCCGGTCGCCGACGCCGCGGGCGCCGTCCTCGGCGTCGTCTCCGAGGCCGACTTCCTCATCAAGGAGCGCGGCGCGGGGGCGGCCCGGCCGCGGCTCCTCGCCCGCCTCCTCGGCGGCGGCCGCCGGACGAAGGCGGAGATCGCGAAGATCGAGGCGACGACCGCCGGCGAGGCGATGACGAGCCCCGCGATCACGATCGACGCGGACGAGACCCTCCAGGCCGCGGCGGAGCGGATGACTGACCGCCGCGTCAACCGGCTGCCGGTCGTCGACGACGGGCGGCTCGTCGGGATCGTCACCCGCGCCGACGTCGTCCGGGCCTTCGTCCGCCCCGACGCGGAGCTCGCGCGCCTGGTCCGCGAGGAGGTCCTCGCGAAGGCCGCCTTCGGGCTCGAGCCGGAGGCGTTCGCCGTCGCGGTCCGGGCCGGGGTCGTGGAGCTCACGGGGTGGGTCGAGCGCCGCTCGCTCGCCGACACGATCCTCGCCGAGATCCGCGACCTCGGGGGCGTCGTCGGCGTCGATCCGCACCTCTCCTGGGAGATCGACGACGTCGAGGGGCCCGCGCCGGGCTCCGACCCCGACGTCCTCATGACCCTCCGGCCGCACTGACCGCGGGCCCGCCGGACGGCGCGAGCGAGCACCGGCGCGGGACCCCGGGGGACCCGGACCGCGGCCCCGCCTACGGCGTGACGGGCGTGGGCTCGGGCGCGGGCGGGGTGGCGGGCGCGGGCGTCGCCTCGGCCGGCGGCGACGCAGCGGTCGGGGCGGGAGTCGCCTCGCCGCCGGGCCCCGGCGTGGCCGACGGCGCCGGCGGGGCCGTCGACTCCGGCGTCGGCTTCGGCGTCGGCTTCGGCGTCGGCGCCGGGAGGCACGAGGAGACGCCACTCCCCGACGCCGACGAGGCGACGGGCTTCGGCGCGAGGTACTTCGCCGCGGGCGGCGTCCCTGGGGCCGGGAAGAGCGCTTCGGCGAGCCCGCGGATCGCCGGGAAGTTCCCGACGAGGATGTAGCCCCGGGCGTCGTAGCCCGACCGGATGTAGCTCGCCCCGATGACGACCGCGCGATACGTGCTCGACCGGTCGACGGTCCGGGCGTACTCCACGAGCGTCGCCACGAGGCTCCGCGGGATGTTCGTCTCGACCGTCTGGCCCATCGCCGCGAGGAAGCCCAGGGGGTCGGCGAGGAAGCCGCCGCTCACGACCCGGTCGCGGATCCCCGAGAGGACCTCCTGCTGGCGGGCCTGGCGGGTGAAGTCCGATTCGCCCGCGGCCTTTCGCACGCGGGCGTACGCGAGTGCCTGGTTCCCGTTCAGCCTGTGGCGCCCGGCGGTGATCGCGAACCCGTTCGTGAAGCCGTACTCGTGGTACGTCGGGTCGCAGAACGCGCGGGCGACGTTCACCTCGATGCCGCCGAGGGCGTTGACGACCGCCACGAAGCCCCCCAGGTTCACCTGCGCGTAGTAGTCGATCCGGAGGCCCGTCATCTCGGAGATCGCGGCGAGGAGGACGTCATGGCCGTCGCCGCTCGAGCCCGGGAACTCGGCCGGGTTCCGGCGGGCGTACGAGAGGAGCGAGTTGACCTTGCCGGAGAACGTCCTGCCGCCAGGGAGCGGGACGTCGACGAGGTCGCGGGGGAAGGAGAGGAGCGAGACCGTGCCGCCGACCGGATCGAGCGAGGCGACGATCATCGTGTCGGTGAGGAACGTCCGCCGGCCGACGCCCGCGTCGACGCCGATGAGGAGGACGTTGATCCGGCCCACGGCCGGGGTCGCGGTCGGCGCGGCGGTCGCGACGGGCGACGCGGCGGGGAGGCCGGCACCCTGCGACGGGGATGGCGTCTCGCTCGGGATCCAGGCGCCGGACCCGGGCCCGCCGACGAAGACTGCATCGGCGCTCTCTCGCGCGGCCTGGGTGACGTACCCCGCGTAGGCCTGCGGGGCCGCGACGAGGAGGACGAGGGCCGCCACCGGCACGGCGTCCCGGAGCCGGAGGCGCGGCAGCCGGGGGTCGGTGAGGGCGGACCCGAGAGCGACGAGGCGCCAGGCGAGGAGCGCCCCCTGGAGGACGATGAGCGCCAGGAGGACCCTGTCGTCGAGGACGAAGCCGAGGAGCCGGTCGGCGGACGTCGCGGCGACGAGGCCGGCGGCCATCGCGGCGACGAGGACGAGGGGAAGGCCGAAGAGCGCCGCGAGGCGGGGCCGCCCGGCGACGAGGTGGCCGAGCCCCGGCACGATCGCCGTGAGGAGCGCCGGCAGGTAGCGGCCACGGGCGATGTGCGGGCGATCCGGCCCGCTGGAGGCCGTCGACGGTGTGCCGATCACGGGGCGAGAGCCTAGCAGAAGCCCGCCGATCCGCCCACGGCGCTGTCCCGCCGGCGCCCCTCCCCCGCCGGCCGACGACCAGGTGGCGCAGACCGGCGTTTGACACGCGGGGCCGCGGCGTGGATGCTTGACGCGTCAACGACGCAGCCGCGCAGGGTCCGAGCACCCAACGCCACGCTCCCCGCGCGCGCGCCGCCTCATCGGTCGCCCCGGCACCACGGACGCCGGCCGCGCGATCGCACACGGATCGAGGCGCGCCCGCACCGCGGGCCCGCCCAGGAAAGGCTTCCACCACACGATGATGTCCAGGAACTCCCCGGCGCGGCGGCTCTTCGCGCCCCTCGCGGTGGCCGCGCGCTCCGCCGACGCCCGCCGGCTGCGCCGCCGCCACCACGCCGACGCGCGGCTCTACTGCGGCACGAACGGCTGTCCCACCACCCTCCGGCTCGACGCCCGCACCGGCGTCGCCACCTGCCCGATCTGCGGGTTCCGCCGCCGGCTCTCCTGACCCGGCGCCCGCGCAGGGAACCCGGCGTCGCCGCCGGGCGTGACACCGCCGCGCCGCGGCCGCCACGGCGCCCGGTGGATGGACCGTGGATAACCCGGCGCCGAACGGCGAATCTCGTGGACGGCGCCCCTTGCCCTCGGGCACCCGAACGGCGATCATCCCCTCAGCCCGAAGGGGCCGTGATGAACGGACCGTGGTGCCGCCGCAAGGCGGCCGGGTTCCACCGCAAGGGGAGCCGGGCCCTCCGTCAGGGGGGCCGCCCTTCCGCAAGGGAGGCGTCGCGATCCGCCGGTCGCACCGGGGCCGAAAGGCGCCGGACCCGCTCGCGAGAGCGGGAGGTGTTCCGCAAGGAGCGCCACAGCTGCCCGCAAGGGTGGCGAGTCCCTCGCAAGGGGGGCGCAGCGATCGGATCGGCGGTCCCTTCGGGCGCTTTCGTGCCCTGCGCCAGGGGGCTCGCGCCGTCCCGGTTGTAGACTCGGCGGCGACGCCCTCGCGCCGCGCCCGGCGCGCCCGTTCCCGCCGTCGAGGAGCCCGTGTCCGACGCGCCCCCGCCCGCCGAGACCGCGATCCGCCTCGCCGGCCTGCGCTTCGCCTTCCCCGTCGACGGACGGAGGGTCGAGGTGCTCGGCGGCGTCGACCTCGCCGTCGAGCGCCGCTCGGTCGTCGCGCTCGTCGGGCCGAACGGATGCGGCAAGAGCACGCTCCTCCGCGTCGTCGCCGGGCTGCTCCGCGCCGCCGGCACCGTGGAGGTCGAGGGCCGCCGGGTCGCCGGCCCCGACCCGCGGGTCGGGCTCGTCTTCCAGGAGCCGCGGCTCCTCCCGTGGCGGACCGCCCTCGCCAACGTCGCGTTCCCGCTCGAGGTCGCCGGGCGGGGCCGCACCGAGCGGGAGGACCGGGCGCGCGAGCTCCTCGGGCTCGTCGGCCTCCGCGAGTGGGCCGGGGCGCGGCCGGCCGAGCTGTCGGGCGGGATGCGCCAGCGCCTCGCGATCGCGCGGGCCCTCGCCCTCGAGCCGTCGGTGCTCCTCCTCGACGAGCCGTTCAGCGCCCTCGACGCGCTCACGCGGGAGCGCTTCAACGTCGAGATCCTCCGCCTCTGGGAACGGATCGGCAGCACGATCGTCCTCGTCACCCACAGCATCCCCGAGGCGATCTTCCTCGCCGACCGGGTGATCGTCCTGTCGCCGCGGCCGGCGACCGTGGCCGCCGACGTCCTCGTCGACCTGCCGCGGCCCCGTCGCCTCGCCGACCTCGACGCGGCCGTCGTGACGCGGACGGCGGCCGCGATCCGGGCCCACCTCGCGGGCGCGACCGACGACGCCTATGCGGTCGCCGCCGGTGAGGTCGGGCGTCACGAGGCGCTCGAGGAGGCGCCGCGGTGACCGTGCTCCGGGGGCGGGTCCTGCCCCCGCTCATCGCGTTCGTCGGCTTCCTCGCGACGTGGCAGGCGATCGTCTGGATCGGCGGCTACCCGACGTTCATCCTGCCCGGCCCGCTCGTGGTCGCCGAGCGCTTCGTCCAGGCGTGGGCCGACGGGACGTTCTGGCCGCACCTCACGACGACGCTCGCCGAGATCGCCGTGGGGTTCACGGCGGGAGCGGCGGCGGCCCTCCCGACGGGGTATGTCCTCGCCCGCTCGCGGCTGGCGGACCGGGTCGTCTCCCCGTACCTCGTGGCCGCCCAGGCGGTGCCGATCCTCGCCCTCGCCCCGCTCATCGCCCTCTGGTTCGGGACCGGCCTCCTCGCCCGGGCGATCATCGTCGCCCTCGTCGTCTTCTTTCCGGTCGCGATCAGCGCGATGGTCGCCGTCCGCGGGATCGACCGCCGCCTCCTCGAGATGGCGCGGAGCTACCGGGTGACCCGCCGCCAGCGGATCTCCATGGTCGAGATCCCGGCGGCCCTTCCCGGGATCATCGGTGGCCTCCGGATCGGCATCACCCTCGCGGTCGTCGGGGCGATCGTCGCCGAGTGGACGGGGGGCGAGCACGGGCTCGGCGTCCTCATCAACCTGGCCCGGGGCAGCCTCTTCGACATCCCGCTCCTGTTCGCGACGCTCGTCCTCATCGCGATCGTCGGGATCGTCCTCTACGGGAGCGTCCTCCTCGTCGAGCGCTGGGTCGTCGCCCGCTCCTGATCCCCCTCCCCGCGGGCGCCACGCCGCGCAGGCACGCGCGACACCCCGCGGCGCGCCTCGCGGGCGTCACCGGGGACCCGGTGCTACGATCGCGGCGCCTTCGGGGCAGGGTGCAATCCCCGACCGGTGGTAGCGCCCCCAGGGGCGAGCCCACGAGCGCACGTCGCCCGCGCGACGGCGCAGACCCGAGCGCGATCGCCCGCGATCGCGACAGCGGGGCCGACGGTCACAGTCCGGATGGAAGAAGGCCGCCGCGCGTCCCCGGACGTGCGAGCGTGTCGTGTCGCCCCGGAGCCGAGCTGCGACAACGGGAGGCACGCGTGACCACTTCGACGACCCCCTGGCCCGCCGCGCGGCGGCGCCCCCGCCACGGCCGGCTGGGCCTGCTCCTCGGCGCGATCGCAATCCTCGGCGCCGCGTGCGGCGGGGGCGCGTCCCCGACGCCGGTTCCGACCGCATCACCCGGCGGCACGCCGGCCTCGCCGACTCCGTCCGCCTCGCCCGCCCCCACTCCCGCGGCCGTCCGGCTCACGATCGGGCTCGGCTACATCCCAAGCGTCCAGTTCGCGCCGTTCTACCTCGCCGACCAGGCCGGCTACTACCGCGACGCCGGCCTCGAGGTGAGCTTCGAGAACAAGATCGACCCCGAGCTCGTCACGCTCGTCGGGCAGGGCGCGATCGACGTCGGGATGGCCGACGGGACGAGCGTCATCCCGGCGGTGAGCCAGGGGATCCCCGTCCGCTACGTGTTCAGCGTCTACGCGACGTTCCCGAGCATCGTCTTCGCCAAGGCCTCGTCGGGGATCTCCGGGCCCGCCGACCTGCGGGGGAAGAAGATCGGGATCCCGGGCAAGTACGGGTCGTCCTGGATCCAGCTCCAGGCGCTCCTCGCCGGGGTCGGGATGACGACGAACGACGTCGACGTCGTGACGTTCCCGGACTACGGCCAGCTCGCCGCGCTCGAGAAGGGCGTCGTGGACGCCGCGACGGGCTTCGTGAACAACGAGCCGGTCCAGCTGGAGCTCGCGGGGACGCCCGTCGTCGTCCTCGCCCTCCCGGCCGACGCCCAGCTCCCCGGGAACGGCCTCATCGTCGGGCAGGCCGCCCTCGACGGCCCGAAGGCCGACGCGATCCGCTCCTTCGTCGCGGCGACGCGCCGGGCGATGGAGGAGATCACCGCCGACCCGCAGAAGGGCCTCGACGCGGCGATCGCCCGGATCCCCGAGCTGGCGGGCGACCGCCCGATGCAGCTCGCGGTGCTCCAGGCCACGATCGCGACGTGGCAGAGCGCGTACACGCGAGCCCACGGGACGGGCGCCGTCGACCCGGCCGAGTGGGAGCGCTCGATCGCGTTCATGAGCGGACTCCCCGACTCGCCCGTGGCGAAGCCCGTCAGTGCCGCCGACTGCATCGACGCGACGTTCGCGGCCCCGTAGGACGCCGGGTCCGAGCGGCCCGACGGGCGGTTGGCGCTCCGCGAGCTGCCAGCGGGAGGGCGCCCGGGAATCGCGAGGCCGACGCGGGCGCCCGGGGGCGTCCGCGCCGGCCGTGGGAGCGGGGCGCGGCTAGGCGGACGCGGCGCCGACCGGCTCCGCGGCGGCGACGGGAGCGACCTCGTCGGCCGCCACCTCGAGCTCGATCGCGACGTCGTCGGAGACGAGCCACCCGCCCGCCTCGAGCCCGACGTTCCACGTCAGGCCCCAGTCGGAGCGCCGGATCTTCGTCGTGGCCTCGAAGCCGGCGTGGCGGCGCCCGTCCATCCCCTTGACGATCCCGAGGGCCTCGGTGTCGAGGACGACCGGGCGGGTCACGCCGCGGACCGTGAGGTCACCGGTGATCGCCCAGCGGTCGCCGCGGCGCTCGATCGAGGTGCTCCGGAAGGCGAGCGTCGGGTACGTCTCGGCGTCGAGGAAGTCGGCCGAGCGGAGGTGGTTGTCGCGCGGCTCCATCCCCGTCGCGACGGTCGCGGCGGGGATCGTCACCTCGACCGAGGACCGCGCCGGGTCGGCCTCGTCGTAGGCGATCGTGCCGCCGACGCTGGTGAAGATGCCGCGCACCTTCGTGATCATCATGTGCTTGGCGGTGAAGCTCACGACCGTGTGGGCCGGATCGAGCTGCCATGTGCTCATCGGGGGTCCCTGCTCCTGTGCGTGTCGCGGAGTCCTGCGCCGCCACAGCGGCCGGCTCTCGGTAGTTGACGGTGCAACTATATCGCGCCATAGTTGCACGTGCAACAACCCCTTCGCGCGGGCGCTATCATCCGGATCGGCGAACCCCGCACGGACCTGGAGACCGATGACCGAGACCACGACGCGTCCCCGCGACGAGGCGCGGCCGGCCGCGGCCGCGACCCACGTGGCCGCGCCTCGCCCGGACGATCCGCGCCTGCGCGCATGGGTCGCCTTCCTGCGGGCCCACGCGGCGGTGAGCCGCCGCCTCGAGGCCGAGCTCGCTGCGGAGCGCGGGCTGTCCCTCGCCGAGTACGACGCGCTCGTCCAGCTCGCGGTCGCCGACGACCGGCGGCTCCGGATGAGCGAGCTCGCCGACCGGGTCGTCCTCTCGCGGAGCGGCATCTCCCGGCTCGTCGACCGGCTCGTCGCCGACGGGCTCGTCACCCGCCGTGCCTGCCCGAACGACGCGCGGGGCTCGTGGGCGGAGCTGACCCCGGCCGGCATCGACCGCCTCCGCGATGCCGCCCCCGTCCACCTCCGGGGCGTGGAGGCCCACTTCCTCGCCCACATCGCCGAGGGGGACCGCGACGCCCTGGCGCGCTCCCTGGAGGCCGTCCTCGCCGGCCTCGCGGCGGCCGCCGACGAGCTGCCGCCGGCGTGCACCACGGTCGCCGAGGCCCTCGAGCCCTGACCCGACCCGCGGGCACCCTCCGGACCGGGACGAGCGGGTTCGCCTATCCGGCCTGGGCGCCCGCGTTCTACCCGCCGGGCACGCGCCCCGCGGACCTCCTCTCGGCCTACGGCGCCCGCCTCTCCGCGGTCGAGCTCAGCGCGACGTTCTACCGCCACCCGACCGCCGCCCAGGTCGCCGCGTGGGCGGGGCGCGTCCCGCCATCGTTCCGGTTCGCCGTCAAGCTGCTCCGCAGCGGCTCCCTCCGCGCGTTCGCGACGGATCCGGCAGGCACCGTCCCCTGGCTCGCGGCGCCGCTCGCCGCGTTTGGCGACCGGCTCGGCGTCGCGCTCTTCCGGATCCCCGGCGACCGGCCCCGCGACGACGCCCGCCTGACCGGCCTCCTCGCCGCGTGGCCGCCGGGGGTCCCGCTCGCCGTCGAGGCCCAGGATCCCTCGTGGCAGGTCGACGAGACGCACGCGCGGCTCCGCGGGGCCGGCGCTGTCCTCGTCGTCACCGAGACGGACGAGGCGCCGGAGCCGCCGCTCACGCTCACCGGCCCGTTCGTCTACCTCCGCCTCCGGCGGACGCTCTACGGGACGGCCGACCTCGACGCCTGGGCGGCCCGCCTCGAGCCGTTCCTCGCAGACGGCCGTGACGCGTTCGTCTTCTTCAGGCACGATGAGCGCGGCACGAGCGCGCGGCACGCGCTGGACCTCGCCGCGCGGCTGCCGCAGTTCGCCCCGGCGGAGGCGCACGGGCGGGGAGGCGCGCGATGACGGAGCGAGTCCGGATCGGGCTCGTCGGGGCCGGCGGGATCGCCCGGGCGCGGCACGTCCCGGGGTTCCGGGCACTCCCCGGCGTCGAGCTCGCGGGCGTCGTGAACCGGAGCCCGGCGTCCACCGAGCGGGCCGCAGCCGAGCTCGGGATCCCCCGACGGTATCCGTCGTGGGAGGCGCTCGTCGCGGACCCCGCGATCGACGCCGTCGTCGTCGCGGCATGGCCGTACCTCCACGCCCCGGTCGCGATCGCGGCGCTCGGGGCCGGCAAGCACGTCCTCGTGGAGGGCCGGATGGCGATGGACGCCGGCGAGGCCCGGGCGATGCTCGCCGCATCCGCCGCCCGCCCCGACCGCGTCGCGATGCTCGTGCCGGCACCGTTCGGCTTCGCCGACGCGACGATCCGGCGGCTGCTCGCCGAGGGGATGCTCGGTGAGTTGCGGGTCGGGCGGGCCGCCTGGGCCGGGGGCATCGCCCCGACCGGGCGGGACCAGTGGCGGCGGGAGCGCCGCCACTCCGGCAACAACGTCATGACCCTCGGGATCCTCTACGAGACCGTCGCCCGCTGGCTCGGGCATGCGACGGCCGTGGGCGCCTCGCTCCGGACCTTCGCGACGACGCAGCCCGGCCCCGACGGGGAGCCCGTCGTGGCGGACATCCCGGACGTCGCCGTCGTCGTCGCCTCGTTCCCCGGTGACGTCGTCGTCACGTTCGAGGTCGCCGGCTACGGGCGGCCCGACCCGGTGAACGGGGCGACGCTCGTCGGCACCGGCGGCGTCCTGCGGGCCGACTTCGCCGGCTCGCGCCTCGAATTCGCCGCGGCCGGGGCACCGGGGTTCGCCGAGGTGGAGGTCCCGGCGGGCGAGCGCTGGAGCTGGCGGGTCGAGGCCGAGTTCGTCGGCGCGATCCGGGGCGAGGAGCCGGTCCGCCTCACCGACTTCGCCACGGGCGTCCGGTACATGGCCTTCACCGACGCGGTCCACGAGGCGGCCCGGACGGGCTGCCAGGTCGCCCTCTGAGCGGGCGCGGCGATGAGCACCCTCCCCCCGCAGCGTCGCGGCCGCGTGCCGCGCGGGCCGGGCCCAGCGGTCGCCGTCGCGGCCGCGGTCGTCGCCCTCGGCGCGGCCGCCTGCGGCATCGGACCCTCGCCGGCCGGGGAGACGCCGCCCGCCCTGACGCCGACGCCGGCGAGGACGCAGGCCGGCCTCCCCTCCCCCGCCCCGCCGACCCCGGCCCCCGCGTCGCCGTCCGTCCCGCCGGCCCCGGCCGTCCCCCTCGGCTCGATCGGGCTCGACGTCGTCGTCGAGGGCCTCGACGCTCCGCTCTGGGCGAGCGGCGCCGGCGACGGGAGCGGCCGCCTGTTCGTCCTGGAGCAGGCGGGGCGGATCCGCGCCGTGCGCGACGGCGCGCTCGTCCCCGAGCCGTACATCGACCTCGGCGGGGAGATCGCCTCGGGCGGGGAGCGCGGGCTCCTCGGCCTCGCCTTCTCGCCCACGTTCGCCCGGGACGGGCTCCTCTACGTCGACTACACGGACCGCGACGGGAACACCGTCGTCAGCGAGCTCCGCGCGCCCGACCCGGCGGCCGACCGGGCCGACCCCGCGAGCGAGCGCGTCGTGCTCCGGATCGACCAGCCGTACCCGAACCACAACGGCGGGGCCCTCGCGTTCGGGCCGGACGGGCTCCTCTGGATCGCGACCGGCGACGGCGGCTCCGCCGGTGACCCACAGGGCAACGGCCAGCGCCTCGACACCCTCCTCGGGAAGCTCCTCCGGATCGACCCGCGGCCCGCCGACGGCAGGCCGTACCGCATCCCCGCCGACAACCCGTTCGTGGGGCGGGCGGGCGCTCGTGCCGAGATCTGGGCGTCCGGCCTTCGCAACCCCTGGCGGTTCTCATTCGACCGGGCGACCGGCGACCTCTGGATCGGCGACGTCGGCCAGGGCACGATGGAGGAGGTCGACCGCTGGCCGGCCGGCTCGCCGGCGGGCCCGGACTTCGGATGGAACCGGATGGAGGGGACGCTCTGCTTCTCCCCGGCGACGGGCTGCGCGACGGCGGGCCTCGTCCTCCCCGTCGCCGTGTACCGTCACGACGAGGGCTGTGCCGTCACCGGCGGGTACGTCTACCGCGGGACCGCCCTCCCCGGGCTCGCCGGGACGTACCTCTACGCCGACTACTGCTCGGGGACGATCTGGGGCCTCGACGCGGCGGCCGCGACCCCGGCCCCGCGCGTCCTGCGGCCGGCCGACCTCCGGATCGCGTCGTTCGGCGAGGGGGACGACGGCGAGCTCTACATCGTCGACCTCGCGGGGGGCCGCGTCCTGCGGGTCGTCGCGCCCGCCACCTGAGGGCGGCGCGGGGCCCGTCGCGCGGCGCGGGGGCCCCGCCGAGGCGTGTCCCCGGGCGCGGGAGCCGGCCGCCGGCTACCCGATGAGGTAGACGACGCTGACGGACACGGAGATCTCCGACGTGCCGGGAAGGATCGGGGTCGCGACGTCGGCGGCGCGGGCGCCTTCGTAGGCGACGGGCCACGGCGCCGGCGACGACTGCTCGCTGATCGACGCGACGCCGACGATCGTCACGCCGGCCGCCCGGGCGAGAGCGTCGGCCTTCGCCCGGGCCTGGTCCATCGCCTGGGTCCGGGCCTGGGCCTCGGCCACGGTCGGGTCGTCGACGCGGAACGTGACGCCGTCGAGCGTCGAGCCGCCGCCCGCGAGGGCTCCGTCGACTGCGTCGGCGAGGCGCTCGAGGTCGCGGACCGTGGCGACGACGCCGTTCCGCATCTCGTATCCCGTGATCTTCGGCGCGGCGCCCGGCGTCGAGCTGTCGTAGATCGGCGACAGGGAGAGGGTCGTCGTCCGGATGTCCTTCTCCGCCACGCCGGCCGAGCGGAGGGCGGCGACGACGCCGGCCATCGCGACGGCGGCGGCGTCGCGGGCGTCGCGGACCTTCGCCCGCTGGACCACGACGCCGACGTGGAGGTCGGCGATGTCCGGGGCGAGCGTGACGGTGCCGGTGCCGGCGACGCTGATCGTCCGATCGGGCTCGGTCGGATCCTGCGCCCGCGCGGCGCGCGGGGCGAGCGCCGGCCCGAGGACGACCGCGAGGGCGAGGCCGGCGACCAAGCCGGCGGCGAGCCAGCCGGGGCGTGACCCGGCGGCGATGATGGTGCGGGGGGCGGTCATGGGGGAGGCTCCCTCGTGGCTCTCGTCTCATCGGCGGCCCGCGGGCGACGGCCCCGCGGCCGCGACCCGGGCGGGCCGGGCCGACCTGCCCCCGAAGACGTCGCCCGCCGGGCGCGAGTTCCCGCGCGGACCCGGCCGGGCGCGACGGCCTACAGGTCGAGCGGGTCGCGCTTCTCCGGGTCGATCCCGAGGGCCGCGATCGCGTCGGCGAGCGCGGAGGCCGGCAGCGTGCCGGCGGCGCGGAGCCCGGTGAGGGCCGCAAGGGCGACGTGCGGCGCGTCGATCTCGAAGAGCGACCGCAGCGCCTCGCGCGTGTCGCTCCGACCGAACCCCTCCGTCCCGAGCGCCACGTAGCCGGCGGGCAGCCAGCGGCCGAGGAGGTCGGGCAGCGCCTTCAGCCAGTCCGAGACGAGGACGACCGGGCCGCCGTCCGGCCCGAGGACCTCCGCGACGTACGGGACCCGCGGCGCCGCGGCCGGGTGGAGCCGGTTCCAGCGCTCCACCTCGAGGGCGTCCCGCCGGAGGAGCTGCCAGGAGGTCGCGCTGTAGACCTCGGCCGCCACGCCGAACCGCTCGGCGAGGAGGCCCCGGGCCGCGATCGCCTGCTGGAGGATCGCCCCCGACCCGACGAGGCGGACGCGGCCCTTCTCGCCGCCCTCGACCGCCGGAGCGGGGAGGAGGCGGTAGAGGCCGCGGACGATCCCCTCGTCGACGCCCGCGGGCTTCGGCGGCTGCACGTAGTTCTCGTTGTAGATCGTCACGTAGTAGAGGAGGTCGTCGCCGCGGCCGTGCATCCGCTCGATCCCGTCGCGGACGATCGCGGCGAGCTCGTAGGCGAAGGCCGGGTCGTAGGCCCGGAGCGACGGGATCGTCGAGGCGAGGAGGTGGCTGTGGCCGTCCTCGTGCTGGAGCCCCTCCCCGTTCAGCGACGTGCGGCCGGCGGTCGCGCCCATCATGAAGCCGCGGCCGCGGGCGTCGCCGAAGGCCCAGGCCTGGTCGCCCGTCCGCTGGAACCCGAACATCGAGTAGAAGATGTAGAAGGGGATCATCGGCTCGCCGTGCGTCGCGTACGACGTCGCGGCCGCCTGGAACGAGGCCATCGAGCCGGCCTCCGTGATCCCCTCCTCGAGGACCTGGCCGTCCACCGCCTCGCGGTACGAGAGAACGAGGTCGGAGTCGACGGGCTCGTAGCGCTGGCCTCCGCTCGCGTAGATCCCGACCTCCTTGAAGAGGGGGTCCATGCCGAAGGTCCGGGCCTCGTCCGGGATGATCGGCACGATCCGCCGCCCGAACCCCGGGTCGCGCATGAGGTTCCGGAGGAGCTTCGCGAACACCATCGTCGTGCTCACCGCGGCCGTCGAGCCGGCGGCGAACTCCGCGTCCACCTCGGGGACGGGCGCGGGGAGCGGCCGGGCCCGGACCGCGCGCCGCGGGAGCGGGCCGCCGAGCGCCCGCCGCCGCTCGAGCATGTACTCGACTTCGCGCGACTTCGGGCCGGGGTGGTAGTACGGCGCCTCCGCGAGCTCGTCGTCGGGGATCGGCAGCTCGAGGCGGTCGCGGAAGATCCGCAGCTCGGCCTCGGACAGCTTCTTCGCCTGGTGGGTGATGTTCCGGCCCTCGACGAGGGGGCCGAGGGTCCAGCCCTTGATCGTCTTCGCCAGGATGACCGTCGGGGCCCCGCGGAACTCGGTCGCCGCCCGGTACGCGGCGTAGAGCTTGCGGTAGTCGTGGCCGCCCCGGCGGAGCCGCGTCAGGTCGTCGTTCGAGAGGTGCTCGACGAGCTTCCGGAGGCGGGGGTCGGGCCCGAAGAAGTGCTCCCGGATGTACGAGCCCCCGGCGACGGAGTACTTCTGGAACTCGCCGTCGACAGTGTCGTTCATCTTGTTGACGAGCACGCCGTCGACGTCGCGGGCGAGGAGGTCGTCCCACTCGCGGCCCCAGATGACCTTGATGACGTTCCAGCCGGCCCCCCGGAAGATCCCCTCGAGCTCCTGGATGATCTTGCCGTTCCCGCGGACCGGCCCGTCGAGGCGCTGGAGGTTGCAGTTCACGACGAAGGTCAGGTTGTCGAGCCGCTCGCGACCCGCGACCCAGAGCGCGCCGAGCGCCTCCGGCTCGTCCATCTCGCCGTCCCCGAGGAAGGCCCACACCCGCGAGCCCGCCGTGTCGGCGATCCCGCGGTGCTCGAGGTAGCGGTTGAAGCGCGCCTGGTAGATCGCCGAGATCGGCCCGATCCCCATGCTGACGGTCGGGAACTCCCAGAAGTCGGGCATGAGCCGCGGGTGCGGGTACGAGCTGAGCCCCCGGCCGGGCCCCACCTCGCGCCGGAAGTGGTCGAGCTGGTCCTCGCCGAGGCGCCCCTCGAGGAAGGCGCGGGCGTACATCCCCGGGGCGGCGTGGCCCTGGTAGAAGACCTGGTCGCCCGCCCCGCCGTCCTTGCCCTGGAAGAACCAGTTGAAGCCGACCTCGTAGAGGCTCGCCGAGCTGGCGTACGTCGAGAGGTGCCCGCCGATGCCGGGGAACCGGTTGTTCGCCCGGAGGACCATCGCGACGGCGTTCCAGCGGACGAGGCGGCGGATCCGCCGCTCGAGGTCCTCGTCTCCGGGGAACTCCGGCTCCTGCTCCGGGCTGATCGTGTTGATGTACCGGGTCTGGGTGAGCGGAGGGAGCCCGACGTGGCGCTGGCGGGCGCGCTTCAGGAGCTTGTAGGCGACGAAGCGGGCCCGCTCCGGGCCTTCCTGGTCGAGCAGCTGGTCGAACGATTCGATCCAGTCCCGCGTCTCGGACGGGTCGACGTCGGGGAGCTGCTGCTTGAACTCGTCGCTGTACATCGCGGATGGGCTCCTGCGCGGGAACGCCGGGTCGGGCGCGGCGTCGGCCCGGCGCGCACGCCGGGGGACCGGGCGGAGCGTAATCCATTGCGCGAGCGAACGCGCCGGCGGGCGCATGGGGTAGAGTCGAGCAATGCAGGAGGAGTACGGACCCGCCACGGCGCTCCTCGTCGTCGACGTCCAGAACGACTTCGCCGACCCCGCGGGCGGGCTCGCCGTCGGCGGCGGGGAGGAGATCCTCCCGGTCCTCGACGAGGAGATCGCGGCTGCGCGCGCCGCCGGCGCGTTCGTCGCGTACACGCAGGACTGGCACCCGCCGGCCACGCCCCACTTCGCGAAGGACGGCGGCGCGTGGCCGGTCCACTGCGTCGGCGGGACGTGGGGGGCCGAGCTCCACCCCGGCCTCGTGGCCGGCGCCGGGCCGGCGGTCCGCAAGGGAACGAACGGCGAGGACGGCTACTCCGGCTTCACGATGCGCGACCCGGTCAGCGGCGCGACCGTCCCGACGGAGCTCGCCGGGCTCCTGCGGAGCCGCGGGATCCAGCGGATCGTCGTCGGCGGCCTCGCGACGGACTACTGCGTCCGGTCCACCGTCCTCGACGCGATCGCGCTCGGCTACGAGACCCATGTCCTCGTCGAGGGCGTGCGGGCCGTGGACCTCGCGCCCGGCGACGGTGAGCGCGCCCTCGCCGAGATGGAGCGCGCCGGGGCCCGCCTCGTCCGGCGCCCCGCGGGCGCGGCGGCGGCCGACGGGCCACCGTGATGGGCCTCCGGACCCTCCTCGCCCTCGCCCTCGGCGGGGTCGGGGCGACGTTCCTCGCCGACCGCTGGCTCGGCGGCCTCGTGGCCCGCGGCGAGGGGCCGGACCCCGTGATGAAGATGGCGATCACGATCGACGCCCCGATCGACGAGGTGTGGGACGCCGTCGCGGACATCGAGCGCCAGCCGCTCTGGATGGAGGAGATGAAGGCCGTCCGGCTCCGCTCGCCGGGCCCGGTCGGCGTCGGCACGCGCGCCGAGGCGGACGTCCGGGTCTTCCTCGTCGGGATCGTTGACGCGGTCGAGGTGGACGCCTACGACCCGCCGACGCGCTTCGGCATCCGCCACGTCGGCACGTACGCCGGCGAGGGCCGGATCACCCTCGAGGCGATCGACGCGCGGCGGACCCTCGTCCTCTGGGACGAGCGCCTCGTCCCGCCCGTCTTCCCGCACCTCGGCCAGCTCTTCCAGAAGCCGATCCTCGGGGCGATCTTCCAGGCCGACCTCGAGCGCCTCCGCGAGATCGTCGAGTCGCGGCACGCCGAGGCCCACGCCGGCAGCGGCACGGACGCCGGCTGACGCCGACCCCGGACCGGCTGGTGCGCGTCCACCTCGTCGACGCGACGTACGAGCTGTTCCGGGCGTACCACGCCCCCCGCCCGCCCGTCCGGGGCCGCGACGGGATGGCCCTCACCGCAGTCGCCGGCCTCGCGGGCACGCTCCTCGCACTCCTCCGCGACGAGGGCGCGACCCACGTCGGGTGCGCCCACGACCGGGTCATCCGCTCGTTCCGCAACGACCTCTGGCCGGGCTACAAGACGGAGGCCGGCGTCCCCGCCGACCTCCTCGCCCAGTTCCCCGTCGCCGAGGAGGCGATCGAGGCTCTCGGGATCCCGCTCTGGCCGATGGCCGAGCTCGAGGCCGACGACGCGCTCGCGACCGCGGCGGCCCGCTTCGACGCCGATCCGGCGGTCGACCAGGTCCTCGTCTGCACGCCGGACAAGGACCTCGCCCAGGTCGTCCGCGGCCGGCGCGTCGTCCTCCGCGATCGCCGCCGGGCCCTCGACTACGACGAGGAGGGGGTGCACACGAAGTGGGGCGTGGCGCCGTCCGCCGTCCCCGACCGGCTCGCCCTCGTCGGCGACGCGGCCGACGGGTACCCGGGGATCCCCGGCTTCGGCGCGGTCGGCGCGGCCGCGCTCCTCGCCGCGTTCGGCTCCCTCGAGGGGATCCGCGACGCCGACCCGGCCACCTGGCCGCCGGGGATCCGCGGTGCGGCCCGCCTCGCGGCGACGCTCCGGGAGCGCTGGGCCGACGCGCTCCTCTTCCGCGACCTCGCCACGCTCCGGCTCGACGCGCCCGTCCCCGAGCGGAGCGCCGCGGAGCTCCGCTGGCGCGGGGCGGACCGCGCCACCTGGACGGCGTTCTGCGACCGCTGGGGGCTGCCGGGCCTGCTGCTGCGGCCCCATCGCTGGCACGCCGCCTAGCACGCGGCGCGTCCGGCACGCCGCGTGGCCGGCGGCGATCCTCCTACGTCGGCTCGCGCAGCAGCTCGAGCAGGCGCGCGTGGTGGACGGGCGGGGCGGCGAGGATGCCCATCCCCTTCTCTGGCGCCGTCAGGTCGAACCAGAGGCCGCCCGCCATGTTCGTCACCGTTGCCCCGGCCCGCTCGGCGATGAGGCCGGCCGCGGCGATGTCCCACGTCGAGAGGCCCACGGTCTGGCTGTAGGCATCGAAGCGGCCGTTGGCCACGTAGGCGAGAGTGAGGGCCGCCGAGCCCATCTGGCGGGGGATCCGGATCGCCCGCCGCACGCGCCGCGTCCGGAGGGCCGGTGCCCGCCCGCCCACGGCGAGACCCATGACCAGGTCCACGAGACGTTCCTTCCGGGAGACGACCACCGGGCGCCCGTCCAGGGTCGCGGGCCCGTCGGCGGTGGCGGCGAACGTCTCCAGGCGCAGCGGGTCGTGGACCACGCCGACGACGGGGTGGCCGTCGACCACCAGGGCGAGGGAAACGCAGAAGAACGGGATCCCGTTGGCGTAGTTGACGGTCCCGTCGATGGGGTCGCAGACCCACGTGCGGTGGGCAGCCGCCGCGTCCCGCCCCGATTCCTCGCCGTAGAAGGCATCACCCGGGAAGCGCTCGGCGAGAGCGGCCCGGATGAGCGCCTCGGACGCGTGGTCGACCTCGGTCACGATGTCGCGGACACCCTTGTACTCGACAGCGCCGGCGTCGTCGCGGCGCTCCACCAGGAGCACGCCGGCGCGGGCCGCGATCTCCATCGCCGCGGCCAGCTCCGCGGCCCAGGCGCTTCCCGACCGCGCGCTCCCGGTCACCGCGAGCAGTCCACGGCGAGCGAGCGCCCCGTGGGGCCGAGCCCGGTGACGCGCTGCTCGAAGACGAGGCCGTCACCGGCCGGGACCTCGGGCGTCCGGACGTACGTCTCCACCGGGGGGTTGCCCGGGTAGGTCGGGTCCCACACGCGACAGCTGGCACGACCGGTCCGCGAGCCGAGGTTCTCCACGGCGACGGTGATCACCAGCCCGTCGCCGTCGGGAACGGCCTCGCGGAGCGTCGCCCGGAAGGGGCCGACGCCGCCGACGAAGACGGTCAGGGCCACGCCCAGCGCGACCACGGCCAGCGCGATCCCCAGGAAGACGGTCCCGTGGGCCTGTGACGCGGCCGGCTGCCGGAGGCCGGCTGGATTGCACGTCCCGCAGAGCGCGTCGGTGAGGGGGACAGGGGCGCCGCACCGGACGCAGCCGTGCATCGGTTCCGGCACAGCGGAGCGTTCGGGGCCGGGGGTCGTCGTCACGGCCCCGATCTTCGCACGGGCGGCGCCCGAGCGCCCGGAAGCATGTCGGCGCCGGGCGGCGTCTCGGCGCCGCGCGCAGCTCAGCCTCGCTCCGCCGCCGCCACCAGGAGATCCACGTCCGCCGTCGTGTTCGCCCCGACCACGGCCCCGTCGGCGCCGGCCGACACCCATTCGGCGGCCGCTGCGGCCGGGTCCCCCACCCAGGGGCTGCCGGCGAGCGAGGCGCTCCGGGGCACGTCGAAGGCAACGAGGACGCGCTGCGCCGAGCGGTTCTTCCCCGCCGCCGCCAGCGCATCGAGGTAGGCCGGCAGGCGCTCCGCCAGCATCGCGGCCGGCGTCGTCCAGCCGTCGCCGACGCGGGCGGCCAGCTCGACCCCGGGGCGCGACTCCGCGCCGATGGTGATCGGAGGTGGAGGTACGGGGACCGGGAAGGCGTGGGCGTCGAGCAGCGGGTAGAACGGGCTCGGTCTCGTCGCCGGGCCGCCGAGCCAGAGGGCGCGCAGGACTGCGACCGCCTCCTCGAGCCGGGCGACCCGCTCGGGCACGTCGGGGAACGGGATCCCGTAGGCCCGGTGCTCGGCCGGGTGGCCGCCGATCCCGAGGCCGAGGATCAGCCGGCCGCCGGTGGCCTCCTGGAGCGTCGCGGCCATCCTGGCCAGCACCGCCGGGTGGCGGTTCATCACGTTGGCCACGAAGGTCATCAGCCCGAGCCGGGTGGTGGCGCCGCCAATCGCAGCCAGCGTCGTCCAGGCCTCGAGGACCGGGTCGTTCCGTGCGCCGCGGCTGACGAAGTGGTCCCAGGTTGCGACGCCCGCATAGCCCGCGGCCTCGAGGCGCAGGGCCTGCTCGCGCCACCAGGCGAACGGAACCCCGATCGAGCGCAGGTTGACGACGACCGGGAACGGCCCGGGCGACTCCTGCGTCGCCTCGCCGCCGGGCGTCCCCGCCACGGCGCTCAGAGGCCGGCCGTGACGGCGGACGAGATCGCCGCCGCGAGGGCGGCCTGCAGCGTCGTCGCCGTCCGGCGCTCCAGCTCGTCGAGGGGAAGGTACGACTGCTCGGAGGTCACGCCCTCGCCCAGGACATCGCTGACCGTCAGGATCGTGGCCGCCCGGACGTCGACCCCGGTGGCCGCCGCCGGCGCGCCGATGCCGGTGGCCTGGACGCTGATCGCCGTGGCCCGGTTCGGGTCGCCCGGCAGGAGGACGATCGGCGCGTAGTCCTCGGGCTCGGCGCGGAGATGGAGCTGCGGCATCGGCGGGATCCTCGGGTGGGTGGGCGAGGCGAGTGTATCCGTCCAGCTTGGCAGGACGCCCGCCGCGGGCGGCAGACCTGGACGGGCGGCAGGCCTCGCAGGGGACTTGCGACGGGCCGTAAACCGGTTCACTGTGCACTTGACGGGGGACGCGCCGTTGGCGCAATGATCCCGCATCCACGCCGCATGTCGGGGAGGACTGGCCGTGCGCGGCCGGACCCACGACCAAGGAGGAGAAGGCTTGTGAAGCATCGAGTCGTGTTCGCCGGCCTCGCCGCCCTCGCGATTGTCGTGAGCGCATGCGGCGGCAGCAGTGGCGGCGGCAAGGTGGCGCTGCTCCTGCCGGAGAAGCAGACCGCCCGTTACGAGGCGGCAGACCGCCCGTTCTTCGAGGCGAAGCTCAAGGAGCTCTGCCCCGACCAGTTCAAGGAGTACATCTACAACAACGCGGCCGAGGACGCCACGGCCCAGCAGCAGCAGGCCGAGGCGGCGATCACCGCCGGCGCCAAGGTCCTCGTCCTCGACCCGGTCGACGGCGAGGCGGCCGGCAAGATCGTCACCGACGCCGCGGCAAAGGGCGTGAAGGTCATCAGCTACGACCGCCTGCTCAAGGGTGGAAGCAAGCCCGACTACTACATCTCGTTCGACAACGAGGCCGTCGGCAGGCTCCAGGGCCAGGCGCTGCTCGACAAGCTGACCGCCGACGGCAAGACGATGGCCAAGGTCATCTGGATCAACGGCTCGCCCAAGGACAACAACGCGCTCCTCTTCGCCAAGGGTGCCCACAGCGTCCTCGACGGCAAGGTCGAGATCCTCAAGGAAGACGCCATGGCCAACTGGAAGCAGGAAGAGGCCCAGCAGATCATGGAAGCCGCCATCGCCGAGTTCGGCAAGGATGGCTTCGACGCGGTCTACGTCGCCAACGACGGCGGGGCGGCAGGCGTCTACGCGGCCATGGTCGCGAACGGCGTCGATCCCAAGACCAAGCCGATCACCGGCCAGGATGCCCAGGTCGACGCGATCCAGCGGATCCTCACCGGCGACCAGTACATGACTGTCTACAAGGCGATCCAGCCGGAGGCCGAGTTGGCCGCCCAGCTCGCCTGCAAGCTCGTCAAGGGCGAGAAGATCACCGACACGACGGTGGCGGTCAACAACGGGACGATCGACGTCCCGTCGCTCCTCCTGACGCCGGTCGCCGTCACCGTCGACGGCGCGGTCGCCGGGACCAAGTCGGTCAAGGACACGGTCGTGGCCGACAGCTTCTACGGCGCCGACACGGTCGCGAAGATCTGCACCCCCGACTTCGCGGCGGCCTGCACCAAGGCGGGGATCCAGTAGGCAACTCGCCTGTCTGATCGCGTAGCAGCGACGGCGGGGAGCGGCAGCTCCCCGCCGTCGGCGTATTCGGGAGGAGAGGATGGCCGTCTCAACCCGCGTCCCCCTGCTGGAGCTGAGTGGGGTCAGCAAACGGTTCGGCGCCGTCCAGGCCCTGACGGAGGTCCGCTTCGACGTCTTCGCCGGCGAGGTCGTCGCGCTCGTCGGCGACAACGGGGCCGGGAAGTCGACCCTCATCAAGGTCATCTCGGGCATCCATCCGGCGGACGCCGGGCAGTTCCGGTTCGAGGGCCGGGACGTCGCCATCCATGGGCCCCAGGACTCCGCCTCTCTCGGGATCGCCACGGTCTACCAGGATCTCGCCCTCTGCGACAACCTCGACGTGGTCGCCAACCTCTACCTCGGGCGCGAGGTGGGCGGCCGCGGACCGCTGGGTCGCATGAACGAGACTTCGATGGAGCAACGGTCGATCGACGTCCTGCGCCGTCTCTCGGTGAAGATCCCGAGCGTCCGCACGCCGGTCGAGTCCCTGTCCGGCGGGCAGCGCCAGTCCGTCGCGGTCGCCCGGTCGGTCCTCTGGAAGAACAAGGTCGTGCTCCTCGACGAGCCCACGGCCGCCCTCGGCGTCGCCCAGACCCACGAGGTCCTCGAGCTCGTGAAGCGGCTCCGCGACGAGGGCCACGGGGTCGTGCTCATCAGCCACAACCTCGTCGACGTCTTCGAGGTCGCCGACCGGATCACCGTGCTCCGGCTCGGGCGCTACGTCGGGACGTACAGCGCGGCGACCGTCGGCCGCGAACAGCTGGTCGCTCTCATGACCGGCGCCGTGCCCGGGGAGGCCGCCAACGGAGAGATGCCGGCTGGCGCGCTTCCGCCGGCTCCGCCGGCCTGGCGCGCGGACTCGACCGGGCCCAGCGCCGGGATCCCCGGGGAGGTGGGGCGATGAGCACCCTGGCTAACGACCCTCGCCTCATCGCCGGCGAAGCGAGCTTCCGCGGGATCGTCGCGACCTACCGTCGCCGGATCAGCTCCGGCGACGTGGGGCAGCTGCCGGTCATCATCGGCCTGGTCGTCATCTGGAGCGTCTTCGGCATCGCGTCCGGGGGCACGTTCTTCACCCCTGTCAACCTCGTGAATCTCTCGCTGCAGATGGCGGCCGTGGGGACGATCGCCGTCGGCGTCGTCTTCGTCCTGCTCCTCGGTGAGATCGACCTGACGGTCGGGGTCATGTCCGGCCTGGCCGCCGGGATCATGGCCGTCCTCAACGTCCAGGCGGGGCTCCCCGGCCCTCTGGCGGTGCTCGGCGGCCTCGTCGCCGGGCTTCTCGTCGGCGCGTTCCACGGCATGTGGATCACCCGCTTCCGCATCCCGTCGTTCGTCGTCACCCTGGCCGGCCTCATCGCCTGGCAGGGCGTCCTGCTCTTCGTCCTGGGCTCCCGCGGCACCATCAACCTGCGGGACCCCTTCATCACGGGCCTCGCCGGGACCTTCTTCACGGGCATCTGGGCATGGGTGATCGGCGCGGGGTTCGTCGTCTACGTGGGCGGGACGGCCTACATGCAGCGCCGCAACCGCGTCGCTGCCGGCCTGTCGGGTGGTCCCACGCTCCTCGTGTGGGCCCGAACCGCCATCAGCGCCGCCGTCGTGGCCTTGGCCATCGTGGTCCTGAGCCAGGACCGGGGCCTGCCGCTCTCGCTCGTCCTGCTGGTCGGCCTCGTCGTGGTCATGGACTTCGTGGCCCGGCGCACGCGCTTCGGCCGGATGGTCTTCGCCGTCGGCGGGAACGCCGAGGCGGCTCGCCGGGCGGGCATCCCGGTCGATCGCGTCCGGGTCGCCGTGTTCATCATGGCCTCGACCTTCGCCGCGTGGGGTGGCATCCTCGCCGCCTCCCGCCTCCTCGCGGTGACGCAGTCCTCGGGCTCCGGCGACGTGCTCCTCAACGCGATCGCGTCGGCGGTCATCGGCGGCACGAGCCTCTTCGGTGGTCGCGGCACCGCGTGGGCCGCCCTCCTCGGCATCCTCGTGATCCAGTCGATCTCGAACGGGATGGACCTGCTCAGCTTCGAACCCGCGATCAAGCTCACCATCACCGGCGCCGTCCTCCTCACCGCCGTGACGATCGACGCCCTGGCCAGGAGGGGACGCGAACAGCACTGAACCCCGGCCGTCGTCCCGCCCGACCGCACGCCTGGCAGGGGGACGAGCCCTACCGGCTTGCCTGGTGCTCCGCCAGCGCGGCCACCAGCGCAGCGCAGAAGGCGGGGATGTCCTCCACGACGCGGCCCCACACGAGGTTCCCGTCCTGGAGCGCCGGCTCGTCGACCCAGGTCGCCCCGGCGTTCACGAGATCATCCCGGATTCCGAGCGAGCCCGTGGCCCGGCTCCCATCGACGATCCGCGCGGAGATCGCCACGAGGCCGCCGTGGCAGATGATCCCGATCGGCTTCCGCGCTCCGTGCATCGCCGCGACGAAGTCCGTCACCGCCCGGTGGCGGCGGAGCTTGTCCGGCATCCAGCCGCCGGGGATCACGAGCGCGTCGTACTGGTCGGGGTCCAGGCCGCCGACCTCGACCTCCACCGGCACGGCGAGGCCGTTCTTCCCGTGGACCGTCCCCGGCGCGAGGCCGGCCGAGGTCACCCGGGCCCCCGCCTCGCGCAGCCGCATCACGGTGACCCAGTACTCCAGGTCCTCCACGCCGTCGCCGGCGAGGACGACCACGTGCATCCCGTCGAGCTCCATCGGGGCCTCCATCCGCCCCGGCGGTCGGGCCGGGGTCGCCGCCCGAGGATACGCCGCTCCCGCCCCGGCGGCGCGTGCCGTACGATCGCGGCATGCCGCACGACGCTCGTCTCTCCGCCGACGTCCGCGCCTTCCTGGCCGGGCCCGGCCGCTTTGCCACGCTGGCCACGATCGACCCCGACGGGGCACCCCGGCAGGCCGTGGTCTGGTACCGCCTCGATCCCGACGGGCGGATCACCGTGAACAGCGCGGACGGCAGGCGCTGGCCGGCGAACCTGCGCCGCGACCCGCGCTGCTCGCTTGCGGTCCCCGACGGGGCTGATGGCTACGCCTTCGTCGCCCTGACCGGCCGCGTGGCCGAGGTCGTCGACGACCAGGCGGTCGCGCAGGCCGACATCGCCGCGCTCGCCCGTCACTACCACGCGGACGACCTGGCCAAGGCCGAACGGGTCATCGGCCGCTTCCGCACGCAGCATCGCGTCTCATTCCGGGTCGAGATCGTCGCCGTCCACGACCACCTCGAGGACTGACTGCCGTGAACCGCGTCGCCCGCGCCGGCAACGCCCTCGGCGGGCGGCTCATGGCCCTGACCGGCTGGGTCGGCGAGCTTGGGACGATCGGGGCGCGGACCGGGCAGCGCCGCCGCGCCCCGATTGGGTACGTTGCGCGCCCCGACGGGTCGCTGCTCGTCGGCTCGGAGCGCGGCAACCGCGGCTGGGCGGCGAACCTGCGGGCGAACCCCGCGGCCACGTTCACCGTGAAGGGCGTCGAGCGACGCTACCGGGCCCGCCTCGTCGGCCTCGACGAGCGCACGGCGGCGATCGCCGCGCTGCGCGCCAGGTTCGGACGCTGGGCCGCCCGCACCAACTGGGGCGACCTCTTCGTGCTCGAGCCGGAGGCGTAGGCGTGCCGGACGTCCGCTTCGGCGCCCAGCTCTGGAGCCAGGCGAGCCCGTGGGACGGGTTCCTCGCGGCCGCGGTCGCGGCGGAGGACGCCGCCTGGGACGCGGTCTGGACGTGGGATCACCTCCACGCGATCTTCGGGCCGTGGGAGCAGCCGATCTTCGAGGGCTGGCTGGCAATGACGGCGGTGGCCGCGCGGACGTCGCGGGTCCGGGTCGGGCTCATGGTCGGCGCGAACACGCTCCGGAACCCCGGCCACACGGCGAAGCTCGCGGCGACGCTCGACCACGTGAGCGGCGGGCGGGCCGTGCTCGGCATCGGCGGGGCCTGGTTCGCCCGCGAGCACGAGGCGTTCGGGATCGACTTCGGGGCGAGCGTCGGCGAGCGGCTCGACCGCCTCGACGAGGCGGTCGAGCTCATGCGCCGCCTCCTCGACGGCGAGCGGTTCGACCACGCCGGCCGTTTCTATCGCTTCACCGACGCGCTCATCGCGCCGCCGCCGGTCCAGGCGCACCTCCCGATCCTCGTCGGGGGGAGCGGGCCGCGGAAGACGCTGCGGACGGTCGCCCGCCTCGCCGACGCCTGGAACACGAACGGGACACCCGACGAGGTCGCGGCGCGCGACGCGATCCTCCGCGACCACTGCGCGGCCGTCGGGCGCGACCCGGCCGCGATCGAGCGGACGGTGAGCTTCCCCGTGGTCATCCGTGACGACCCGGCGGCGGCGGAGCGGGCGTTCGGGGCCATCTGCGCCCGCAACGGGACGCCCGACGCGGGGAAGGTGCCGACGCTCCTCGGCCCGCCGGAGCTCATCGCCGCGGCGATCCGCCCGTACGCCGACCTCGGCTTCCGGACGGTGATCGTCCGTCTTCCCGCCCCGTACGACGCGGAGACGATCGCCCGGATCGGCGAGGTCCGGGCCGCGCTCGCGGACCGGTAGCGACGGGATGCCGCGCGTCGTCGCGCTCGCGGGCGGGGTCGGCGGCTCGAAGCTCGCCCATGGCCTCGCCGCCGTCCTGGCGCCCGCCGCGCTCACCGTCGTCGTCAACACCGCCGACGACGCGGAGTTCCACGGCCTCCTCGTCTGCCCCGACCACGACACCGTCTGCTACACCCTCGCCGGGCTCGCCGACCGGGAGCAGGGCTGGGGCCTCGCCGGCGAGACGTGGTCGGCCGCCGCCATGCTCGCCCGTCTCGGCGAGCCGTCCTGGTTCCGCCTCGGCGACCGCGACCTCGCCGTCCATGTCCACCGGACGCGCCTCCTCCGCGAGGGCGCCCGCCCGACGGAGGTCGCGCTCGGGATCCAGCGGGCGCTGGGGGTCGCGACCCCGATCCTGCCGATGGCCGACGAGCCCGTCCGGACGCGCGTCCGGACGCCCGCCGGCTGGCTCGACTTCCAGGACTACTTCGTGCGCCTCCAGCAGGCCCCCGACGTCCTCGAGGTCGCCTTCGCCGGCGTCGAGGCGGCCCGGCCCACGCCCGAGGTCGCGGCGGCGTTCGCGGCGGCCGAGGCGATCGTCGTCTGCCCCTCGAACCCGTTCGTGTCGATCGGGCCGATCCTCGCCGTCCCGGGGATCCGCGACCTCGTCGCGGCCGCCCGGGCGCGGGGCGTGCGCGTCGCCGCGGTCTCGCCGCTCGTCGGCGGCCGCGCGCTCAAGGGGCCGGCGGACCGGATGGCCGTCTCTCTAGGAGAGGAGGCGAGCGCGATCGGGATCGCCCGCCACTACGCGGGGCTCATCGACGCCCTCCTCGTCGACGACGCCGACGCCGCCCTCGCCCCCGCGATCGCGGCGCTGGGGATCGAGCCGGTCGTGGGCCCGATCGTCATGGGCGACGACGCGTCCCGGGCGGCGCTGGCCGCCGCAGCGGTCGCGGCGGCCTCGGCCGCGGCGTCCTGAGCGTCGCGCTCCCGGCGGCTCGTCTACGATCGCGTCGTGCCGCGCCCCACGCCACCCCTCGACCGGGTCGCCGCCCTCGTGCCCGTGCGGGGCCTCGAGGGCGCGAAGGCGCGCCTCGGCGAGGTGCTCGACGCCGAGGAGCGGCGATCGCTCGTCGAGCGGCTCCTCCGGCGGACCGTCGCGGCGGCGCTGGC
>JAJZRQ010000008.1 GCA_021802585.1 Chloroflexota bacterium
CGCGACCATCGATCCCTCGCAGCAGGCCGGCGAGGCATCCCTCGTCCTCGCCGGCCCCGATTGTAGACGCATCGAGTCTCTGCTACAACTTGTCGCATTAGTGGCCCGACGCCGCCGTCGGCCCTATACTCCGGACATGAGCCTGTCCGGACCCTCCGTCTCCGCGGGGCCCGCCGACCCGCACGTCTGGGACTCGGTGCGGGACCGCCTCCACGATCGCGGCCTCCGCTGGACGCCCCAGCGACGCGTGCTCGTCGCCGTGCTCGCCGAGACCCGCGGCCACGTGACCGGGGCCGAGCTCGTCGAGCGCTGCCGAGAGCGCGACCCGGCGACGATCCCCTCGACCGTCTACCGGACGCTCGACGTCCTCGAGGACCTGGGGATCGTGCGCCATGGGCACGGGCCGGACGGCCGCGAGGAGTACCACGTCCTGCCGGACGCGATCCACGGCCACCTCCACTGCAAGGCCTGCGGGTCCACCTGGGAGCTCGAGGCGACGGACGTCACGGCGCTCGTCCGGGCCCTCGACGACGAGCACGGCTTCGAGGTCGACCTCTCCCACGTGACGATCGTCGGGCGCTGCCGCCGCTGCCGCGACTGACCTTGGGGCGCCCCGGCCGGGTCGCGTCCCCGGGCGGGGATGCGCCGGGGACGCTCAGCCCTCGGGCGTCGGCACGCCGAGGACGTTGAACCCGCCGTCGACGTGGACGACCTCGCCGGTCACCTGGCGGGCGAGGTCGCTCGCGAGCCAGACCGCGGTCCCGGCGACATCCTCGATCGTGATGTTCGACCGCAGCGGCGCGACGTCGCGGAAGCTGCCGTACATCGTCCGGAACCCGGCGATCCCCTGCGCCGCGAGCGTGCGCACCGGGCCGGCCGAGATTGCGTTCACCCGGACGCCCGCCGGCCCGAGGTCGACCGCAAGGTAGCGGACGCACGCCTCGAGGGCGGCCTTCGCGACGCCCATGACGTTGTAGTGGGCGACGACCTTCTCGGCGCCGTAGTACGTCAGGGTCACGATGCTCGCACCGGGGCGGAGGTGGGGGCGCGCCTCGCGGGCGAGGGCGACGAGGGAGTAGGCCGAGACGTCGAGGGCGAGCGCGAAGCCCGCGCGCGACGTCTCGACGAAGGCGCCGTCGAGGTCGTCGCGGTTCGCGAAGGCGAGGGCGTGGACGAGGATGTCGAGGCCGCCGACCTCGGCCCCCCAGCGGTCGAAGACGGCGCGGACGGCGTCGTCGTCGCGGACATCGCAGGGCTCGACGAACGTGCTCCCGATGCTCGCCGCGAGTGGACGGACGCGCTTCTCGAGGAGGCTCTCCACCGAGCTGAGCCCGACGCGCGCCCCGTGCTCGTGGAGCGCCCTCGCGATCCCCCAGGCGATCGAGTGGTCGTTCGCCACCCCGAACACGAGCGCATTCTTGCCGTCCAGCAGGCCCATCGGTCGTCTCCTCTCCCGCCTCGCGCCCGGCGCGCCGGGACATCGTAGCCGCGCTACGCTCCGGCGATGACGACCTCCACCCCCGCGGAACTCCGGGCCTCCCTCGGCGGCATCCGGGCCCTCGTCCTCGACGCCGACGGCGTCCTCCAGCTCCGCGGGCAGGCCCTCCCCGGCGCGGTCGCGGCCGTCGCCGCGCTGCGGACGCGGCGGATCCCGTTCCGCGTCGCGACGAACATCTCGGCGGTCCACCGTGAGACCCTCGCCGCCCGGTTCGCCCGGATCGGCCTCGACATCCCCCCGGAGCAGATCGTCACCGCCCTCTCCGCGACCGCCGACCACGTCCGGCGGGCGCACCCGGGCGCGCCGGTGTTCGTGATCACCCGGCCGGACGGCCTCCGCGAGTTCGGCGACCACCCCCTCCTCTCCGCCGCGGAGGCCGACGCGGACGGGGCGGCCGCGGCCGCCGTCGTGATCGGCGACGGGGAGCGCGACCTGAGCTTCGAGAACATGGACCGCGCGTTCCGCCTCGTCCGGCGGGGAGCTGCCCTCGTCGCGATGCACCGCAACCCGTGGTGGTACACGCCGAACGGCGTGACGATCGACAGCGGCGCATTCGTCGCGGCCCTGGAGTACGCGACCGGCGTCCGGGCGATCCTCACCGGCAAGCCGGGGCCGCTCATGTTCCGGGCGGCGGTCGCGGGGCTCGCCGCGGACGTCGCGGCCGCGGGCGGCCGGCGCCTCACCCGACGGGAAGTGGCGATGGTCGGCGACGACCCCGGGGCGGACCTCGGCGGGGCCCGCCGCGCCGGCCTCCGCGGGGTCCTCGTCCTCACCGGGAAGACGGCCGTCGCCGAGGTGGGAGCCCTCCGCGCCGCCGGCCGGGTGGGCGCCGTCGCGGCGACCGTGGAGGACGTCGTCGCCGCGCTAGACTGACCGCACGAGACCGGATCGCGACCGAGCCGGCCGGCCGCGGCGCCCCGCGCGGGGCCGCGCGCCTCCCGGCCCCGCGGGACACGCGCAGCGAGGAGCACCCGATGGCCGAGCGGATCAAGATCACGTATGCCACCCTCCGCAACGACAACGAAGAGCTCCACGCGCAGTACGACGCGGGGATCTCGAAGGCCCGGGCGCGCCTCGGCGCGTACCACCCGAACTGGATCGGGGGCCGGGAGCGGGACGGCGACGGGACGTTCGAGCTGCGGTCGCCGATCGACCGGAAGATCGTCGTCGGGACGTTCGCTCGCGGGACTCGGGCCGACGTGCGGGACGCGGTCGGGGCGGCGCGGGCCGCGCACCCGGCCTGGCGGGCGACGCCGTGGCGCGATCGGCTCGCCCTTCTCCGGCGGACCGCCGAGATCATCTCGGAGCGCCACATGGAGTACGGCGCCCTCATGGGGTTCGAGGTCGGGAAGAGCCGCCTCGAGGCGCTCGGCGAGGCCGAGGAGGCGGCCGACCTCCTCCGCTACTACTCGGACGTCTTCGAGCGGAACAACGGCTACGTCGTGCCGATGGGCAACCTCGGGGACGCCGCCGTCCACACCCGCTCGACGCTCCGGCCGTTCGGCGTGTTCGCGGTCATCAGCCCATTCAACTTCCCGATGGCGCTCGCTGCCGGGCCGGCCGGCGCCGCGCTCATGGCCGGCAACACCGTCGTCTTCAAGCCGGCAACGGCGTCGGCCCTCAGCGGCGTGCTCCTCGCCGAGTCGTTCCGTGCCGCCGGCCTGCCGGACGGCGTCTTCAACCTCGTCATGGGCCCGGGCGACACGGTCGGCCAGGAGATCCAGGAGAACCCCGGCGTCGACGGGATCGTGTTCACGGGCTCGTACGAGGTCGGGATGGGCCTCTTCCGGACCTTCTCGCGGCAGTGGCCGAAGCCCTGCATCGTCGAGATGGGCGGGAAGAACCCCGCGATCGTCACGGCGAGGGCCGACCTCGACGAGGCGGCCGAGGGGATCATGCGGAGCGCCTTCGGCTTCGGCGGGCAGAAGTGCTCGGCGAACAGCCGCGTCTACGTCGAGCGCCCCGTCCACGACGAGCTCGTCCGGCTCCTCGTCCAGAAGACGGAGAAGCTGGCGATCGGCGACCCGCTCCTCCGCGAGACGTGGCTCGGCCCGATCATCGACGAGCGCGCCGTCGGCCGGTACGAGGCGGCGGTGGCGGAGGCGCGCCGCGACGGGCGGGTCTTCATCGGCGGCGAGCGCCTCGGGGACGGCGGGCTGGAGCGCGGCTTCTTCGTCGAGCCCACGGTCGTCGGCGGCCTGCCGGCCGGCCACCGCCTCTTCCAGGACGAGCTCTTCGTGCCGTTCACGGCCGTCCACGCCGTCGACTCGCTCGAGGAAGCCCTCCGGCTCGCGAACGACAGCACGTACGGCCTCACGGCCGGCGTCTACAGCGAGGACCCGGCCGAGGTCGACCGCTTCCTCGACGAGATCGAAGCCGGCGTCCTCTACGTGAACCGCCGGGCCGGCGCGACGACGGGCGCGTGGCCGGGCGTCCAGCCGTTCGGGGGCTGGAAGGGGTCGGGCTCCACCGGGAAGGCCGGCCTGAGCCTCTACTACCCGGCCCAGTTCCTCCGCGAGCAGAGCCACACGATCGTCGACTGACCCGGCGCCCGGGGCCCGCCCCCGAGCGGGCACACGCTCCCGAGCGGGCCTGGCCGTTCGGCTATACTCGGCACTATCCAGACTGCATAATCCGTATGCGTCCCCGCGCGCCGCGCCGGCGCCACCAGGAGGAGGTCCCCGCGTGAGCACGACGCTCCGGGCGCGCCCCGTGCCGAACATCGTGACCGAGCTGCCGGGCCCGCGGGCCCGCGCCCACATCGCGTTCGACGAGGCATGGACGAGCCCGAGCCTCCCGCGGGCGTACCCGATCGTGCCCGCGCGCGGCGAGGGCTGCACGATCGAGGACATCGACGGCAACGTCTTCCTCGACTTCGCCGCGGGGATCGCGGTGAACTCCACGGGGCACGCCCACCCGCGGGTCGTCGCGGCGATCGCCCGCCAGGCCGCCGAGCTCATCCACTTCAGCGCCTCCGACTTCTACCTCCCGATCTACGCCCATGCGGCGGAGCGGCTGGCGCGGATCGCGCCGATGAGCGGGCCGAAGCGCGTCTTCATCGGCAACTCGGGGGCCGAGGCCGTCGAGGCGGGCCTCAAGCTCGCCCGGTATCACACCCGCCGCCAGAACGTCGTGGCCTTCGTCGGCGCGTTCCACGGCCGGACGATGGGCGCCCTGAGCCTCACCGGGAGCAAGGCGAAGTACCACGCCCACTTCGGGCCGCTCCTCCCCGGCGTCTACCACGTCCCGTTCGGGAGCGCCGGCCTCGACGAGCTCGAGGACCGTGTGTTCCGGCGCCTCATGCCCCCCGACGAGTTCGCCGCGGTCATCGTCGAGCCGATCCAGGGCGAGGGCGGGTACGTCGTCCCGGACGCGGCGTTCCTCCCCCGCCTCCGCGAGATCTGCGACCGGCACGGGATCCTCCTCATCGCCGACGAGGTCCAGTCGGGCGCCGGCCGGACCGGGCGGATGTGGGCGATCGAGCACTGGGGCGTCGAGCCCGACATCCTCCTCACCGCGAAGGGGATCGCCTCCGGGATGCCGATCGGGGCGATGGTCGCGAAGGAGGAGGTCATGAGCTGGACGCCCGGCGCGCACGGCTCCACGTACGGCGGGAACCCCGTCGCGCTCGCCGCGCTCCTCGAGACGATCGACCTCCTCGAGGAGGGGCTCGTGGTGAACGCCGCGGAGCGCGGCGAGCAGGGGCTCCGCGGCCTCCGCCCGCTCCTCGAGCACTACCCGGGCCTCGTCCGCGACGTCCGGGGCAAGGGCCTCATGATCGGCGTCGAGCTCGACTCGAAAGAGACGGCCGAGGCCGTCCAGAGGCAGGCGTTCGAGCGCGGCCTCCTCGTCCTCGAGGCCGGCGAGGACTGCGTCCGGATGTCGCCTCCGCTCGTCGTCACCGCCGAGGAGATGGAGACGGGAATCCGGATCTTCGGTGAGGCGGTCGCCCACGTCGCCGGCCACCGCGGCGCCGCCGTCGCGGAGGTCGGGGTGGCCGGGTAGCATCCGCGCGGCGCCCGGGGACGATCCGCGCGGGCGCCGGCGGCGAACCCGCGCGGTCGGGAGGGAGAGAGAGGCGTGAGCTCGAAGGTCGCCACGATGCGGGACGCCGTCGCGGAGCTCGTCCGCGACGGTGACACGGTCGCGATCGAAGGGTTCACCCACCTCATCTCGTTCGCGGCCGGCCACGAGATCATCCGCCAGCGCCGGCGCGACCTCGTCCTGGCCCGGATGACGCCCGACCTCATCTACGACCAGATGGTGGCCGCCGGCGTCGCTCGCAGGCTGGTCTTCAGCTGGCTCGGGAATCCCGGCGTCGGCGGCCTCAACGCGATCCGCCGCGTGACCGAGGGAGCGAACGCGACCCTCGAGCTCGAGGAGTACAGCCACTTCGGGATGGTGGCGCGCTACGCCGCGGGCGCGGCGAACCTCCCGTTCATGCCGCTCCGCTCGTACTTCGAGACCGACCTGCCGAAGGTGAACCCGCGCATCCGCCCGATCGAGAGTCCGTACGGCGACGGGGTCGTCTACGCCGTGCCGCCCCTGCGCCCCGACGTCACCGTGATCCACGCCCAGCGCGCCGACGCGTCGGGCAACACCCAGGTCTGGGGCCTCCTCGGGTCCCAGAAGGAGGCCGCCTTCGCCGCCGAGCGCGTGATCGTCGTCGTCGAGGAGCTCGTCGACGAGGCGGTCGTCCGGGCGGACCCGAACCGCACGATCATCCCGGGGATCATCGTCGACGCGGTCGTCGTCGAACCGTGGGGCGCCCATCCCTCGTACGTCCAGGGCCATTACGATCGCGACAACCGCTTCTACCGCGACTGGGACCCGATCAGCCGGGATGCCGCCGCGACCGAGGCGTGGCTGCGCGACTGGGTCTACGACCTCGACGGGCGGGCGGCGTACGCCGAGAAGCTCGGGGTGGAGCGGCTCGCCGCCCTCCGGCCCTCCGGCCCGGCGCCCTCGGGTGTCGTCGACTACGGGGAGTACCGCTGATGGCGCAGCCGAAGGGCCCGGCGCCGGACGCCGTCCCGGCGGGCGCCGGGGCCGGGGCGCCGGCGTTCAGCAAGTCCGAGATGATGATCGTGGCGGCCGCCCGCGAGCTCGCGGGCCAGCGCGTCTGCTTCGTCGGGGTCGGTCTCCCGAACATCGCCGTCAACCTCGCGAAGCGGACGGTCGCCCCGGAGATGGAGCTCGTCTACGAGGCCGGCGTCTTCGGGGCCGAGCCGGCCCGCCTCCCGCTCTCGATCGGCGACCCGACGATCGTGACGGGCGCGACCGCGGTCGTCTCGATGTGGGAGCTGTTCGCCTACTACCTCCAGGGCGGCCTCGTCGACGTCGGCTTCCTCGGCGCGGCCCAGATCGACCGCTTCGGGAACATCAACACGACGGTCATCGGCGACTACGCCGCCCCGAAGACCCGCCTGCCGGGCTCCGGCGGGGCGTGCGAGATCGCGATCAACGCCCGCCAGATCTTCGTGATCATGCGCCAGTCGGCGCGCTCGTTCGTCGAGCGGATCGACTTCCGGACGTCGCCGGGCAACCTCGGCGGGGCGGCGAAGGCGGAGCGGATCCGGCGCGAGCAGGGCTGGCTCGGCCGCGGCCCCTCGGTCGTCGTCACCGACCTCGGGATCTGGCACTTCGACGAGGACGGCGAGATGCGCCTCGACGCGCTCCACCCCGGGGCGACGCTCGAGGAGGTCCGGGCGACGATCGGCTGGGAGCCGAAGGTCTCCCCGGCGCTCGCGGTCACCCCGGCCCCGACCGCGGCCGAGCTGCGGCTCATCCGCGAGGAGCTCGACCCGGACGGGATGTACACGAAGTAGCGGCCGGCCGGCGCCCGCGGCGCGGGCCCGCGGCCGCGCGCGGCGGCCGCCGGCGCGGCGGTCAGCCCGTCGCGGTCCCGCCGACGACCCGCGCCGGGCGGACGACCATGACCGGGCACGTCGCGTGGCGGACGACGTAGTCGGAGACGCTCCCGAGGAAGAGCCGGCCGACCGCCCCGCGCTCGTGGGTCCCGACGACGATGAGGTCGGCCCCCTCCGCCTCGGCGACCTCGACGATCGACTCGCCCGCGTCGCCGGCCCACGTGATCCCGGTGGCCTCGGCGCCGACCGCCCGGGCGCGCTGGACGACCCCCTCGATCGCGACGTCGCGGGTCGACCGGGCGCTCGGCGCACCGGCGACGACGGAGAGGACGAGGAGCCGGACGCCGAGGCGCGACGCCAGCTCGATCGCCTGCTCCTCGGCGGCGTGCGAGGCCGGCGAGGCGTCGGTGGCGAGAAGGACCGTCTCGATCCGGGTCATGGGCGGGCTCCGGGCGACCGCGCGCCCGGGGCGCCTCCTTTCCTAGCCGATGCCGAGGGCCTTGTAGATCGCGTCGACGTGGGCCTTCTCGGGGACGACAACAAGGGCCGTGACCATGCCGAACATGCCGTCGAGGCCCTCCACGTGGGGGAGGATGTGGCAGTGGAAGGCCCACAGGCCGGCGCGCTCGGCCGTGATCACCGCATCCCAGCGCTCGCCCGGGTTGACGCCGAGGGTGTCGCAGTCGAAGGAGGCGGACCCCAGGGGCCGGCCGTCGCGAGCGACGACCCGCATCGTGTTCCCGTGGCTGTGCCACGGGTGCATCATGATCCCCTCGTTCATGAAGCGGATGAGGACCTTCTCGCCGACCGCGGCGATGACCGGCACGGTGGCCGGGAAGCCGTGGCCGTTGATCGTGAACCCGCCGGGCTGCGTGTCGTTCGAGATCCAGGTGTACTCGCGGTCGTAGCCGACGCCGTACTTCTTCGCGTAGGCCGCCCGCGGGTCGCGGTCGTCCTTGGGGTCGATGATGAACGCCGCCAGGAGGCCGCGGCCGACCTGGTCGGTGGCGTTGTGGTGGGAGTGGTACATCATCGAGCCGGCCGGGCTCGCCGTGAACTCGTAGGTGAACGTCTCGCCGGGCGGGATCGGCTTCTGGGTCACGAACGGGACGCCGTCCATGAAGAAGTCCTCGAAGTCGATCCCGTGGAAGTGGACCCCGGTGGTCTCCTTGAGGTTGTTCGTGAACTTCACGCGCAGCCTCTCGCCCTCGGTGGCCCGGATCGTCGGACCCGGCCAGGCCTTGTTGTAGCCGAGGACCTGCACGGGCGCCATCTTCTCGTCGATCCGGTGCTCGATCTCGTCGACCGTGATCTCGAAGACCTTCACGTCGCCGTCGAGCGTCGGCGTCAGCGGGCTCGTGAGGTCGGTCAGGACGACCTGCGGCACCTGGGCGAAGGCGGGCGGCTGGGACAGCTCCGGGTAGTTGTCGGCGGCGCCGAGGATGTCGGCGAGCCTGGCGAACGCGGCGTCGCCATAGATCCCCTTGAGGGCCGGGGCGAGGTTCCCGATGAACCGTCGCACGACGGTGCGGGCGGCGACGTCGTGCTCGCTCCAGCCCGCCGGGATGTCGCCGGTCGGCTGGGACGGGGCCGGGGTGGGGGAGGCCGGACCCATCGACATCGTGGGCGTGGCCGCCGGCGTCGGGGCGGGGGTCGGCGTCGCCGGTGCGGGCAGGGGGTTCGACGTGGCGAACGTCCACGTCGGGGCGGCGGCCGGCGCGCACGCGGCGACGGTCGCCGCGACGAGGCCGGTCCCCGCGAGCGCGGCGCCGCGGAGGAAGCCGCGGCGCGACAGCGACGCGTCGAGCGCGCCGGGCTCGGGGGCTCCGGGTTCGGGCAGAGACGGCGGGAGGAGGTCCTGGGGCGTCGTCGTGTCCATGAGACGGGATGGTACGGCCGGGGGCACGGTCTCCGTCGTGACATTCGGCCCCTTCGCGGCGGGCCGAGCGGCCACACGTTCACAAATGCGCATGTGTCAGGGATCGCGCCCGAGTCGCGCGCGACCGCGCACGCGGACGTGCGCACGGATGCGGGCGCGCCCTGCTACGCTCGCTCGCCATGACCCCGTCCACGCGGCCGACCGCCGGTCCGGCGGCGATGGTCGACGCCCTCGCCGCCCTCGAGGCGTGGTCGGCGTCGCCGACCGGGCCGCGCCGCCTCCTGGCCGCGGGCCTCGAGCGTCTTGCCCGCGCATGCGGGGCGACCGGGGCGCACCTCGAGGCGTCGGTCGCGCCATCGGTCGTGGTCGGGGCGGGGTGGGGCACGCTGGCGCGGCGCCCCGGTCGCGCCCGCCGCGCCGAGGTCGTCGAGGTCGCCCTGCGGGCGGGAGCCGGGCTGGACCCGGGGTCGTCCGGCGGCGAGGTTGTCGGCACGCTCTGGCTCGACGGGCCCCGCGAGGCTCCGGAGCTTGCCGGACGGGTCATGGAGCTCGCCCTCGCCGGGGCCCGCGGCCGCGCCGCGGCGGCCGGCGCCACCCTCCGCCTCGACGGGCTCGACGAGGCGATCCGGGCGATGGCCGGCGTCCTCTCCGTCGACCGGGTCCTCCAGGTGATCGTCGACCGCGTCCGGGCCCTCACGGGCGCCCGCTACGCCGCGCTCGGGATCAGCGACCCGGCCGGCGTCATCGAGCAGTTCATGACGAGCGGGATCAGCCGCGTCGAGCGGGCCCGGATCGGCGCGCCGCCGCGCGGCCACGGGATCCTGGGGGTGATCATCCGGGAGAACCGGACGATCCGGCTCCCCGACCTCATGGTCGACCCGCGGGCGGTCGGCTTCCCCCCGAACCACCCCGAGATGCACCCCTTCCTCGGGGTCCCCGTCGTCGTCCGCGGCCGGACGATCGGGAACCTCTACCTCACGGAGAAGGACGGCGGGTTCACCGCTGAGGACGAGCGGATCGTCGAGAGCTTCGCCCGGCACGCCGCGATCGCCATGGAGAACGCCCGCCTCCACGAGCAGGTCCAGCGGCTGGCGATCGTCGAGGAGCGGGAGCGGATCGGGAAGGACCTCCACGACAGCGTCATCCAGGCGATCTACGCGGTCGGCCTCTCGCTGAACGACGTCCCCGAGATCATGGACGACGATCCGGACGAGGCCCGGCGGCGCGTCGAGCGCGCGATCGACAGCCTCGACCAGACGATCCGCGACATCCGGAACTTCATCTTCGGCCTCCGGCCGGCGCTCGTCGACGGCGCCGACGTCGTCGAGGGGCTCGCGGCCCTCGCCGACGAGTTCCGGGTGAACACGATGATCGACGTCGAGCTGCGGGCCGGGCCCACCGTCTCGGCGCCGGTCATCGGCCCCGACCGGACCGCCGAGATCCTCTCGATCGCCCGCGAGGCGCTCAGCAACATCGCCCGCCACGCGCGCGCGACGCGGGCCGAGCTCGTCGTCGAGCCCGACCCCGCGATCGCCGGGCTGGAGGTCGTCATCGCCGACAACGGGACCGGCTTCGACCCCGCCGCGCCGCGAGGGCTCGGGCACCAGGGCCTCCGGAACATGCGGACGCGGGCGGTCTCCATCGGGGCGACGCTCGTCATCGACAGCCGGCCCGGCGCCGGGACGCGTATCATCGTCCACGTGCCCGGCGCCCGGTCCGAGGGAGACGAGCCCGACGACGAGCCGTCCGGCACCTGAGCCGCGACCGCGCCCCCGCTCCGCGGATGGCCGGCCGCGGGGCGAGACACGGAGGTGCTGAGCACGCGATGACCGAGCAGCCAGAGCCGCGTCCCCTCCGCCTGCTCGTCGTCGACGACCACGAGGTGGTCCGCCAGGGCCTCGTCTCGCTCCTCGAGCGACGCGAGCGCTTCCAGGTCGTCGCCGAGGCCGGCACCGTCGAGGAGGCCCTCGAGGAGGCCCGCCGCTTCCAGCCCGACCTCGTCGTCATGGACGTCCGGCTCCCGGACGGGTCCGGGATCGAGGCCTGCCGCGACATCCGCTCCGAGCTCCCCGGGACCCGGGTCGTCATGCTCACGAGCTACCCCGACGAGGAGGCGGTCCTCTCGGCGATCATCGCCGGCGCGTCCGGCTACCTCCTGAAGCAGATCCGGTCCCGTGACCTCGTCGCGGCCCTCGAGTCCGTCGGGCGGGGCGAGTCGCTCCTCGATCCGGCGGTCACGGAGAAGGTCCTCGAGCGGGTCCGCCGGATCGCCTCGGGCACGTACACCGACGAGCTCGCCCAGCTCACCGCGCAGGAGCAGAAGATCCTCCAGCTCGTCGCCGAGGGGAAGACGAACAAGGAGATCGCCCAGGAGGTCTTCCTCTCCGACAAGACGGTGAAGAACTACGTCAGCTCGATCCTCTCGAAGCTGAACCTCCAGCGCCGGGCGCAGGCCGCGGCGTTCGTGGCGAAGCATCGCCTCCCGGGCGCCGGAACGTAGCGCCCGCCCCGCCCGCCGACGGGGCTCCGGCCCCGCCCGGGGCTACGCGCGGACCTCCTGGCGGAGGAACGTCACGTACGCGAGCCCGAACGACACGACGGTGAGGGCGACGAGCGCGACGACCTGCGGCCACACGACGAGCACGCTCTGGGGGAGCGAGAGGACCGTCGACGGCAGCGCGCCCTGGGACTGGCTCGCGAGTGCGGCGTCGATCCCGAACCCCGTGACCCGCGGGTCGAGGATCGCCCGCGTCGCCTGCAGGTAGAGGGTGTCCGGGCTCAGCCGCTCGAGGGTCTCGCGCAGGCGGAGGTTCGCGAGCTGGTCGGCGCTCGTCGAGCCCGGCGGGCTGAGGAGGTTCGCCACGAGCGTCGCGAGGAGGACCCCGAAGAGGGTGAGGCCGATCCACAGGGCGATCGCCACGAGCGCCGACGAGGCCGCGCGCCGGAAGGCGACGGAGCAGAACGTCGCGAACGCCAGCCAGAAGCCGACGTAGACGACGGTGAGGGCGACCCACAGGACGAGCCGGACGACGTCCTCGACGGTCGGCGGGATCCCGATCCGGATGAGCCCGATCCCGGCGACGAAGGCGACGACCGCGACGAGGACCGTCGCGACGGCGAGGAGCCCGGCCACGAACTTCCCGTTCACGACATCGTCGCGGTAGATCGGCTGGGCGAGGAGGCGCGGGAGCGTCCGGTCGGCCCGCTCCCCGTTCACCGCGTCGAAGCCGAAGGCGATCCCGAGGAGCGGCGCGAGGAACCCCACGAGCGTCACGAACGCGGGCACCGGGTCCGCCCCGCCGGTGAAGAGGGCGAGGAAGAGGCTCCGATAGCCGGTCGCGTCCGCGGCGGCGCCGCGGATGACCTGCGACATGGAGTAGATCGCGGCGACGCCGGCGATCGTGAGGACGACCGCGAGGACGTAGAGCCGGACGCTGCCGAGGTGATCGGCCGTCTCCTTCGCGGCGACGACCCGCCAGCCGTGACTCGGCGGGCGCTCCTCGGCGCGGGCCGGCGCGGCGCTCCGGGGCCGGGCCGGAGGCGGCTCGGGGGAGGGACGGAGCGCCCGCCGGGGGCGGATGCGGGAGCCCGGTGCGGCGCTCATCGGGAGCCCTCGCCGCGGTGGGACGGCAGCGGATCGCCGGGGGCGTCGGCGGGTCGCCCGGCCGGGAGGTCCGCGGCGGCGGCGTGGACGAGGCGCCGGTAGATCGCGTCGAGGCGATCCTCGCGGACGCGGAGGTGGACGGGGGCGAAACCCGCGGCGACGAGGTCCGCCGCGAGGGATGCCCCGCCGCCGGCCGCGACGCGGACGAGGAGCCGGCCGGGCGCCGCGGGGTCGGAGGACACGTCGCCCACGGACGGCGCCGAGCGCAGCCAGCCCGTCGGGTCGGCCCCACCAGCCACCGCGAGCTCGACGACGTCGTCGGCGGCCCCGCCGCGCGCGGCGAGCTCGACGACCGTCCCGGCGGCGATGAGCCGCCCGGCGTAGAAGATGCCCACCCGCCCGCAGACCGCCTGGACCTGGTCGAGGAGGTGGCTGGAGAGGAGGATCGCGATCCCCCGCTCGACCGCGATCCGGGCGATGAGGGCGAGGATCTCGGCGACGCCCTCGGGGTCGAGCGAGACGGTCGGCTCGTCGAGGATGAGGACTGCGGGGTCCTTCACGAGGGCGTCGGCGATCCCGAGGCGCTGGCGCATCCCCCGGGAGTACGTCTCGACCCGCTCGTCGGCGACGTCGGCGAGCCCGACCCGGGCCAGGAGGCCGTCGATCCGGCCGGCGGCCTCGCGCGCCGGGATCCGGTTGAGGCGGGCCGTGTAGGCGAGGTTCGCCCGGCCGCTCAGCCCGTCGTAGAAGCCGACGCTGTCGGGGAGGTAGCCCACGCGGCGCTTCACCTCGAGCGGGTCGCGGGTCGGGTCGACCCCGACGACCCGCGCCCGGCCGGCCGTCGGCTCGGTGAGCCCGAGGAGCATGAGGACCGTCGTCGTCTTGCCGGCGCCGTTCGGGCCGAGGAGCCCGAAGACCTCGCCGGGCCGGACCTCGAACGTCAGGTCCTCGACTGCGGTCCGGCGGCCGTACCGCTTCGTGAGGCCGATCGCTTCGATGACCGGTGCGCCGGCCGGGCGGGCGCCGGGCGCGGCGGGGCCGTCCGCCTCGGCCGGGAGGGGCGTCGCGCTCGCCATCGCGTCAGCGCCGGCCGTACTTGGAGAAGACCCAGCCGAGCCCGACGAGGACGAGGACGATGAGGGCGACGCCGACGATCGCCCAGGTGAGCGACGTGTTGACCGTGACCCGGATCGTCTCGCTCGCCGATGCCTCGGCCCCCGTCGCCGAGAACGCGACGTTGTAGTCGCCGGCGACGGCGTTCGCGGCCGGGGTGATCGTCGCGTTGACCGTGGCGTCCGCGCCGGCCGCGATCGACGAGATCGTCGGCGGGTCGAAGGCCACGTTCCAGCCCGTGGCCGGGCTCGCCGCGAGGCGGACGCTCGTGACGGGGGCGGAGCCGGTGTTCCGCACGACGAGCTGGAACGGCCGCCCCTGGCCGGCGGTGGCGTCCGTGGAGAGAACCTGGTCGGGCGTCGTGAGGACCATCGTGTACGTGCCCGTGATGACGATCGTCAGCTGGGCCTGGGCAGAGACGGTGCCGCCGTCGGCGGTGACGGTGATCGGGTACTCCCCGGCGGCCGCGTCGGTCGCGGGCGTGACGGTGACGCTGACGCTCCCCGTCGACCCCGACCCCACCGTGAGGCTCGTCGCCTGCGACGAGCCGGCGGGCCGGACGTCGACGGTCCAGCCGGCCGGCGCCTGGCCGGCGAGGGCGAACGTGGCCTCGGCCGGGGTGTCGTTCCGGAGCGTCAGCTGGAACGGGAACGTCGCGCTCGAGGGACCGCGGAGGCTCGGATAGGCGGCCTCGAGGGCGACGTTGCCGCCCGCCTCGGTCGCGACCCGCACGGTGAGCGGGAGTTCATCCGAGCCGCCCGCCGCCCGCGCGGCGACGACGAGGTCGGCGCGCCCGGTCGCGTCGGCGGGGATGCTGAGGTCGAGGCTCAGCGCCCCGTCCTGCTTCGGCCCCGCGAGGACCCCGTCGACGGTGAGGCCGCCGCCGGTGAACCGGGCGCTCCAGCCCTGTGGGAGGCCCCGCACGGCGAGCGCGACGACCGCGGTCGTCGCGCTCGCGACGGTGAGCGGGAACGTGACGCTCGAGCCGGGCTCGACCGCGACGAGCGGGAACGGCGTCGTGACCGTCACGCCCCCGGCGGCGAGGGCAGGCGGCGCGCCGCCCGCGAGGAGGAGCGGCACGAGGATGGCCGCGGCCGCCGGGCCCGCGCGGAGCAGCCGCCGCCGAGCGGTCGGAGCGACCCGGGAGGGAGATCCCCCAGGGGCGGGGTGCGACGTCGATGCGTGCGGCCGGCTGCGTCCCATGCGACCTCCTCGGCGGGTCGGTCCCGCGCCGGCCCGGGACCGCCGCGTCGCCCTCGAATCGGGCGGCACGATAGCCGCCCGCGATCAGGACCCGGCAAAGGCGAGGTGATGTTTCCGCAACCTCCGGGCGGCGCCGCCGGGTTCGTGCCCGATGGGCGCGCCAATCGGTCCGGTCGGCACGGTCGGCCGCGGCGGGCCCCCTCCCAGACTGCGTCCATGCAGATCGTCACCGCCGACGAGGCGGTCGCGGGCATCCGCTCCGGCGACCAGGTCTACGTCCAGTGCGCCGCCGCGGCGCCCTCGGTCCTCCTCGATGCGCTCGTGGAGCGGGCGCCGGAGCTCCACAACGTGAGCATGGTCCACCTCCACACGGAGGGCCCCGGCCCGCACCTCGCACCCGAGATGGCGCCGCACTTCCGGCACCGCGCGCTCTTCATCGGGCCGAACGCCCGGCAGGCGATCAACGAGGGGCGGGCCGAGTACATCCCGGCCTTCCTCTCCGACGTCCCGCGCCTCTTCTCGAGCGGGCGACTGCCCCTCGACGCCGTCCTCTGCAACGTCTCGCCGCCCGACGCCCACGGCTACTGCTCGCTCGGGACGTCCGTCGAGGCGATGCAGGAGGCGATCCAGGCGGCCGGCATGGTCATCGCCCAGGTCAACCGGGCGATGCCGCGGACCCTCGGGGAGAGCTTCGTCCACGTCGACGACATCGACTACGGCGTCGAGGTGGACGTCCCGCCCTACCTGTACCTGCCGCCGGTGATCGGCGAGGTCGAGCGCCGGATCGGCGAGTTCGTCGCCGACCTCGTCCCGGACGGGGCGACGCTCCAGATGGGGATCGGCGCGATCCCGACCGCGGTGGCGAAGTGCCTCGGCGACAAGAAGGACCTCGGGATCCACACCGAGATGATGACCGACTCCGTCGTCGACCTCGTCGAGGCGGGCGTCGTCACGGGGATGGCGAAGGAGCGCAACCGCGGCAAGGTCCTCTGCACGTTCATGATGGGGACCGAGAAGCTCTACCGCTTCGCTCACGACAACCCGATGGTCGAGATGCGGGCCTGCGACTTCACGAACGACACCCACGTGATCCGCGGCTTCCGCCGGATGACCGCGATCAACTCGGCGATCTCGATCGACCTCACCGGCCAGGTCTGCGCGGACTCGATCGGCTGGCACCTCTACAGCGGGGTCGGCGGGCAGATGGACTTCATCCGCGGCGCCGCGCTCGCGCCCGAAGGCCGGGCGATCATCGCCCTCCCCTCGACCGCCGCCGGGGGCCGCGTGTCGCGGATCGTGCCGTTCCTCGCCGAGGGCGCGGGGGTCGTGACGACGCGGGCCCACGTCCGCACGGTCGTGACGGAGTGGGGCGTGGCGGAGCTCGACGGGAAGTCGATCCGGGAGCGGGCCCAGGAGCTCATCGCGATCGCCCACCCGGACTTCCGGGACGAGCTGACCGCCCAGGCCCGCCGGACGCACTACCTGTAGCGTTCGCGGCAGGCAGCGCCCGCGGTCCGGGCGCACTCCACCGCCGGGGCCGGCGCCTCGGCCCCGCCACGACCCCCGGGCCGCGCCGCCCAGGCGGCGCGAATCAGTGGTGGACGCCGCGCGTCCCCTGCGACGTCCACCACGGCTGGAAGTGTCGCCGCCCTTCACGACCGGTGGCAGGGCCGAATGGCCCTAGGTTTCGGGACGGAGCGGGGGTCCGGCCGGGGCGCCCGCGGGGGACGCTTCGCGCATGTTCCGCCCGCGTCCCGACTCGGTCCGGCGCCTGCTCATCGTGAGCGACCACCTGGCCGCCAGCGATGCGCTCGCCGCCCACCTCGGCCGGCACGGCTTCGTCGTCGTCGGCGAGGTCCGCTCGGCGCGCTCCGCGGCCCTCGCCGCCCGCACCTGCGAGCCCGACCTCGTCCTCGTGGACGGGGCCCTGCACGACGGCTGGAGGGCCGTCGCCGAGGCCCTCGACGGGGTCGTCCCGCGCAGCCGGATCGTCGTCCTCGAGGCGTACCTCGGAGCGGACGAGGCCCGGCGCGCCCGCGATGCCGGGATCGGCGCCACAATTCTCAAGCACGTCGAGGGCGACACGCTCGCGAGTCGCCTGCGCGCCATCGGAGGTCCCGCATGACCCTGCTCCCGCCGCCGGAGCGGCCGCTCACCGACCCGGATCCCGCCGCCGCGTCCGCGGGACGTCCCCACCGGTTCGAATGCCTCGATGGCAACGAGGCCGCCGCACGGGTGGCCTACGCCCTGAGCGAGGTCATCTCGATCTTCCCGATCACTCCGGCCTCGCCGATGGCCGAGCACGCCGACGACTGGGCCGCGGCCGGCCGCCCCAACCTCTGGGGCACCGTCCCGGACGTCGTCGAGATGCAGTCCGAGGGCGGCGCTGCCGGCGCGATGCACGGCGCGCTCCAGAAGGGCGCGCTGGCGACGACGTTCACGGCGTCGCAGGGCCTCCTCCTCATGATCCCCAACATGTTCAAGATCGCGGGCGAGCTGACGCCGGCGGTCATCCACGTCGCCGCCCGGACGATCGCGACCCACGCGCTCTCGATCTTCGGCGACCACAGCGACGTCATGCACGCCCGCGCGACGGGCTGGGCGATGCTCGCCGCGGGCTCGGTGCAGGAGGCCCACGACTTCGCCCTCGTCTCCCACGCGGCGACGCTCCGGGCGCGGGTGCCGTTCCTTCACTTCTTCGACGGGTTCCGGACCTCCCACGAGGTGAACAAGATCGCGATGCTCGAGGAGGACGTCGTGCGGGCCCTCGTCCGCGACGAGGAGGTCCTCGCCTTCCGGGCCCGGGGGCTCACTCCCGAGGCGCCCGTCGTCCGCGGCACCGCCCAGAACCCGGACGCGTTCTTCCAGGCCCGCGAGGCCGCGAACCCGTACTACGCCGCGGTCCCCGGCATCGTCGAGGACGTGCTCGACGAGCTCGCCGAGCACACCGGCCGCCGCTACGGCCTCGTCGACTACGCGGGCGCGCCGGACGCGGAGCGTGTCATCGTGGTCATGGGCTCGGGCGCCGGCGCCGTCGCCGAGACCGTGGCGACGCTCGTCGCGGCCGGGGAGCGGGTCGGGATGCTCCAGGTCCGCCTCTTCCAGCCGTTCCCGGCCGAGCAGCTCCTCGCGGCCCTCCCGGCCACGGTGCGCGCGATCGCCGTCCTCGACCGGACGAAGGAGCCGGGGGCCGTGGGGGAGCCTCTCTACCAGGCCGTCGTCACGGCGCTCGCCGAGCACATGGACGCGCCCGCGCCGCGGTTCGCCGCCGCGCCCCGGGTGATCGGCGGCCGGTACGGCCTCTCCTCGAAGGAGTTCACGCCGGCGATGGTGAAGCCGGTCTTCGACGAGCTCGCCGCCGAGCGGCCGAAGCGGCATTTCACCGTCGGGATCTACGACGACGTCACCCACCTCAGCCTCCCGATCGACGAGGAGTTCCGGGCGCCCCGCCCGGCCGGCGAGGTCCAGGCGCTCTTCTTCGGGCTCGGCTCCGACGGGACGGTCGGGGCCAACAAGGCCTCCGTGAAGATCATCGGCGAGGGCACCGACCTCTTCGCCCAGGGCTACTTCGTCTACGACTCGAAGAAGTCGGGCGGCCAGACGGTCTCGCACCTCCGGTTCGGGCCGCAGCCGATCGTGTCCTCGTACCTCATCGACCGCGCCGACTTCCTCGCCTGCCACCAGTTCGGCCTCCTCGAGAAGGCGAAGGTCCTCGAGTACGCGAAGCCCGGCGCGACGTTCCTCCTCAATGCGCCGTACCGGCCCGACGAGGTGTGGGACCACCTCCCCCGCGTCGTCCAGCAGCAGCTCATCGACAAGGCGATCGACCTCTGGGCCATCGACGCGTTCGCGGTCGCCAGCGAGGTCGGGATGGGCAACCGGATCAACACGGTCATGCAGCCGTGCTTCTTCAAGCTGTCCGGCGTCCTCCCGCCCGACGAGGCCGTCGCCCGGATCAAGAAGAACGTCGAGAAGACGTACGCGAAGCGCGGCCAGGCCGTCGTCGAGCGGAACTTCGCGGCGATCGACCGCTCGCTCGAGCGCCTCGCCCGGGTGCCCCTCGGGACGGTCGCCACGGGCCACGAGCTCCCGCCCGTCGTCCCGGACGGCGCGCCGGACTTCGTGAAGAAGGTCACCGCGGTCCTCATGGCCGGCGACGGCGACCGCCTCCCGGTGTCGGCGTTCCCGGTCGACGGGACGTTCCCCACCGGCACGACGAAGTACGAGAAGCGGGCGATCGCCCACGAGATCCCGATCTGGGACCCGGCGATCTGCATCGACTGCGGCAAGTGCGCGATGGTCTGCCCCCACGCGGCGATCCGGATGAAGGTCTTCCCGGCGGCGGCGGTCGAGGGCGCGCCCGCCGGCTACCAGAGCAAGGAGTTCAAGTCCCGCGAGCTCGCCGAGCACCGGATCACGATCCAGGTGGCCCCCGACGACTGCACCGGCTGCGGCGTCTGCGTCGACGTCTGCCCGGCGAAGAGCAAGACCGAGGTCCGCCACAAGGCGATCAACATGGAGCCGGCGGCCGAGCACCGCGACGCGGAGCGCCCGCGCTGGGAGTTCTTCCAGTCGATCGCCCCGCTCGACCGGACCCTCATCGCCCCCGACACCGTCAAGGGCTCGCAGGTCCGCGAGCCGCTCTTCGAGTTCTCCCTCGCCTGCAGCGGCTGCGGCGAGACGCCGTACCTCAAGCTCGTGTCGCAGCTCTTCGGCGACCGGATGATCGTGGCGAACGCGACCGGCTGCTCGTCGATCTACGGCGCGAACCTGCCGACGACGCCGTGGACGGTCGACGCGGCCGGCCGCGGGCCAGCCTGGAACAACTCGCTCTTCGAGGACAACGCGGAGTTCGGGCTGGGGATGCGCCTCGCGCTCGATGCCCAGTCGGGCCACGCCCGGCGTCTCCTCGAGCGGCTCGCGCCCGCGGTCGGGAACGGCCTCGTCGGCGAGATCCTCGACGCCGCCCAGGAGACGGAGGGCGAGATCGCCCTCCAGCGCGAGCGCGTCGCCCGCCTGCGCGAGGCGCTCCTCCGGGTCGACGGCGCCGGTGCCTCGGACGCCCGGCACCTCCTCGCCCTCGCCGACGACCTCGTCCGCAAGGGGATCTGGATCGTCGGTGGCGACGGCTGGGCATACGACATCGGGTACGGCGGCCTCGACCACGTCCTCGGCTCGGGCCGCAACGTCAACATCCTCGTCCTCGACACGGAGGTCTACTCGAACACCGGCGGGCAGGCCTCGAAGGCGACCCCGCGGGCCGCGGTCGCGAAGTTCGCGGCCGCCGGCAAGGCGCGGGGGAAGAAGGACCTCGGCGCCGTCGCCCGGGCCTACGGCGACGTCTACGTCGCCCAGATCTCGATGGGCGCGAACGACGCCCAGGCGGCGCGGGCCCTCCTCGAGGCGGACGCCTGGCCGGGGCCCTCGCTCGTCATCGCGTACAGCACGTGCATCGCCCACGGCATCGACATGTCGAAGTCGATGTCGCACCAGAAGGACGCCGTCCGGAGCGGCTACTGGCCGCTCTACCGGTTCCACCCGAGCGAGATCGAGGACGGCCAGCCGTTCAAGCTCGACTCGGCGAAGCCGACGATCCCGGTGAGCGAGTTCGCCGCCGGGGAGACCCGGTTCGCGATCCTCGCCCGGACGCAGCCCGAGCGAGCCGCGGAGCTCGCCGACCTCGCCCAGGCCGACGTCGAGGAGCGCTGGCGGTACTACGAGCAGCTCGCCGCGATGCGGCGGAGCGTCCCCCACGCCCACCACGGCCCCGGGGCCCTGCCGCAGTCCGCGGCGGACGCCGGGGCGGCCGACGACAAGGGGGACGAGGCGTGACCGTCGATCTCCGGACCCGATACCTCGGCCTCGAGCTGCGCTCGCCGCTCGTGGCCTCGCCCTCCCCGCTCACCGGGGAGCTCGAGTCCGCCCTCGCGCTCGCCGACGCGGGCGCCGGGGCGCTCGTGCTCCCCTCGCTCTTCGAGGAGGAGATCCTCCACGAGGAGCTCGAGATCAACCGCTCGCTCGACGCAGGCACCGACGAGTTCGCGGAGGCCCTCGACTACTTCCCGGCGGTCGAGACGCTCGCCTTCGCCGGGGATCGGTACCTCGCCCACCTCCGCCGCCTGAAGGCGGCGGTCGCGATCCCGGTCATCGGCAGCCTCAACGCCGCGACACCCGGCGGGTGGATCCGCTACGCGCGGCTCATGGAGGACGCCGGCGCCGACGCCCTCGAGCTCAACCTCTACCACCTCGCCGCGGACCCGTCGCGGACGGCCGCCGAGATGGAGGCCCGCGACCTCGACCTCGTCGGCGCGGTCCGGGCGGCGGTGACGATCCCCCTTGCGGTGAAGCTCAGCCCGTACTACTCCGCGTTCGCGGGCTTCGCCCGCCGCGCCGTCGAGGAGGGCGCCGACGGGCTCGTCCTCTTCAACCGGTTCTACCAGCCGGACCTCGACCTCGAGACGCTCGACGTCGTCGCGCGGATCGAGCTGAGCGGGCCGGCGGAGCTCCGCCTGCCCCTCCGCTGGACGGCGATCCTCCGCCCCCAGCTGGGGCCGGACGTCTCGCTCGCCACGAGCTCCGGGATCCACGCCGGGACCGACGCGGTGAAGGCGCTCATGGTGGGCGCCGACGTCGCGATGTCGACCTCGGCCCTCCTCCGGCACGGCCCCCGGCGGCTCCGGCTCATCGAGCAGGAGCTCGTCGCCTGGATGACGGAGCACGAGTACGAGTCCGTCGCGCAGCTCCGGGGCTGCGCGACCCAGGCCGCGGTCGAGGATCCGTCGGCGTACGAGCGGGTGAACTACATGCGCACACTGCGCTCATGGGCTCCCACCCGGGACCTCGCGGCGGCGCCCCCGCGCTGACCTGCGGGCCGGAGCCCGGCCGCGGGACGCGCGCGCCGGCTCGCCGGGCCTCGCCGAGCCATCGCCGTACCGACCGGCCGGGCGCCCGACGCCCGGCCGGCCCGTTCCCGCATACTTGGTCCGCCCAGCACCGTTCGAGGAGCCGACCGCCGATGGAGCCGATCGCGAGGATGTGCCGCAGCGTCTGGTGGGCGTTCGCCGTGTCCGGCGCGCTCGCCCTCGTCGCCGCGGCCGCGGCGCTCGCCGGGGCCGTCGGGATCTCGCGTGCGGTCGGGGCATGGCAGCTCACCTCGGGCGTGCTCCTGTTCGTGGCCGCGTTCCGCGCCCCGGGCGGGGTCAAGAGCGCCATCCCGTTCGTCGGCGCCGCGATCGCCGGTCTCATCTTCGGCCTGCTGGGGATCCTCCTCGCGACGCCCGATGTCGCGGTCTCCCTGCTCTCCACGGGCATCTTCGGGCTCGTCGCAGGGGCCGGGTTCCTCGCCGTGGCGCGGGTCGCGAGGGACCTCCACGTGCCGGACGGCGGGCTCTTCCTCGTCGCGTACGCGGCGATCGGGGCGGGGGTCGTCGTCACGACCCTGACCGTCTTCCGCCTCGCAACAGGGCAGCTTGCGGCGGCGATCGGGGTGGCCGTCGTCGGCGGGATCGCGATCGTCGCCGCGCTCCGCCTCCGGGTCCTGCCCGACGGGGCGCCGGAGGTCGTCTCGAACCGCGAGCTCCGCCGCCGCGAGCGCGCCGGGCGCGGGTAGCCGCGGACGCGGTCAGGCGGGAACGGTCACCCGGTCCTCGTGGGGCCGCCGCCGGGCGCCGACGCGGTGGCCGGCATCGAACGCCGCGAGGTCCGCGGCGAGCACGTCCGGCCGTCTTGCCCCGACGACCTCGCGAATCGCGGCCCGGATCGACGCCGGGCGGACGAGCCCGAGGTAGCCGACGAGCGCCCCGAGCGCGACGACGCTCACGAGCGAGTCGTCGCCGGCGTCCTTCGCGAGGCGGGTGCAGGGGATCCGCAGCTCGTGGACGTCACCGCGCTCCGCGGCCTCCCCGACGAGGGTCTCGTTCACGACGAGGAGCCCGCCCGGGGCGACGTGGGCCGCGAACTTCGCGTACGAGGGCGGGTTGAGGACGACCGCGGCGTCGGGCTCGTCGACGATCGGCGAGCCGATCGGCTCGTCGCCGACGATCACCGTGCACGACGCGGTGCCGCCGCGCATCTCCGGCCCGTACGAGGGAATCCAGAACACCTCGCGGTCCTCGGCCATCGCCGCGCGGGCGAGGACCTTGCCGGCGAAGAGGATCCCCTGGCCGCCGAAGCCGGCGAAGACGATCGACCGCTCCATCGTCAGCGCTCCGCCGGCGCGTCCGGCTCGCCCGGCGCCGCGCCCCCGGCGGCGGTCGCGCCCGCGGCGGGGGCCGGCGCCGCCGGCGCGCTCGCGGTCCGGTCGACGATGACGCCCGGCGGGTACGCCGTCGCGACGACCTCCTTGAGCCGCTCGATCGAGGCCTGCGGGGTCATCCCCCAGCCGACCGGGCAGTTGCTGATGACCTCGACGATGGCGAAGCCGCGCCCCTCGAGCTGGACCTCGCACGCCCGCCGGAGGTAGCGCTTCGTGCGCCCGATCGCCACCGAATCGGCGACGGACCCGCGCGCCGCATAGGCGACGCCGGGCAGGACGGCGAGCATCTCGGTCATCGGGACGGGGTAGCCGTGGAGCGACGCCTCGCGGCCGAGCGGGGTCGAGGTCGAGCGCTGGCCGAGGAGCGTCGTCGGGGCCATCTGCCCGCCGGTCATCCCGTAGATCCCGTTGTTCACGAAGACGGCCGTGAGGAGCTCGCCCCGCGCGGCCGCGTGGACGATCTCCCCGGTCCCGATCGCCGCGAGGTCACCGTCGCCCTGGTAGGTGAGGACGAACGCCTCCGGGCGGACGCGGCGGATCCCCGTCGCCACCGCCGGCGCGCGACCGTGGGGCGCCTCGACGAAGTCGACGCCGAGGTACTCGTAGGCAAAGACCGCGCAGCCCACGGGCGCGACGGCGATCGTCCGCGGCCCGAGCCCGAGCTCGCCGAGGACCTCGGCGACGAGGCGGTGGACGACGCCGTGGCCGCAGCCCGGACAATAGTGGGTCGTCCGGTCGAGGAGCAGCTCGGGCCGCCCGAAGACGACCCGGGCCCCCTCGGGGATCGTGACGCTCATCGGGACGCCTCCCGGGTCCGCGGGCCCGTCGCCGCGTCGAGCCGCCGGAGCGCCGCCACGACCTCCGCCGGGGAGGGCACGATCCCGCCCGTCCGGCCGGTGAATGCGACCGGGACCCGGCCCTCGACGGCGAGGCGGACGTCCTCGACCATCTGGCCGGCGGAGAGCTCGACGACGAGGGCGCCGCGGACGCGGGTCGCGACCTCCGCGATCGCGGCCGAGGGGAACGGCCAGAGCGTGATCGGCCGGAGGAGTCCGGCCCGGATGCCCTCGGCTCGCGCCCGCGCGACCGCCGTCCGGGCGACGCGGGCGGCCGTCCCGTACGCGACGACCGCGAGGTCTGCGTCCTCGAGGTGCTCGCCCGCGGAGCGGACCTCGCGGTCGGTGATCGTGGCGAACTTCGCCTGCAGGTGGACGTTGTGACGCTCGAGGTCCTCGGGCAGGAGGTGGAGCGAACGGACGACGCGCGGCGGCCGCCCGGCGGCGCCGCCGAGGACCCAGTCCGGGTCGAGCCGCGGCGGGGCGCGGAAGGCGAGCTCCACGGGCTCCATCGCCTGGCCGAGGATCCCGTCGGCGAGGATCATCACCGGCGTCCGGTAGCGCTCGGCGATCTCGAACGCGTCGGCGGTCAGCTCCATCGCCTCGGCGATCGAGGCCGGCGCGAGGACCGGGACGCGGTAGTCCCCGTGCCCGTGACCCTTCGTCGCCTGGAAGTAGTCCGACTGGCTCGGCCCGATGCTCCCGAGGCCCGGCCCGCCGCGCATGACGTTCACGAGGACGACGGGGACCTCGGAGCCGGCCATGTAGCTCATCGCCTCGGCCATGAGGCTGATCCCCGGCGAGGACGAGCTCACGAGGACCCGCGCCCCGGCCGCAGCCGCCCCGAGCGCCATGTTGATCGCCCCGAGCTCCGATTCCGCCTGGACGAAGGCGCGACCCTCCTCCGGCATCCGGCGGGCCATCCACTCGAGGAGCTCCGCCTGGGGGGTGATCGGGTAGCCGAAGTAGGCGTCGCAGCCGGCCTGGATCGCGGCCTCGGCGATCGCCTCGTTGCCCTTCATGAGGACGCGCCGCCCGTGGCGGCGGACCGCGACGCCGACCGGCGTCGGGGCCGGCCGGACGGGGACCGGGGCGGTGGTCATGCCGGGACCCCGCGGGCGGGCCTGGGCCGGGCGAGGATGATGAGGACGCAGTCCGGGCAGACCCGTGCGCAGTGGGCGTCGGAGGTGCACGCCTCGGGGTTCGTGAGGTGGACCGGGTGGTAGCCCTGGACGTTCACCCGCGTCTCGTCGAGGGCGAGGATCCCCTTCGGGCAGGCGGCGACGCAGAGCGCGCAGCCCTTGCAGCGGTCGACGTCGATGAGGACGGGCTGGAACGGCGCCTCCGCGGCCCGGCCTGCCCCGGCCAGGTCCGCAGCGCCGCCTAACGACAGGTCGTCGAGTTCCGGTTCCACGACGGCGATCATCCCCATCCGTTCCTCGTGCAGTCGCCCGATGGCCCGAGCGTCCCTCCCGGGCCATCGGGGCGGGCAGTGCCGAAGGATTGCGATTCGGTGTCGGAACGGCCCCTTGAGGCCCTCGCGGCGGGTCAGCGCGCGGTCGCGTTCGCCGGCAGCTGCCGCTCGGGGACGGTCCCGCTCAGCGTCCGCCAGCGGGCGCGGAGCTGGCGTTCCGTGAGCGGCGTGGCCGGCGCGTCCTCGACCGACCGACCGCGCCGGTGGTGCACGTCGGCGAGCCGCAGCTCGTGGGCGAGCCGCGCGTGGAGCGGACCGGGCCCGATGACGACGACCCGGTCCTCGTCCGGGACGAGGGCCGCGACCCGGCGCAGGTAGAGCGCCACGAGGTGCTCGCGGCGGCGTTCGACGAGGTCGTCCGGGTCCGCCCCCCCGCCCGACCGTACCCGGGGGTCGTGGTGGACGTGGCCGGTGGCCCGCCGGTGCGGCGGGACCTGCGAGACGACCCGCTCCACGGCCGGCTCGTCCCTGCCGTCGCCGGCGGGCTCCTCCGCGCGGAGCAGGATCGCCTCGTCGGCGTCGAGCCAGACGAGCGTGACGGGCCGATGCTGGCGCTCGCGCTGGAGCCTCATCGGATCGCCTCCGGGCATGTCGCCGCGGGCCGGGGCGGCCCGCGCTCCATCGTCGAGGGTGCGCTCCGCCTCCCCGAGGCGCCAGTGTCGACCGTCACGAACGGGCGTCCGGCGGGCAACGATGGGCCGTTCGGCCCATCCGGCGGGCCTCCCGCGCACGGCAGCCTATGCGCATGGCTCCATCCGTGGAGCCGGGCGCGCGCGTCCCCGCCGCCGCGACGGGGACGCCGGCCGCGGCTCGCATGATCGTCGTCGAGGGGGTGGTCCAGGGCGTCGGGTTCCGCCCCTTCGTCTGGCGCCTTGCGACCGAGCTGGGCCTCGCCGGGCGGGTCCGGAACGCGGCCGGGCGCGTGGAGATCGAGGCAGCGGGCGAGCCCGCCGCGCTCGACGCCTTCGCCCGCCGCCTCCGCGCCGACGCGCCCCCGCGCGCCCGCGTCGACCGCGTCGTGGCCACGCCCCTCGGACCCGACCGGGTCGCGCTCGGCGCCGAGGGCACGACCGGCCTGCCGCGACCCTTCGTCATCGACGAGAGCGTCGCCGCCGTGTCGGCCGAGCGGCTCTTCCCGCCCGACATCGCGACCTGCGACGACTGCCTCCGCGAGGTCCGCGACCCCGGCGACCGGCGCCACCGGTACCCGTTCACGAACTGCACGAACTGCGGCCCCCGGGCGACGATCATCGACGAGCTCCCGTACGACCGCGCCCGCACGACGATGCGGGCGTTCCCCCTCTGCCCGGCATGCGCCGCCGAGTACGCCGACCCGGCGAACCGGCGCTTCCATGCCGAGCCGGTGGCGTGCCCGGAGTGCGGACCGCGCCTCGCCTACCGCCCGACCGCTGCGACCGCGCCGGCGGCGCGCGACGAGGCCGCGCTCGCGGCGGCCGCGGCCGACCTCCGGGCGGGGCGGATCGTCGCCGTGAAGGGCCTCGGCGGGTATCACCTCGCCTGCGACGCGACCGACGAGGCGGCCGTCCAGCGGCTCCGCGACCGGAAGCGGCGCTGGGCGAAGCCGTTCGCGGTCATGGTCGCCGACGTGCCCGCCGCCGAGCGGCTCGCGCGGGTCGGGGCCGCGGAGCGCCGGCTCCTCGCCGGGCCGGAGCGGCCGATCGTCCTCCTCGAGGCGCGCCGTCGCGCCGAGCCGCCGCTCGCGCCGGGCGTCGCCGCTGGGAACCGGCGGCTGGGGATCTTCCTCCCGTACACGCCCCTCCACCACCTCCTCCTCGCGGAGGTCGGACGGCCGATCGTCCTCACCTCGGGGAACCTCGCGGACGAGCCGCTCGCGACCGACGACGGCGATGCCGCCGAGCGTCTCGCCGGGCTCGCCGACGCGTTCCTCGTCCACGACCGCGAGATCCGGGCGCGCTACGACGACTCGGTGAGCCGCGTCGTCGCGGGTCAGGTCTCGATCGTCCGGCGCGGCCGCGGGCATGCCCCGGAGGCGCTTCCGCTCGCGGTCCCGGCGGCGCACCCGCTCCTCGCGGTCGGGGCGGAGCTGAAGCACACGTTCACCCTCGCCCGCGGGTCCCGCGCCCACGTCGCCCCGCACAACGGTGACCTCGAGGACCTCCCGACGTACCGCGCCTTCACCGACGGCCTGGCCCACCTCGGGCGGCTCCTCGCCCTCGAGCCGGAGGTCGTCGCCCACGACCTCCACCCGGAGTACCTCTCGACGAAGTACGCCGTCGCCGGCTTCCCGCCGGAGCGCCGGGTCGCGGTCCAGCACCACCACGCCCACGTCGCCTCGTGCGCGGCGGAGCACGGGATCACCGACCCGTTCATCGGCGTCGCGTACGACGGGCTCGGGATGGGGGACGACGGCACGCTGTGGGGCGGCGAGGTGCTCGCCGCCGACCTCGTGGGGTACCGCCGGGTCGCCCGGTTCGGCCGCGCGCCGCTCCCCGGCGGGGCGCTCGCCGTCCGGCGTCCGTGGCGGATGGCTCTCGGCTACCTCCTCGGGGCCGAGCGGCTGCCGGGCTCGGACCGCCCCGCCACCGCCGCGGGAGCCGTCGCGGACCCCGACCTCGTCGCGGCGCTCGCCGCGCGCCTCGACCCGCGCGAGGTGGCAGTCGTACGGACCCAGGTCGCGCGGCGCCTCAACGCTCCCCTCGCCTCGTCGGCGGGCCGCCTCTTCGACGCCGCTGCGGCGATCCTCGGCCTCCGCGACGTCGCCGAGTACGAGGCGCAGGCCGCGATCGACCTCGAGATGGCGGCCGGCGAGCGGCGCGCCGACCCGCTGGCGGCTCGCCTCGAGCGGGTCGACGGGCTCATCGTCTACGACCCGCGCCCGACGCTGCGGGCGCTCCTCGAGGGCGTCGCCGCCGGGCGCCCGACCGGGATCCTCGCCGCGGCGTTCCACGAGACGATCGCCGAGGTCACCCGCGAGCTCGTTGCCGGCGCGGTGGCCGAGACCGGCTTCCGGACCGTCTGCCTCTCCGGCGGGGTCTTCCAGAACCGCCGCCTCGTCTCGACGCTCGTGCGGCGCCTCGCCCGCGACGGGCTCGAGGTCTTCGTCAACCGCCGCGTCCCGGTGAACGACGGCGGGATCAGCTATGGTCAGGCGGCCGTCGCCGCCGCGAGGATGGCGGCCGCCGAGGCCGGGGACGGCGACGCCCCCCGCCAGCGCGCCTGAGGAGGAACGCCCGATGTGCCTTGGGATCCCCGGCCGCGTGATCGAGATCCGCGACGACGCCGGCCTGCCGATGGGGAAGGTCGACTTCGGCGGCGTCCGCAAGGAGGCCTGCCTCGCCTACATCCCGGAGGTCCGGCTCGGGGACTACGTCATCGTCCACGTCGGGTTCGCGATCAGCCGGGTCGACGAGGAGGAGGCGCTGAAGACGCTCGAGATCCTCGCCACGATGGGCGACATGGTCCGCCAGGAGCTCGCGACGATGGGCCCCGGGATGGACGAGCCGGCGGTCGTCTCCGACGACGGGACCCCGGCCGAGGGCGCGTTCGCGGGGACCGCGGCCACGCCGCCCGCGGAGCCCGGCGCCGCGTCGAGGGGCGCGTCGTGAAGTACCTCGACGAGTACCGCGACCCTGTTCTCGCGAGGAAGCTCGTCGCGGAGATCCACCGCGTCGTGACGCGCCCGTGGACGCTCATGGAGGTCTGCGGCGGGCAGACGCACACGATCGTGAAGCAGGGGATCGACGAGGCGCTCCCGGCGGGCGTGCGGATGATCCACGGGCCGGGCTGCCCGGTCTGCGTCACGCCGCTCGAGCAGGTGGACAAGGCGCTCGCGATCGCGGTCCGCCCGGACGTCGTCTTCACGAGCTACGGCGACATGCTCCGGGTGCCGGGCTCGACGACCGACCTCCTCGCCCTCAAGGCGCGCGGCGCCGACGTGCGGATCGTCTACTCGCCCCTCGACGCGCTCCGGATCGCGGTCGCGAACCCCGACCGGCAGGTCGTCTTCTTCGCGGTCGGCTTCGAGACGACGGCGCCGGCGAACGCGATGGCCGTCGCGGAGGCGGCCCGCCGCGGCGTCGACAACTTCAGCGTCCTCGTCAGCCACGTCCTCGTGCCGCCGGCGATGACCGCGCTCCTCGAGTCGCCGAACAACCAGGTCCAGGCGTTCCTCGCCGCCGGGCACGTCTGCGCGGTCATGGGCTGGACGGAGTACGAGCCGATCGCCGCGAGGTACCACGTCCCGATCATCGTCACCGGCTTCGAGCCGCTGGACCTCCTCGAGGGGATCCTCATGGCCGTCCGGCAGCTCGAGGAGGGGCGCGCGGAGGTCGAGAACCAGTACGCGCGGGCCGTCCGGCGCGAGGGCGTGCCCCTCGCCCAGCGCCAGATCTTCGAGGTCTTCGAGGTCGGCGAGCGGAAGTGGCGCGGGGTGGGGGAGATCCCGCGGTCGGGGTACCGGCTCCGCGACCCGTATGCCCGCTTCGACGCGGAGCGGCGGTTCGACGTCGGCGAGATCCGAACGAACGAGCACCCGGCCTGCGTCGCCGGGGCGATCCTCACCGGCGAGAAGGTCCCCCTCGACTGCACGGCCTACGGGACCCTCTGCTCGCCGCAGCGCCCGCTCGGCGCCCCGATGGTGAGCTCGGAGGGCACCTGCGCGGCGTTCTACGCCGCCGGCCGCGGGCTCGGAGTGACCCGGACGCCCCTGCCGGTGACGCCCCTCGTGCAGGTGGCATCCCTCCCGGCCCGCGGGGCGGAGGGCACCCCATGATCGGCGACGGCGAACCGTTCGTCGCGACGGACGGTTCGTCCGCGCCGACGATCGATCCGGCGGGCACGGCCTGCCCGGTCCCGATCGCCGAGGGCGAGCGGGTGATCCTCGGCCACGGCTCCGGCGGCCAGCTCTCCGCCGCCCTCCTCCGCGACGTCATCGCGCCGGCCCTCGTGCCGGCCGCGCCCGGCGGGCCGCTGAACGACGCGGCCGTCGTCGCGGTCGGCGGGACGCGCCTCGCCTTCACGACGGACTCGTTCGTCGTCAGCCCGATCCGGTTCCCCGGCGGCGACATCGGGGAGCTCGCCGTGAACGGGACGGTCAACGACCTCGCGATGATGGGCGCGCAGCCGCTCGCGATCTCCCTGGCGTACGTCATCGAGGAGGGGCTGCCGCTCGAGGAGCTCGCCGCGGTCACCGCCTCGGCGGCGCGCGCGGCGGCGGCGGCAGGAGCCAGGATCGTGACCGGCGACACGAAGGTCGTCGGGCGCGGGGCGGCGGACCGGCTGTTCGTCAACACCGCCGGGATCGGCGTCGTGCCGGACGGCGTCGCGCCGTCGGCCGAGCGGGCCCGGGCTGGTGACGTGGTCCTCCTCTCGGGGCCGATCGGCCTCCACGGCGTGGCGATCATGTCCGTCCGCGAGGGCCTCGAGTTCGAGGTGGAGATTGCCTCCGACACGCAGGCCCTGAACAATCTCGTGGCGGCCATCCTCGCCGTCGAGCCCGGTGTCCGGGTCCTCCGCGACCCGACCCGGGGCGGCCTCTCCTCCGCCCTCAACGAGATCGCCGCGACGTCGGGCGTGGGAATCGTCCTCGACGAGGGCGCGATCCCGGTCCCGGGGCCCGTCCGTGCCGCCTGCGAGATGCTCGGGCTCGACCCGTTCCACGTGGCGAACGAGGGGAAGCTCGTGGCGATCGTGCCGGCCGGCTCGGCCGCCGCTGTCGTCGATGCGATGCAGGCACTGCCGGAGGGGGCCGACGCGGCCCTCATCGGCGTCGTCGTGGCCGACCACCCCGGGATGGTCACGATCCGGACACTCGTCGGGAGCGAGCGGATCGTCGACATGCTCGTGGGGGAGCAGCTGCCCCGGATCTGCTGAGGCCGGGCGAGGCGCGGCCCCGGCCCGGACCCTGCCATTCGGCCCTCCGCGCCCCCTGCCGGCTGGGGCCGCCAATGGTCCATCCGGCAATGATGCGCAGATGCGCATGTGTCCACAATACGCACATGGACCCGATCTGGGGCCTCCAGTCGGAGGTCATGAAGATCCTCGCGAGCCCCCGCCGGCTGCAGATCCTCCACCTCCTCGCCGGAGAGCCGAAGGAAGTCGGCCGTCTCGCCGAGGAGATGGGGATCACCCAGCCGAACGTCTCCCAGCATCTCGCCGTCATGCGGGCCGCCGGGATCGTCGAGGCCGAGCGCGACGGACGGGAGGTCAGGTACCACCTGACAGACCCCGAGGTCATCGACGCGTGCAACCTCATGCGCGGGGTCCTCATGCGCCGCCTCGCCCGGCTTGGCGAGCTGACAGAACGCCCGAACCCGTCCGACGAGCGGCCGATGCCTGCCGCCTCGCCCGCCGGCGCCGGCTAAGGAGAACGCGTGGACGACGAGCCCCTCAACATCGTGCTCTTCTCGGGGACCGAGGACCGCCTGCAGGCGGCGGCCGTCATGGCCAGCGGCGCGGCGGCGCTCGGCCGCAAGGTGAACATCTTCCTGCAGTACTGGGCCCTCGACGCCTTCCGCAAAGACCGGATCTCCGCCAGCCTCGGCCTCGCGCCGGAGGCCGGCGAGCGCGGCGCGACCCTCGTCCGGGAGGCGGCGGCCGCCGGCCAGCAGCCGTGGCACGCCACCCTCCGCGTCGCGAAGGAGCTCGGTGAGATCGACATCCAGGCCTGCTCGCTCTCGATGGACGTCCTCAAGATCGAGGAGCAGGACCTCGACGCGCTCGTCGACGGCGTAGAGGGCGTGACCGCCTTCTATCTCAACGCCGGCGACGGCCACATCCTCTTCATCTGACCGATGCTCCGCGGCCGCCGAGGGCGGCCGACCGAAAGGAAGAGATCATGTCCCCCGAGCAGATCGCGCAGGTCGTGGACGCCAAGGGGCTGTCCTGCCCGATGCCGATCGTGAAGACGGCCCAGGCCATCAAGGGCCTCGCCTCCGGCCAGCTCCTCGAGGTCCTCGCGACCGATCCGGGCTCCGTGAAGGACTTCACGGCCTGGGCGAAGACGACCGGGAACCCCATCGTCGAGCAGTCCGTCGAGGGAAGCGTCTACCGCTTCGTCCTCCGGAAGAAGTGAGGAGCGTCCCGATGACCGTCGTCGCCGAGCCCGACATTCCCGCCGTCCCCGCCACGGAGCCCGCCGCCGCGGCGGCGCCCGAGGCCGAGGCCAAGCCCCGCGACATCCTCATCATCTGCTACAGCGGCGAACTCGAGAAGACCTGGGCCACGATGATCCTCGCGACCACCGGGGCCGCGATGGGCGCCAAGGTCCGGATCTTCCTGACGTTCTGGGGCCTCCAGACGTTCGTGAAGGACCAGAAGCGCATCACCGGCGACAACGTGATGCAGAAGATGATGTCCTTCATGCAGCGCCCGGGTATCTCCCAACGCAAGCTCAGCAAGATGAACTTCCTGGGCATGGGCCCCTGGATGATGCGCAAGCTCGCGAAGCAGTACAACGTCGCCAGCCCGAAGGAGCTCCTCGAGATCGCCCAGGCGATGGGCGTGGAGTTCATGCCCTGCCAGATGACGATGGACATGTTCGGCCTCAAGAGGGAGGACATGATCGACGGGCTCGGCGAGCCGGTCGGCGCCGCCACCGTCATCTCCCTCCTCCAGGAAGGCGACGCGCCGCTCTTCATCTGATCCTCCCCCGGGGCACGGCGGGCCGCTTTCCCCGGCGGCCCGCCGGACGCCCTCCCTCCCCCGACGAGACGCGTCCCGACGCCGGTCCGACGCGTCCCGAGCCGAAAGGAACACTCGCATGGCACCCCCGATCTCCCGCACGATCGATGCCCGCGGCAGCTTCTGCCCGGGCCCCCTCATGGAGCTCATCCGCGCGATCAAGGAGTCCGAGGTCGGCGACACGATCGCCGTCTGGTCGGCCGACAAGGGCAGCAAGATCGACATCCCGAAGTGGGTCGACAAGGCCGGCCACACGCTCGTCGGGATCGAGACGAAGGACGGGTACGACGAGATCGTCGTCACGAAGGCCCGGTAGGAGCGATTGATGCAGCGCGTCGTCATCCTCGGCGGCGGAGTCGGCGGCACGCTGACCGCGAACCTCGTCGCCCGCAAGCTCAAGGCCCGGATCGCGAAGGGCGAGGCGAAGGTCACCGTCGTCGACGCGACGGGCAAGCACGCCTACCAGCCCGGGTACATGTACATCGCCATGGGGAACGAGCGGCCCGAGAAGCTCGTGAAGCCCGAGAAGTCGCTCCTCGACGCCAACGTCGACCTCGTCGTCGACGAGGTCCGGCGGATCGACGTCGCGGGATCGCGGGTCGAGCTCGGGTCCGGCGAGGTCCTCGTCTACGAGCAGCTCGTGATCGCGACCGGCTCGCGGATCGTCCCTGAGGCGATCGAGCACTTCGACGAGGAGGCTCACCACTTCTACACGGCCGAGGCGTCGGCGAAGCTCCGCCGGGCGCTGGACGCCTTCACCGGCGGCAAGATCGTCATCGGCATCGCCGGGATCCCGTACAAGTGCCCCCCGGCGCCCCTCGAGGTCGCCTTCCTCGTCGAGTCCGAGCTGCGCGAGCGCGGCCTGCGCGAGAAGACCGAGCTCCAGTTCCTCTCGCCGATCAACCGCGCCTTCACGATCGAGAGCGTCAGCGAGATGGCGACGCCGATCTTCGCGGAGAAGGGGATCGACCTCCAGCTCCTCGCCGGCGTCGACTCGATCGACGCGGAGCGGAAGGTCGTCGTGACCGACGCGATGGAGGAGTACCCGTACGACCTCCTCATCTGCGTCCCGCCCCACAAGGGCGCCCAGGTGGTCGTCGATTCCGGGCTCGCCCCGAAGTCCGGCTGGCTCCCGACCGACCGCCACACGCTGCAGGTCAAGAAGATGGCGGCGTCGGGGACGAAGGACGAGGAGATCGAGCGCTACCCGAACATCTATGCGCTCGGGGACGCGACCGACCTGCCGCTCTCGAAGGCGGGCTCGACCGCCCATTTCGAGGCCCCGATCGTGGCCGAGCGGGTCGCGGCCGCGGTTCTCGGCCGGAAGCCCTCCGGGAAGCACGCTCTCTACACCGGCAAGGTCATGTGCTTCTTCGAGGTCGGCGACGGGAAGGGGACGCTCCTCTCGTTCGACTATGACAACCCGCCGAAGCCGCCGAAGCCGGGGAAGCTCTGGCACCTCGGCAAGATGGTCTTCAACAAGACGTACTGGCAGACCGTCCCGAAGGGACGCGTCTAGCGCTCGTTCCCGCGTCCCCATCGGCGGCGGCCCTCCGCCGCCGACCGCCGCGCCGCGGGCACGGTCCCGCGACCTCGGAAGGCGCCCGGCCCGCAGGCCGGGCGCCTTCGTACAATCGGCGCATGAGCGAGCTGCATCCCGGCCGGGCACCCGGCCGCGTCTTTCCCCGCGTCTTCGGGCGCCGCCTCCCCGTCGCCGTCCGCGCCGCCGGCGCGACGATCTGGGACGCGGACGGCCGGGCCTACCTCGACGCGGCCGGCGGTGCCGTCGTCGTCGGGATCGGCCACGGGCGGGCCGAGGTCGCGGCGGCGATGGCGGCCCAGGCGGGCCGGATCGCCTATGCCCACGGGACCGCGTTCACGACGGAGGCCCTCGAGGCGTACGCGGCGGAGCTGGCGGAGGTCCTGCCCCTCGACGCCCCGGCCGTCTACCCGGTCTCCGGCGGCTCCGAGGCGATCGAGACCGCGCTGAAGATGGCGCGCGCCTATCACCTCGCGCGCGGCGAAACCGGGCGCGACGTCGTCATCGCGCGCTGGGGGAGCTACCACGGGAACACGCTCGGCGCTCTCGACCTCTCGGGCCGCGAGCCGCTCCGCCGCCCGTACGCCCCGTGGCTGGGGCGATTCCCGCATGTCTCGGCGCCGTACCCGTATCGCGCCGGCCAGGCGGCGGCCCACGCCCTCGGGGACCCTGCGACGCTCGCCGCGGAGCTCGAGGCGGCGATCATCGCCGCCGGCCCCGGGCGCGTCGCCGCGTTCGTCGCCGAGCCGATCGTGGGGGCGACGCTCGGGGCGGTCGTCCCGCCGGACGGCTACTGGGACACCGTCGCCGCGGTCTGCCGGCGGCACGGCGTCCTCGTCGTCGCCGACGAGGTGATGACGGGCTTCGGGCGGACGGGGCGCTGGTTCGCGAGCGACCACTGGGGGCTCCGCCCGGACCTCCTCGTCGCGGCGAAGGGCGCGACATCGGGCTACTGGCCGTTCGGGTTCGTCGCGGCCGGCGGTCCGGTCTACGAGGCGATCGCCGCCGCCGGCTTCGTCCACGGGTTCACGTTCAGCCACTCCGCGGTGGGGGCCGCGGTCGCCCGCGAGGTGCTCCGGATCCTCCGCGAGGAGGAGCTCGTCGCCGCGTCGGAGGCGAAGGGCGAGCGGCTCCGGGGCCTCCTCCTCGATCGCCTCGGCGGCCACCCGCACGTCGGCGAGATCCGCGGCCGCGGGCTCCTGGTCGGGCTCGAGGTCGTGGCCGACCGCGCGACGACGGCGCCCTTCCCGCGCGCGGAACGGCGGACGGAGGCGATCGTCGCCGCGGCGCGCGAGGCCGGCGTCCTCGTCTACTCGGGCACCGGCGCCGCGAACGGCGTGGACGGCGACACGATCCTCCTCGGGCCGCCGTTCGTCGCGACGGACGACGAGCTCGCGCGGATCGCGGACGGCGTCGCCGGGGCGCTGGCGGCGGCGACGGCGCTCCCCGCGGGGACGCGGTAGGGGCGCGGTCGCTCCGACCCGCGCGGGCCGCTACGACCCGCGGAACCCCCGCCGGAGGACGGCGACGCCGACGAGGACGAGGACGAGGGGCACGACGAGATCGCCGAGCGTCGGGAAGCCGGGGATCGTCGCCCCGAGGACGCCCCACCCGCCGAAGAGCGCGAGCGCCCCGCCGGCCCAGGCCTGCCAGCGGATCCCCTCGCCCCGCGCGGCGCGGACGACCGCGATCGCGAGGAGGCCGAGCCCCGCGCCGAGCGTCCCCCAGCCGGCCGGCGGGAGGTCCGCGACGGCGGCGACGAGGCGGAGGGCCCCGAACCCGGCGAGGACGGCCCCGCCATGGACGGCCCACGCCCCGGCCCGTCCGGCGAGGTGCCAGGCGACGAGGGAGCCGCCGAGGATCGCGAGGACGAGCGAGCCGACGAGCGAGATCCCCGGCACGAGCTGCGCGAGGACGAGGTAGCCGCCGAAGCCGACGAGGACGAGGCCGATCCACAGGCCGAGACGGCCGGCCTCGGCCTGGGTGATCCCCCAGGAGACGATCCGGGTGCCGGCCCCCGGCCCCGCGGCGGACGCAAGGCCCGGGATCCCGGCCGCGCCGCCGCGCCCCGCGCCGCTCGCCGGGCCGCCCCGCGGCGACGGCCGTCGTCCGCCGTCCTCGATGACCTCGCCGCGCAGCGCGGGAGGCTCGTCCGGTTCACCGGCGGCTGGCTTCTCGACCCGGCCGCGCGCCCCGGGGGACGGGCTGAACGAAGCCGGATCCGCCCCGGCCTTGAGCGCGGCGAGGCGGCGCTCGACCTCGTCGTCGGCGGGCGGGGGCGTTGCGGGCCCGGTCATGGCCGCAGCCTAGCGCGTCGGCGCGGCGCGCGGGCCCGCGCCCCTACTTGTTGAGGAGCCGGGCGAGGAACTTCGCGGTCCGCGGGTCGCGCGGCGAGTCGATGACCTGGGCCGGCGGCCCGACCTCGAGGAAGACGCCCTGGTCGATGTAGTAGACGCGGTCGGCGGCCTCCTTCGCGAACGCCATCTCGTGGGTCACGACGAGCATCGTCGCGCCCTCGTGCGCGAGCTCCGCCATCACCTTGAGGACCTCGCCAACGAGCTCCGGGTCAAGGGCCGAGGTCGGCTCGTCGAAGAGGAGGACCTTCGGCTCCATCGTGAGCGCCCGCGCGATCGCGACCCGCTGCTTCTGTCCGCCGGAGAGGCGCGCGGGGTATTCGTCCCGCTTCTCGGAGAGGCCGACCTTCGCGAGGTACTTCTCGGCGGTGGCGATCGCCTGGTCGCGCGGGACGCGCTTCACCCGGACCGGCGCCTCGATCAGGTTGTCGATCACCTTCATGTGCGGGAACAGGTTGAACTCCTGGAAGACCATCTGGGCCCGCATCCGGATCTGGCGGATCGACTCGCGGTGGCCGGAGCCCCGCGAGCGGAGGGGGTCGGCCTCGACCCGGAGGCCGTCGATCTCGACCGCCCCGGACGTCGGCTCCTCGAGGAAGTTCAGGCAGCGGAGGAGCGTGCTCTTCCCTGACCCCGAGCGGCCGATGAGGCAGATCGTCTCGCGGGGATAGACCTCGAGCGTGCAGCCCCGGAGGACATGGTTGCTCCCGAAGTACTTCTCGAGCGCGAGGGCTCGCACGATCGGGGTCGCACCGGCGGGCGTGAGGGCGCCCGGCGCCGCGAACGGGTCGCGGACGCCGGCGAAGGGGTCGCTGGCCGCGGTCATCGTCGACCTCCTCAGATCCGCCGGTCGCTCTCGGCCATCCGCTTCTCGAGGCGGTCCTGGACGAGCGAGAGGACGATCGTCAGGCCCCAGTAGATCGCCGCCGCGATCATGAGCGTCTCGAGCGTCCGGAAGTTCGACTGCCCGACGCGCTGGGCCCGCCAGAGGAGCTCCGGGACGGCGATCACGGAGACGAGCGACGAATCCTTGATCATCGAGATGAACTCGTTGCCAATCGCCGGGGTGATGATCCGAATCGCCTGGGGGAGCACGATCCGGCGCATTCGGGTGCGCCCCGGCATGCCCAGCGCCTCGGCCGCCTCGGTCTGGCCGCGGGGCACGGCCTGGATCCCGGCCCGGAACGTCTCCGTCATGTAGGCGCCGTAGTTGAACGAGAGGGCGAAGATGCCGAGCGCGATCGCCGGGACCTCGGAGACGCCCGGGATGATCTGGGGCAGGGCGAGGTAGATGAAGAGGATCTGGACGAGGAGCGGCGTCCCGCGGACGAGGGAGACGTAGAGCGTCGAGACGGAGAAGAGGACCGGGTTCGAGCTCAGCCGGCCGAGGGCGCCGACGATGGCGAAGAGGATTGCGATCGTGATCGAGCAGACGGCGACGAAGATCGTCGTCCAGACCCCGCCGAGGATGTACGGCCCCCATTCGCGGATGAACGGGAAGTCGATCCGGCCGGCGGCGACGAGCGCCCCGAGGAGGCCACCGATGAGGACCGCCCAGGTGGCGACGAAGATGATCCGGAACCGCCGGGTCTGGCGGCGTCGCTGGGCGGCGATCGCGGCGACGATCGGGTTCGGCTCCGGCGGCGCGAGGCCTCCGGCCCGTGTGCCGAATCCGCCGGTGGATGCGACGGTCACTGCGGTCCTCCTCCCTCCCGACCGGAAACGTCGACGGGGGCGCCCGCGATGGACGCCCCCGTCGGGAACATGTGCGGTCGGGTGCTACTGCCCGGGGCCGACCGTCATGTCGGCACCGAACCACTTCTCGGAGAAGCCCTTGAGCGTCCCGTCCGCGCGCATCGCGTCGAGGATCTCGTTGACCTTCGCCACCATGCTCGTCGGGTCGGGGCCGCTCTTGTCGAAGGCGACGCCGAGCGGCTCGTAGTAGACAGGGTCGCCGACCTTGACGAGCGGCAGCTTGTCCTTGATCGCCTGGTCGACCGTCGTCGACGAGCTGAGCCAGCCCTGGAAGTCGTTGCGGCCGGCCTTCCAGGCCTCGGCGCAGAGCCGGTCCGTGCTCAGCGTCGTTGCCGTCGATCCCGCCGGCGGCTTCGTCGTCGGGGTGTACGAGCCGAGGTCGAGGTTGCCGGTGAGCCAGTCGTAGTACGTCGTCGCCTCGCCCGCGCAGATCACCTTGCCCGCGAGCCCGTCGAGGGTCGTGATCCCCGACGCGGTCGAGGCGGCCATCTGCGCCGGCGTGTAGTAGTACGGGTTGCTGAAGTCGAGGACCTTCTGGCGCGGCGTCGTGATCGTCATCGAGCCGACGCTGAAGTCCCAGCGCCCGCCCCACGAGCCGGCCGTGATGAGGTTCCAGTCCGGGGTCGTGAACTCGATCTTCACGCCGAGGCGCTTCGCGATCTCGGTCCCGACGTCGATGTCGAAGCCCTCGTACGTGCCGTCGGACTTCAGGGACGACTGGGGCGGGTACTGAGGATCGGTCGACATGACGATCTTGCCCGCGGCGAGGACCTTGCCGAGGAGCGAGCTGGGGTCGACGGTCGGCGCTTCGCTCGCCGGAGCCTGGCTGGCCGGCGCCTGCGTCGGGGTCGCCGTCGGCGTGGTCGTCGCACCGCCCGAGCACGCGGCGAGCGCGATCCCGAGCACGGTCGCGAACGCCGCGAACCTTCGGGTCGTCTGCATGGAGTGCGTCCTCCTCCTGGGGCGGGCGACGCGTGCCGCCCGCGGTTGCGCCGGCGCCGGCGGCCGGGATCCGGCCGCGGCGCGTGGCGGGATCATGGCACGATCCCGGGGGGCTCACAACGCACGGGCGCACGGGGCGAACGGCGGGCCTCGGCGGCGGCGGATAATCCGGACATGGCCCCCTTCGTCCAGACCGTCCTCGGCCGGATCGACCCCGCCGGGCTCGGCTTCACCCTGCCCCATGAGCACACCCAGTGCCAGCTCTGGACGATCCCCGAGCGGTTCGACTACTGGGAGCTCACGGCGGACGAGGAGCTCGTCGCGGCCGAGCTCGAGCGGTTCCGCGCGGGGGGCGGGACCTGCCTCGTCGATGTCACCCTGCCAGGGATCGGGCGCGACCCGGCATGGCTCCGGGGCCTCGCCGCGCGCACCGGGCTCCACCTCGTCATGGGAACCGGCTGGTACCGCGAGCCGTACTACCCGCCCGACGCGCTCGTCGACCGGCGGAGCGTCGCGGAGCTCGCCGCCGTGATGGTCGCCGAGTTCGAGGAGGGGGTCCCCGGCAGCGAGGGACCCGACGGGGCCCGGGTCCGCCCGGGGATCATCGGCGAGATCGGGGTCCACAAGCCGTGGGTCTCGGCCCAGGAGGAGCGCGTCCTCCGCGCCTGCGGGCGGGCAGCGCGGGCGACCGGGATGGCCGTCACGACCCACGCCGTCCTGTCACCGGTCGGGCTCCGCCAGCTCGACATCCTCGAGGACGCCGGCGCCGACCCCCGGCGCGTCGTCATCGGCCATGCCGATTCGTACCCCGTGCTCGACCACTGGCTCGCGATCGTCGCGCGCGGCGCCTCGATCGAGTGCGACTTCCTGGGGATGGCCTTCACGCCGATGGAGCGGAAGGGCGAGCCGCGGGTCATCGAGCTCATCCTCCGCCTGCTCGAGCGGGGGCACGTCGACCGGATCCTCCTCTCGCAGGACGTCTGCGACAACAGCCAGCTCGTCTTCTACGGCGGGAACGGCTACGCGTACCTCCAGGAGGCGTTCCTGCCGCGCCTCCGCGCCGCCGGGGTGGGGGAGGAGGAGATCCGCCGGATCACAGTGGACAACCCACGCCGGATCCTCTCGATCGGGTAGGGAGCCGCGAGCGGCTCCGCCGGCCGCGCGCCGGGGTTGGGCGCTGCCGGCCCGGCCGGCGGCGTCAGCCGTCGAGCGTCGCCTCGACCGAGAGCGCGACGTTGCCCTTCAGCGCCTGGCTGATCGGGCAGCCGTCCTTCGCCGCGTCGGCGAGCCGGGCGAACGCCGCGGCGTCGAGGCCGGGGACGGTGCCGCGGACCGCGAGCGCCGAGGACACGACCCGCCAGCCGGCCTCGAGGCGGTCGAACGTCACCGTGGCCCTCACCGCGAGCGAGGCGGGGGGCGTCCCGTTCCGCGCCAGGCTCCCCGAGAACGCCATCGCGAAGCACGAGGCGTGGGCCGCCGCGAGGAGCTCCTCGGGGCTCGTCCGCCCGTCGGCCGCCTCCGTGCGGGAGGCCCAGGTGACGGGAAGGCGGGCCAGCGCCCCGCTCGTCACGCCGTCGATCGTGCCCGTCCCCTCGATGAGCGAGCCGTTCCAGCTCACCTCGGCGGTGCGGATGGCAGCCATGGATCCCCTCCGGTGTGGCGGTGCCCGTCCGGGCGCAGCGCGCCCGGACCGCCGCAGATCGTACGCGGACCCGTCAGCCCGCGCGCGCGACCGCCCCGGCAAGGGCCCGCGCCGCGCGGTCCCGCGGGAACGTGACCCGGGTGGCGCCGTGGAAGCGGCGATACGCGTCGAGCGCCGCGGCGAGGGCGGGCACGAAGCCGGCGGTGGCGCGCGGGTCGAAGCCGTCCTCCCACCAGAGGCCGAGGACGCGCACGGCGCGGGCGGCCCGGTCGGATCGCGGCTCGACCCGGCCGACGAGCCGGTCGCCGAAGAGGAGGGGGAGCACGTAGTAGCCCCACCGGCGGCGGGCCGCCGGGACGTAGACCTCCCAGCGGTAGTCGAAGCCGAAGAGCGAGCGGAGGAGATCGCGGTCCCACACGAGCGGGTCGAGGGGCGCGAGGAACGTGACGCCGGCGCCCTCGCCGCCCGGCGGATGGCCCGCGGCGACCTCCCGCTCGGCCTGGGCGACGAGCGGCAGTTCGTCGGTGACGACGTGGCGGAGGCCGCGGACCCCCTCGACCGCCACGGGGACGACCTCGCCGCGCTCGACGAGCTCGGCGAGGAGCGCGGCCTTCCGCGGACGGGGCGACCCGTCGGCGAGCGTCTCCTCGCGACCGAGGCCGAGGAAGATCTCGGCCTGGCCGGTGGCTCCCAGGAGCCCGTGGGCGCGGTAGCGGCTGAGGAGCCGGTGGAGGAGCTGCTCGCGCTCCGGGACGCGCTCCGCGAGGAGCCCGGCGGGGAGGAGCCGCTCGACGAGGTCGTAGATGCGGCGGTTGCCCTCGCGCCGGGCGATCCCGAGGATCCCGGCCTCGGCGAGCGCCTCGAGGACGGCCCGGGATTTCAGCGTCGGCCCCCAGTACCAGTCGATCGCCTCGCCGCGCTCGAGGTCCGCGGTGGAGGTCGGGCCGTCGCGGCGGATCCGGTCGAGGAGCTCGGCGACGTGGTCGCCATGGTCGCGGAAGACGCCATCCTCGTGGATCCGCCGCGCGCGGTCCCACGCGAAGCGGTGCCACGGCAGCTCGCGGGCCGGGAGGATGCTCAGGCCCTTGTTGTACGCCTCGAAGAGGAGCCGCCGCTCGTACAGGAGGTGGTCCGTCCATGGTCGCCGGTAGCCGGCGACCCGGGCGTGGAGGACGAGGTCGTGGTTCCGTCCGGCAACCTCGAGGGGGTCGAACTGGAGCGACCCGAGGCGGTCGACGACGGCGAGGATGCTCTCCTCGCGCGCCGGGAGCGACCGCGGAGGCGCGAGGAGGTGGCGGAGGACGAGGAAACGCCGCGCGACGGCGGCCGCGAGGGTGCGCTCGGGCATGGCCGGATGGTAGCGGGGTCGGCGACGCGGGCGCCGGACGTCGTCCGCGACGGCCGGGTCGGGAAGGGCATATGCTCCCGCGGAGCCGAATGATTTGCATGGAGCGAACGATCTTGCCCCAACCCGACCCCGCGCCGCGCCCGGTCCCCGAGACCCGCCGCGCGACGATCGACCGGATCGCGCGGCTGACCGACGACCTCGTGCACCGCGTGGCGACGGCCCACGCCCGGGAGTTCGTCGAGATCCGGGCGACGATGTCGCAGGCGAAGGTTCTCCACCTCGTGAACGCCGACCCGGGCGTCCGGATGTCCGAGCTCGCGGGCCGCCTCGGCGTGTCGCTCTCCACGCTGAGCGGCGTCGTCGACCGCATGGTCGAGCAGGGCTACCTCCGCCGCAGCGATGATCCCGCCGACCGGCGCCACGTCGTCCTCCGCCTCACGGAGCTCGGCGACGACCAGCTCCTCGAGCTGCGCACCCTCAGCGAGCGCCACTTCGCGCCCATCCTCGCCGAGATCGACGACGCCGGCCTGGCGGTCGTCGAGCAGGCCTTCGGCATCCTCGCCGCCGCGGCGGCCGCCGCGAGCGCGCGCGCGGCCGCATCCCCGACTCCGTCGAAGGAAGGATCTCGCCCATGAGTCGCCTCACCGAGCTCTCCGTCGCGAAGCGGAGCGTCACGCTCCTCCTCGCCTTCGGGCTGTTCTTCGCCGGCGTCTCGGCGTGGGGAAGCCTGAAGCAGGAGCTCCTCCCCGACATCGACTTCCCGGTCATCACGGTCATCGCGCCGTATCCGGGCGTGGGCGCCGCCGACGTCGCGGAACAGGTCACGAAGCCGATCGAGCGGTCGGTCGCGAGCGTGCCGGGCCTGAAGTCGCTCTCGTCGTCGTCGGCGAACTCGATCGCGATCGTCGTCGCCCAGTTCGCCTTCGGCACCAACGTCAAGGAGACGCGGGCGACGATCGAGCAGGGTCTCCCGGCAGCCGGGCTCCCGGCGGGCGTCTCCCCGCAGGTCTCCGCGCTGAACATCAACGCCGCACCGGTGATCATCGCGTCGGTCGCCGGGACGAGCCAGGACGGTCTCGATGCGGCGGCGCAGGTCGCGCGCTCGCAGGTCGTGCCCGCGCTCCAGGGCCTCGACGGCGTCGCGACGGTCGACCTCACCGGCGGGCTCGAGACCCGGGTTCTCGTGACCCTCGACCCGGCGAAGCTCGCCGCGAGCCGGGTCTCGGTCGGCCAGGTGACGGGGGTCCTCGCCGCGAACAACCTCACCGTGCCGTCGGGCCAGATCACGACGGATGGCACGAACATCCCGGTCTCGACGATCGGCCGGATCGCCTCGCTCGACGAGATCCGGAACCTCGTCGTCGGGGTGGAGTTGCCGGCGGGCGCGGGCGCCGGCGCGGGCGGGGGCGCGGCCCCCGGCGCGGGCGCCGGCGCGGCCCCCGGCGCGGGCACGGGCACGACCGTGCCGCCGACGCCGACCCCGGTCCTCCTCCGTGATGTCGCGACGGTCGAGGAGGCCGGCGTTCCGACCACCGGCTTCGCCCGGACCGATGGCGTCCCGTCGCTCACGCTCACCGTCACGAAGGCGTCGACGGCGAACACCGTCGAGGTGGCCGACGCGGTGATCGCGAAGCTCGACGAGATCGGGGCGGCGAACGCCTCGACCGTGAGGGTCACGATCATCTCGGACCTCTCGACGTTCATCAAGGAGTCTCGCGACGGGCTCCTCCGCGAAGGCGGCCTCGGCGCCCTCTTCGCGATCCTCACGATCTTCCTGTTCCTCTTCAGCCTCCGTTCGACGCTCGTCGCGGCCGTGAGCATCCCCCTCTCCGTCCTCACCGCCCTCGTGGTCATGCAGATCGCGGGGGTCACGATCAACGTCATGACGCTCGGCGGGCTCGCCGTCGCCGTCGGCCGGGTCGTCGACGACGCGATCGTCGTCCTCGAGAACATCTACCGCCACCGCGCACTCGGGGAGGATCGCCGGAGCGCCGTCCTCCGCGGCCCGCGCGAGGTCGCGGGGGCGATCACCTCGGCGACCCTCACGACGGTGGCCGTCTTCCTGCCCCTCGGCCTCGTCGGCGGGATCGTGAGCCAGCTCTTCCTGCCGTTCGCCCTCACGGTCACCTTCGCCCTCCTCGCCTCCCTCGTCGTCGCCCTCACGGTCGTCCCGGTCCTCGCCTACCTCTTCATCGGCCGGGTGAAGCTCAACGTCGACGAGGACGGCGAGCCGCGGAGCTCCCTATGGATTCGCGCTTACACCCCGACGATCCGCCTCGCGCTCCGGAGCCGGGTCACGAAGTGGGGCGTCCTCCTCGTGGCGACGATCCTCTTCGGCGGCTCGATGGCGATCGCGCCGCTCCTCCCGACGCAGTTCATCAACGCCGGCTCGGAGAAGCTCCTTCAGGTCACGGTCGCGCCCCCTGCCGGGACGAGCTCCGCTGCGGTCCTCGACCGAGCCGTTGCCGCGGAGACGATCCTCCTGGCCGACCCGCAGGTCGAGCACGTGCAGACGAGCGTCCCCGGCGAGGGCGACACCGGCTTCGGCACGATCACCTCCGCCCTCTCCGGGCGGCCGGCGAACAGCGCGACGCTCACCGTCCGGCTGGCGAACGACGTCGACCTCACCGCCTCCGCCCAGAAGCTCTCGGCCGACCTCGCGCCGGTCAAGGTCGACGGCTACGACGTCGCCGTGGCCCAGGCGGCCGGGTTCACCTCGAACAGCCTGAGCGTCGTCGTCAGCTCCGACGACCCGGCTGCCATGGCCGCGGGCGCCGACGCGGTCCTCGCCGCCCTCCGCGGCGATGCCGACCTCCTCAACCTGAAGTCGGACCTCTCGAAAGGGACGCCCGAGGTCGAGGTCGTCGTCGACCCGAACCGGGCGATCGGCGCCGGGCTCACGGCCGCGCAGGTCGCCGGGGAGATCCGGACGACGCTCGTGGGCCAGACGGCGACGAGCGTCGAGCTCGCCGCCGGGGGCGCGCCGGTGCCGGTCTTCGTGCAGGTCGATCCGACCCTGGTCACGAGCGTCGAGGCGCTCCGCCGGCTGCCCGTCGGGACCGCGACGACGGTCCCGCTCGGGACGATCGCGGCGGTCGAGGAAGTCGCCGCCCAGGGGAGCATCACCCGGGTCGACCAGGCGCCGGCGGCCACGATCTCCGCCGAGATCGCGAGCAAGGACACCGGCGCGGTCTCGCGCACGGTCCAGCAGACGGTCGACCGCCTCGTCGCCGACGGGACGATCCCGGCGGGGGTCACGGTCCGGCTCACCGGCGTCACCCAGCAGCAGAACGAGGCCTTCGGCAGCCTCTTCACGTCGATGGCCGTCGCCATCCTCCTCGTCTACGTGATGATGGTCCTGACCTTCAACTCGCTCGTCACCCCGTTCGTCATCCTCTTCAGCCTGCCGCTCGCGACGATCGGCGCCTTCCCGGCGCTTCTCGTCTCCGGCCGGCCGATCGGCGTGAGCGCCCTCATCGGGTTCCTCATGCTCATCGGGATCGTCGTGACGAATGCGATCGTCCTCCTCGACCTCGTCGAGCGGCTGCGGGCGGACGGCCACTCGACGACCGAGGCCCTCGTGGAGGGCGGCCGGACCCGCGTCCGGCCGATCCTCATGACGGCGATCGCGACGATCCTCGCCCTCATCCCGCTCGCGGCGGGCCTCTCGGAGGGCTCGATCATCGCGGCGGAGCTCGGCACCGTCGTCATCGGCGGGCTCTTCAGCTCGACGTTCCTCACGCTCCTCGTCATCCCGGTCCTCTACTCGCTCGTGGACGGCGGCCGATCCGGGCTCGCCCGGCGCCTCCGCGGGTCCGGCGAGGGCGGGACGGCGCCGGCCGCCACGGGCGAGGCTCCGGCCGGCTGAGATGCCGCCGCAGGCCCCCGGGGCGGCGGCTCGGGGATCGCGGGCCGCCGGGGCATGCCGGCCTACGGCCCGGCGGTGCCGACCTCGCTGATCGCCCGCAGCCCGAGAGCCTGGGCCGAGGCGACGAAGTGGTAGTTCACGCCCTCGGCAATCGGGAACGTCGCCACCTGGACCGGTGCCCCGTCGAGGAGGGCCGCCTCGATCGAGGGCGCCACGTGCAGCTGCCCGGTCGGGCTGCCGGCATCCCAGTACTGGAGGAACGGCGTGGCGCCGTCGGGGGCCCTGAAGATCACCTGCATGAGGTCGCCGCCGATCGGGTTGGCGTAGAGGAGGTCGACGAGCGGGACCTTCAGCGGCGGCAGCGTGGGGGCGGCGGCCGACGGCAGGACGCCGATGATCCCGGCGGGGCACCAGGCCGCCGGCGGGCTCGTCACGCAGGCCGTGAGGATCGGGTTCAGGACGACGCCGCCCTTGAGGACGTCGCGCCAGTGTGGGAACCACCAGTCGGGGGGCGTGGCGGGCGGCGTGTCGCCGGACGGCGGGATCGACGCCGGCGCCGCCGGGGTCGGGAGCGGGGGCGACGTGACCGCCGGGGAGGCCGAGGCGCCCGGGCTCGTCGACGGGCCCGGGGACGCCGAGGGTCCCGGCGACGTGCCGGGCTCCGCGCCGGCACCGGGGAAGGCGCCTGCCGGGAGGGCAGGCGGGTTCGCCGGGGTCGTCCCGCCGGGGAAGGCCCACGCCGTGTACGCTGCGCCGCCCCCGAAGTCGAGCGCCGCCGCCTCGACGACGTCGGCCGGCCACCACGCGCCGCGGTAGCCGGCCCACGTCGGGCCGAGCGGGTCGATGACGTAGTAGCCGGCCGGCCCGTCGATCCCCGCCGCGCGGAACCCGTCGAGGTAGACCGCGTGCCCGCCGGTGAAGTCGGCCTGGAGCCGCAGCGAGGCGGGGATCCGCTCGTAGCTGACCTGGACGACGGCCCCGGCGCCAGCGTAGAGGAGCGCGCGGAGTTGGAGCGGGGTGATCGCCCCGAGGTTGAACGAGACGCTCCAGCGCCCGATCGCGGCCTCCAGGTCGCTCAGCGAGGTGCCGCCCTCCTGGTCCGCCTGCTGGGCCCGCAGCTGGGACCCCGTGGCGACGATCCCGAACCCGAGGCGGGCGAGCATCGCTCCCGATGCCATCGTGCAGTTCGCGCTCGCGAGGGGCCCGCCGTCGAACTGGCTGATCGCGGGGACCCGTGGATGGCCGCCGGGAAGGAGCCACCCCGCGCCCGCCCCGCTCCCGCCGGGGATGGTGCCCGGCTCGACGAAGGCGACGAGCTGGAGGGTCGAGCTGTCGGGCAGCGCCGTCAGCGCGACCGGGGTGGCGTCGGGGACGCTCGTGAGGCCGAAGGGGACGACGTCGTCGCCCGTGTCGGCCGTCAGCTCGAAGGTCGTCGAGGGCGCCGGCAGCAGGCTCGACGCCGGCGGAGCGGTCGCCGCGCCCACGGCGAGCGCGCCGCCGAGGCCGATGACGGCGGCGAGGGCGAAGCGGGTGACGAGCCCGAGGATCGGCATCTCAGGTCACCCCTTGCACGAGGAGTAGACGGAGAACTGGGCCGTCGTGGTGCCGCTCCGGCTCGTCCCGCCGTAGACGTCCGTGCTCGTCGCGGTGAGCGAGATCGAGTACAGGCCGGCGACCCACCCGACGGTCGGGATCGACGCCAGGAACGCGGTGCCCTTCTGGAACGTGGCCACGGTCTCCCCGGAGTAGCTCACGAACCCACGAAGGTTGCTCGCCTTCCAGGACAGGACGACGCGGAGGCGCGAGCTGTCGGAGTAGCCCGCGAGCCGGTCGTCCGGGTCGGCGGCGTTGAGGGGGACGGCGAGCGCGCTGGGCACGCACGCCGGGTCGGCGTAGACGGAGCGCGTGACGCCGGCGAAGTCGAAGCTCGCCGGGCTGTCGCAGTAGACGACCGTGATCGACCCCACCGCCGATTTCCTCGCCTTCCCCTTGCCGTCGGTTGCGACGGCGTACCAGCTGATCGTGCCGGGCCGGGTGATGTCGTCGACCGAGGCGACGGTGTTGATGAAGCTGTACCAGGTGCTCCCGTCGGCGCTGAAGGGCCGGGACTCGTACGTCGTCGAGCCGGGACGCCGCCAGAAGAGCTGGACCGACGTGACGCCGTCCGGGTCGGTCGCCTGGGCGGTCAGCTCCGAGAGCGTCGAGCCACCGCATCCGGCGTTCGACGGGTCGGCCACGATCGTCGTGGGCGAAGCCTGGAGGAGGGTGAACGTGGGACCGCTGTTCGCGCAGACCTTGACCGTCACCGCGAGCGTGCCGGAGGCCGGCGAACGTGTCGACTTCGGGCGGGCGTTCGCGTCGCGCGCCACGACGTAGTAGGCGAGCCGCCCGGCGCCCGTGATCCCGTCGGCCTTCGTGTCGAGCGTGGCCGCATAGCGGCCGCCGGAGAGCGTCATCGGCCGCGCGGCGTAGTTCGTCGCGCCCGGCTTCTTCCAGTACAGCGTCACGCTCGCGATGCCGTCCGCGTCCGAGGCGGTCACCGAGATCGTGACCGCCTTGCGGGCCGTCGGGCAGTACGAGCCCTGGTCGTACGAGACGGTCGTCGTATCGGCCCGCAGGTCGGAGACCGTCGGCGCCGCGTTGGGGATCAGGGTGGGGGAGGGGGTGGGGCGCGCCGTCGCGGTGGGTGTCGGGCCCGGGCTGGGGGTCGGGCTCGCGGTCACGACCGGAGTCGGCGCGGCGGTCGGCGTCGGCTCCTCGGTCGGGCGCGGGGTGGCCGTCGGCGGCGCCGCGCACGCCGCGACCGGGAGGCTCGCCGCGTCGCCGTCGAGTCGCAGGACGCCGGCCCGCGTCCAGGCGCGCTCGAGGCCCGGCCCCGGCCAGTAGAGCTGGAGCCAGCCGCCGTCGGCCGAGCGGCCGGTGACGAGGACCTTCTGGTCGGCCGCGACCGTCCCGAGCACCGGTCCCTGGTCGGGGCACGGGACGACCTGGAGGCCCGGGCCGTTCGCCGCGCCGGGGGGCCCGCCCGCGGTCGCCGTGTGGCCCCCGAAGCGGACGGCGCCGCTCGCGACGAGGACGCCGCCCCCGACGGCGCCCGCGAGGAGGCCGGTCCCGAGCACGGCGAGGCTCTTGCCCGCGAACAGGCCGCCTCCGCCCAGCGCCCCGAGTCCTGCCATCGCCCCTCCGCGCCGCCGCCCCGGCCGTGACGGCGGGAGTCTAGCCCGCCGGGAAGCGGCCGGGAAGAGGGACGTTCGGGCAGACGTGCACGGTTGACGGGATCGTGCCGATATCCGACAATCCAACTCGGAATTCGGCCGGGCCGGGCGTCCTCACCGGGCAGCGTCCCGGGCGGTCCCATCCGGCAGCGTCCCACCGGCCGAACTCCGCCGACGCGCGGCGGTCCGCGGCGCGACGCACGCGGTTGACGCGCGAGGCACTAAATCCGATAATCCAACTCGGAATTCGGCCGGGTCCGGACGGCCGCCTCGGGTCTCCCGCCCGAGGTGCCCATCCGGCAGCGTCCCACCGGCCGAACTCCCGTCGTCCGCCGTCACCGCGGCGCCGGCCTCGCTGGCGCCGACGCCTCCCGCCACGAGGAGCGTCCATGACCGCCACCCGCGGGGAGATCGTCTCCCAGGAGTACAAGTACGGGTTCCACGACGAGGTCGCGTACCTCGCGGAGACGAAGCGCGGGCTGACGCGGGCCACGGTGGAGGAGATCAGCGCGATCAAGGAGGAGCCGGAGTGGATGCTCCAGTTCCGCCTCCGCGCGTACGAGCACTTCCTCAGGCGCTCGATGCCGACGTGGGTGCCCGAGAGCGTCCAGCGGATCGACTTCGACCGGATCGTCTACTACCGGAAGCCGTCCGAGCGCGAGGAGAAGTCGTGGGACGACGTCCCCGACCAGATCAAGCAGACGTTCGAGAAGCTGGGGATCCCCGAGGCCGAGCGCAAGTTCCTCGCGGGCGTGGGGGCCCAGTACGACTCGGAGGTCGTCTACCACTCCGTCCGCGAGGAGCTGGCGAAGATCGGGGTCGTCTTCATGGGGATGGACCAGGGGCTCCGCGAGTACCCCGACCTCGTGAGGAAGTACTTCGCGACCGTCGTCCCGCCGGAGGACAACAAGTTCGCGGCGCTCAACAGCGCGGTCTGGTCGGGCGGCTCCTTCGTCTACGTCCCAAAGGGCGTCGAGGTCCCGCTCCCCCTCCAGGCCTACTTCCGGATCAACGGCGAGAACACGGGGCAGTTCGAGCGGACCCTCATCCTCGCGGACGAGGGCTCGAAGGTCCACTACATCGAGGGGTGTACGGCTCCCATCTACACCACCGACGCCCTCCACGCGGCGGTCGTCGAGGTCATCGCCCTCCCGGGCGCCCAGATCCGCTATACGACGATCCAGAACTGGAGCCGCGACGTCTTCAACCTCGTGACGAAGCGGGCCCACGCCCACGCCCGCTCCACGGTCGAGTGGGTCGACGCGAACACGGGCTCCCGCGCGACCGTGAAGTACCCCGCGATCTACCTCCGCGGCGAGGGGGCGACCGCCGAGGTCATCAGCGTCGCCTTCGCCGGCCACGGCCAGCACCAGGACACCGGGGCGAAGGCGGTCCACCTCGCCCCGAACACGCGGAGCCGGATCGTCTCGAAGTCGGTGAGCAAGGACGGCGGGCGGGGGACGTACCGCGGCACCCTCAAGGTGGCGCCCGGCGCGACCGGGGTCGTGGCGAGCGTCCGCTGCGACGCCCTCCTCCTCGACGAGGCGAGCCGCTCCGACACGTACCCCTACATCGACGTCCAGGAGGACGACACGACGATGACCCACGAGGCCACCGTCGGGAAGGTCTCCGCGGACCAGATCTTCTACCTCATGAGCCGCGGGCTCACGGAGAACGAGGCCACGAACCTCGTCGTGCAGGGCTTCCTCGAGGTCTTCACGAAGGAGCTCCCGATGGAGTACGCGATCGAGTTCAACCGCCTCGTCAAGCTCGAGATGGAGGGGTCGCTCGGATGACGACCCCCCCGGAGGCGCCCGCCGGCTCGCCGGCCCCGGCCCCCGCCGCGCCCCGTGCACGCCGCGCGCCGGCCGACCTCCCCTTCGCCTTCGCCGACGCGGCCCTCGCCGCGACGCTCGGCGCGGAGCGCGACGAGCCGGCCTGGCTCCGCGACGATCGCCGCGCCGCGGCCGAGGCGTTCGCACGCCTCCCCGTGGAATCGAACGAGCTCTACACGACGTACGTCGACTTCCGCGGCGCCGACCTCTCCGCCGCGCGGCCCCACGTCCGCACGGCGACCGCGCCGGCGGTCGCGGGCGAGCCCCCGGCGGACGCCGACGGGATCATCGAGCTCCGCGAGGACGCCGTCCTCCGGCTCGCCCTCGCCCCCGGGCTTGCCGAGCGTGGCGTCGTCCTCGAGACGCTCGGCGAGGCGCTGGCGCGCGGTGCGGCCGGCGTCCGGGAGGCCCTCACTGGGACGGCGCTCCCCGCCGACGAGAAGCTCGCCTGGCTCTCCCGCGGCTTCTGGAGCCAGGGGATCCACCTCCACGTCCCGGCCGGCGTCCGGCTCGAGCGGCCGATCGTCCTCCGCTGGGCCGCCGGCGTGCCGGAGCGGGCCCTCCTCACACGGACCCTCATCCGCCTCGACGAGGGCGCCGAGGCGTCGCTCGTCGAGGAGCTCGTCGCGGCCGGCCCGGCGATCGGCTGCGCCGCGGGCGAGCCTGTCCCGCAGGCGCTGTTCGGCGGGACGAGCGAGATCGCCCTCGGGCCGGGGGCCGTCCTCCGGTTCGCCTCGGTCCAGGATCTGCCCGGCGGCACGACCGCCCTCCAGCAGCGCACGGCGCGGATCGGCGCGGGGGCCTCGCTCCGCTTCGCGATCGCCCAGCTCGGCGGGCGGGTCGTCCGCTCGCGGATCGACAACCGCCTCGAGGGCGACGGCAGCGAGGTGGAGCAGGTCGAGATCGTCTTCGGTGGCCGCGACCAGCTCTTCGACCTCACCGCGTACACCCGCCACGTGGGGCGGGACACGACCGGGAACCTCCTCTCGAAGGCCGTCCTCCAGCACGGGGCTCGGGCCTACATCAAGGGCCTCATCTCGATCGAGAAGACGGCCCGCGGGACCGATAGCTTCCTCGGGGAGTTCGGGATGCTCCTCGACAAGCAGAGCCGCTCGGTGACGATCCCGAGCCTCGAGATCGACCAGCCGGACTGCCGCCGGGCGGCCCACAGCTCGTCCGTCGGCCCGATCGACCCGGCCCAGCTGTTCTACCTCGAGAGCCGCGGGATCACCCCGGACGAGGCCCGCAAGTTCATCACCCTCGGCTTCCTCGAGCCCGTCGTCGCGCGCGTGCCGCTCGAATCCGAGCAGGAGCGCCTCTGGGCGATCCTCGAGGCGAAGTGGGCGGACTCGCTCGAGTCGGCGGCACCGGCCGCCTGACGTCGTGGCGCGGCGGATCGACGTCGGCCCCCTCGCCGACCTCGCCGAGGGGACGATGCGGATGACCTGGGTCGACGGGACCGAGCCGATCCTCCTCGTGAACGTCGGCGGCACGGTCCGCGCCGTCCAGGGCATCTGCAGCCACGAGTACTTCGAGCTGGACCGCGGCTTCCTGACCGCGGGAACGCTCACCTGCGCCCTCCACCTCTCGCGGTTCGATCTCGCCACGGGCGACCCCCTCGACCCGCCGGCCGACGAGCCGCTCGCCGTCTACCCCGTCGCCGTCGAGGACGGCCGGATCATCGTCGACTGGCCAGGCTGAGCCTCCGCGATCTGGCGCGGACGTGCAGCCCCGTGCCGACCGGCCCTTGCCGCCCTTCGGGGGGCGACCGAGAGTGGGCGGGTTGCGGGGCGGCGTCGACGCGCGGTCCGAATTTCGGCCGCCGGGGCCGCGCTGAGCCACTGGCGAGCCCGCGCCCGCACGCTCGTGGGGAGGTCGCGATGCGACGCATCTTCGCGGTGGCCACGGCTCTCGTTCTCGTGCTGGGCCTCGCCGGCCCGGCCGGCGCCTACGACGGGGGGCCGCAGATCGCCTACGTCACGATCGGCACCGCAACGGTCGACCGGTCTGGCAACGTCCACATCCAGGGCACCCTCTGGTGCTCGCAGCCCATGGATGTGCAGATCCAGTGGGGCCAGGTGGAACAGGTCGTCGGCCGGACGACCACCGTCCGGGGCGGCTTCGGGGGCTGGTATCCGTGCAACGGCACGACCCCCTGGGAGTCCTGGGCGCGGGCCGAGAACGGGAAGTTCGTCCCCGGCTGGGCGACGATCAGCGTCCAGTTCGAGGGCGCCTACTGGTGCGACGAGGACCCGAACGTCAATCCCAACACGTACTGCGGCCCGCACGCCTGGGGCGGAGGCCAGCAGTACCTGAAGATCGGCCGCGCGAAGTAGACGAGCGGACGGCCGCGTAGACGCGGGGGTCGACCGGCCTCGTCGGCCCCCGCTCCGCCAGAAGATGCTGGTCCGGGCCGCCGCCGCTCATGGCTCGAGGACGAGGCGGGTCGACGTGGCCGCTTCCACCGCGGCCCGCGAGAAGGGCAGGGGAACCGTCCGGCCCGCGATCCAGTCCGCGACGAGGTCGCTGTAGTGGCGCCCGCCGGGGTTGCCGCCCTGGCCGGTGCTGATGACGATCCGGGCCGCGTCGAGCCGGTCGGGCGTCATCTCGATGGCGAGGCGGTACGAGGGGTGGTTCGTCATCGTGAACGCGTCGCGGAGCGTGCCCGGCGTCGACCGCGGGTCCTCGGGGTCGGGGTACCAGCCGCGGAGGTTCGTGTTGGCGTTGTTCACGGCATCGCTCGTCCCCGGCACGCCGAGGGGTCCGACGTTGAAGAGGCCCTCGAGGATGCCGATCCCGCTCCGCCCGAACGTCTGCTCCCGGAAGACCGTCGTGTGGACGCGCGCCCAGGACCAGCGGGACGGCGTGCCGAGCGCAGTCCGCAGCTCGGCCCCCGCGGCGTCGAGCGCGGCCCCGAGGCGGCCGTCGCGAGTCTCGAGCGTCGTCGTGTGGGGGTCGTCCCAGAACGGGAAGGCGGGGTCGGCGACGGCGGCCCGGACCGCGAGGCGGGACGGCTCGCTCCCGACGTACGTCGCGGCGAGCGTGCCGAGCCACGGGTCGAAGACGGCCCGGATGAGGTGCCACTCGGTGACCTCGTACGCCGCGCAGCCCCGGCTGTCGAGGTCGCAGCGGCGGTCCCAGGCGCGCACGAGGCGCTGGACCTCGGCGCCGTCGGCGGTCGTCGGGCGGGCCGCGACGAGCGCGGGGGCGAGGTCGTCGGCCCGGAGGAGGCGCGTGTCGAGCTGGATCGCCGACAGGTCCGCCTGCGTCACCCCGCCGTTCGCGACTGCCTCGTCGAGGAGCTGCCGGATCCGGGTCGCCCGCCAGCCGGAGTCCCACTCGGTTCCGAGGTGGTACGGGTAGGCGCCGTCGACGGGCTTGTTGTTGGCGGTGACGATGAGGCCGTCCGGCGGGTTGTCGAGGGCCGGCAGGTCCTCGTACGGGACGTAGCCGGTCCAGTCGTGGGTGCCCGACGCGCCGTCGACCGGGCGCCGGCCGTCGTCGCCAGCAGGCCGGAGGGGAATCCGGCCGGGGACCTGGAGCCCGATGTTCCCGTCGACGTCGGCGTAGACGAAGTTCTGGGCCGGCGCCACGTAGTCGCGGAGGGCCGCCCGGACGTCGGCGGATGACGCCGCGGCATCGAGCCTGAGGAACGCGCCGATGAGCCCGTCGGTCTCGACGAGCGCCGTCCAGTGGAGGGCGTAGAGCCGCGCGCTGCCGGCGAGGTCCTCGACGACGTCGTTGAGGATCGGGCCATGGACGGTCTCGCGGACCGTGATCGTCAGGGGGTCGCCGCCGGCGACGGCGATCGTCTCCTCGCGGGTCGTGAACGGGATCGACGCCCCCCGGTACAGGTAGTGGTCCGGGTTCGCCGGGTCCGGGGTCTCGACGAAGAGGTCCTGGACGTCGGGCCCGGTGTTCGTGGCCCCCCAGGCGATCCGGGCGTTGTGCCCGAGGATGACCCCCGGCGCGCTCGGGAAGGAGACGCCGGCGACGTCGTACGGGCAGGCCGCCGAGACGACCCGGCAGTGGAGGCCGTTCATGTACCAGATGCTCGGCAACTGGACGCCGAGGTGCGGGTCGTTCGCGAGGAGCGCGGCGCCCGTGGCGCTCTTCGAGGGTGCCACGACCCAGTTGTTCGACCCGACGCCGGGATGCCCGAGCGCGCTGCCGGCCTCGTCGAACCCGGCAATCGCCCCGATCGCATCGCCGAGGTCCGCGAGCCGGGCGAGCCCGGCCGCCTCGCGCGCGTCGAGGGCGGGCACGTCCGCAGTCCCGGCCGGCGACGCGGCGGACGTGGCGCCGGCGTCGATCTCCTCCGGCGCCGGGGGCCCCGCGGCCGACGCCCCCGGGTCGGCGGCGCGGACGAGATCGGCGCTCGTCGTGATCGTCGGGGCCCCGTCCGGGTACGCGGGGAAGAGCGCGTCGGTGAGGGCGGGATCGCCGAGGCGGCCGTCGGCGAGGAGCCGGAACAGCTCGGCGTCGTAGTTGCCCCCGAGCGACCAGGCCTGGAGCTTGCCGAACGCCACCGAGTCGAGGGGCGTCCACGGCTCGGGCTCGTAGCCGTCGAGGCCGCCGCCCTGGCCGGACTGGATCCCGGCGACGACGAAGGCGAGGCTCCGCCGGCCCCGGCCGTGGGCCAGCCAGGCGTTGACGCCGTCGGCATACCGCTGGAGGGCCCGGACGGTCGTCGCGTCGAGCGCGGCGAGGTCGCGCTCGGCGGCCCGTCGCCAGCCGAGCGTCCGGAGGAAGCGGTCGGTCTCCAGCTGGGACGCCCCGAAGAGCTCGCTCAGCCGTCCGGCCCCGACGCGGCGGAAGACCTCCATCTGCCACATCCGCTCGGACGCGTGGACGAACCCCTGGGCGAAGAAGAGGTCGTCCGGCGTGTCGGCGTAGACGTGGGCGATCCCGGCCCGGTCGCGGATCACCTCGACCGGCGCGGCCAGTCCCGCCACCCGGAGCGTCCCGGCGACCTGCGGCTGGGAGCGGAGCGCAACCCACCCGAGGAGGCTCCCGACGAGGCCCGCCCCGACGAGGGCCGCGACGAGGGCCACGACGAGCAGCCCCGCCAGCAGGCGGCCGATGATGCGCACCGATCCCTCCTCCTCTCCCGGCCTGCGGTGGACCGCGCCGATCCTCGCAGTGTGCCGAACGCCGGGGGTGGAGCGCAACGCGGGCGCGCCACGCGGGCGCCCGTCGCGGGAGCAACCGCTCAGCGTGCGAGGAGCGTCCCGATCCCGCGGGCGCGCGCGGCGGCGACGATCGCGTCGGCGAAGACGAGGTCCGCCAGCCCGACGCCGAGGTGCGTGACGACGACCCGTCCCGCCTCCGGCCGGCCGGTGCCGGCGAGGATCGCCGACCCGAGGACCGTCGCCGGGTCCGGGTAGCCGTCGAAGAGGCCGGCCCCGCGGCTCGCCCGGAACTGCTCCTCCTCGTCGACGAGGAAGAGACCGGCCCGGCGCGCCACGTCGGCCGCCACCGAGGTCGCGTAGTCGACCGCGACGACGAGGGCGTCAGGAGCGAACCACCCGTCCGTCATCACCTGGCGGACCGGCCCGAAGGAGACGCACGTGACGACGACGTCGGCGTCGGCCACCGCCGACCGAGCGTCGGCGGCCACCACCGCCGCCCCGATCCCCGGCACCTCAGCCGCGTCGGCGGCGAGCGCGGCGGCCCGCCGGGCGTCGCGGTCGTGGATCGCGAGGCGGACGCCCGGCAGGAGGTGGCCGAGCACCGGGACGTGGGCGCGCCCCTGGACCCCGGCCCCGACGATGGCGCCCCGCGGGCCGCGGCCGGGGGTCGGCGGCGCCCACCGGGCGACGGCCGTGCCGGAGACCGCCGCCGTCCGCTCCGCGGTGATCGGCCCGCCGTCGAGGATCGCGACGGGCGCGCCGGTTCCTGGATCGTTGACGACGACGACGGCGTGGAGGGCGGGAAGCCCCGCCGCGGCGTTCCCGGGGACGCCGGCGATCCACTTCACGCCGAGGAGGTCGCCACAGCCGTCCGGGTCCCGGCCCGCGAGGTAGGCGGGCATCGCATGGGCGAACGACCCCGGCGGGCGCGGGTGGACGCCGATCTTCGGCGGCAGCTGGGCCCCCGCGACGAGGCCGACGAGCGTCCGCTCGGCGAGACGCAGGCGCTCGGGGAGGGGCGGCATGCAGGCCGTGACGTCGGCGGCGTCGAGGTAGCGGAGAGCCGGTCGGTCCTCGGGCACGGGGGGCACGATAGCACCTGCATCCGGGCCACCCGGACTGGGCGACGATGACGGCGGTTCGCTACGATCTCGGGGTGATCCCCCCGGCTCCCCTCGACCCTGCCGCCGGCGAGCAGGCGCTCGTGGCCCTGCGCCTCGAGCGCGACGCGATTCATCTCTACGACGGCCTGGCCGCGATCGATCGCGACCCGCACCGCGCGGACGCGTTCCACGCGATCGCGGCCGACGAGCGCCGCCACGCCGCGATCTGGGAGCGGCTCATCGTCGAGGGCGGGGCGGCCCTCCCGCCGGGGGCCGGCCCCGGTCCGCGGGTCCGGTTCGTCCTCCTCGTCGCCCGCCTCTTCGGGACGAAGGCCGTGACGGACATGGTGCGGGCTCTCGAGGCGAAGGACGAGCGGCGCTACACCGAGAGCGCGACCGCGCCGCCCGCGCCGGCGATGACCGCCGCGATCGCCGGCATGGCGGCCGACGAACAGCGCCACGGCGAGATCTGGCGGAAGCTCGGGGCGAAAGAGGCGCCCGAAGCGCGCGCGGCGGCCGGCGGCGCGGCGGCGGCGGTGATCCCGCGGCCAGGCCGCGGGGTGCCGAGCCCGGCGGACATCGCGAAGGCCGAGAGCTGGCATCGCGGCGGCGCCGGCACGCTGCGCGCCATCGTCTTCGGCGCCTCGGACGGGCTCGTGAGCAACCTCTCGCTCGTCATGGGCGTCGCCGGCGCGACGGCCGAGCCGTCGATCATCCTCCTCTCCGGGATCGCCGGGCTCCTCGCCGGCGCCTTCTCGATGGCGGCCGGGGAGTACATCTCGGTCCGCTCCCAGGTCGAGGTGCTGGAGCGGCAGATCGCGCTCGAGCGCGCCGAGCTCGAGGCGATGCCCGAGGAGGAGCTCGAGGAGCTCGTGGGGATCTACCGGTCGAAGGGGCTCCCCGAGGCGGACGCCCGCCGCTTCGCGGAGCACATCTTCCAGGACCCGGACGTCGCCCTCCAGACCCTCGTCCGCGAGGAGCTCGGCCTCGACCAGAACGGGATGAGCTCGCCGTGGGCGGCCGCCGCCGGCTCGTTCCTCGCCTTCACCGTCGGCGCGATCATCCCCGTCGTCCCGTACCTCTTCGGCGGCGGCGACGCCGTCATGGCCGTGAGCTTCGGGGCCAGCCTCCTCGCCCTCTTCGCCCTCGGGGCGATGGTCAGCATGCTCACCGGCCGGAGCCTCGCCTACTCGGGGCTCCGCCAGGTCGGGATCGGCGCTGCGGCCGCGATCGTCACGTTCCTCGTTGGCCGGCTCATCGGCGCGAACATCGGCGGCTGAGCGGGAAGCGCGGCGCTCGCCGACCACGCCGCCCTCCCGGCCGGGACGCCGGTTCCGGCGCCGGGTGCGCCGCGCCGCGGGCGGCCGGTGGCTCCGGACACGGACGAGGCCCCCGGGCGTCGGGGGCCTCGGATCGCTAGGCTATGCGGACCGCGGCAGCCCGGAGGGCCCGGGCACCGGCGGCTCGTCGCGGCGGTCAGCGCAGGCCGAACCGAGCCCAGGTGGGGAGCTTGTCGCGCGGATCGGCCTCGGGCAGCTCGTCGTCGCCGCTCAGCAGGATGCTGATGAAGGAGAAGAGCGCGAGGAGGCCGATCACGGTGGCGAGAACCATCGCCTGTACCTCCGATGATGTGAGACCCAGCAATCGCTGGTCGACAGATAGAATAGCCTAACGAACAGCGTGTGTCAAGGCAGCTTCGCCTAACGTAGTGGTGCTACATGGCCGGTGACCCCAGGATCGACCCCGTCGACGCCCGGATCCTCGACATCCTCCAGCGCGAGGGGCGGCGACCGTATGCGGAGATTGGCGCGGAGGTCGGGATGAGCGGCCCGTCGGCCCACGAGCGGGTGAAGAAGCTCGAGGGGCGCGGGATCGTGCGCGGCTACTCCGCCCAGGTCGACCCCGCCGCCGTCGGGCTCGGCGTCCTCGCGTTCATGTGGGTCACGCAGGCGCCGGGGAGCATCGCCGACGACATCACCGACGCGTTCGCCGAGATCGCCGAGGTCGAGGCGTGCCACCGGATCGCCGGCGAGGGGGACTACCTCCTGAAGATCCGGGCGCGGGACACCGCGGACCTCGAGCGGGTCGTCCGGCGGGTCCAGGCCACCCGCCACGTCTACCGGACGGAGACGGACGTCGTCTTCTCGACGCCGTTCGAGCGGCGGCCGCTCCCGATCCTCGCCGACGCCGGCGGGGCCGCGAAATCCGGCGGCCGCCCGGCTCCGTAACGATGGCCGAGGGGCGAGCCGCGCCGCCTCCCGCCGACGCCGCCCTCGTGGCGGCGGTCGCGGCGGGCTCCGAGGATGCCCTCGCCGAGCTCTACGACCGCCATGCCGCGGCCATCCACGCGACGGTCCTCCGGATCACCGGGGACCGTCAGGTGGCGGAGGAGGTGGTGCAGGAGGTGTTCCTGGCGCTCTGGAACCGGGCCGAGCGCTTCGACCCGGCGGTGGGGTCGCTCTCCGCGTGGCTGGGCACGATCGCGCGGCACCGGGCGGTGGACCGCCTGCGCGCCGCCGGCCGGCGACCCCGGCTCGCGTCGCTCGCGCCCTCCGACGACGAGCCCGCCGCCGATGCCCTCGAGCGCGCCGCCGCCGGGCGCCCCGGCCGGGGTTCCTTCGACGCGGCCGATCCCGTCGCCGCCAGCGAGGCGGCCGAGGCCCGGGCGGCGATCAACCGCGCCCTCGCGACGATGCCCGAGCCGGAGCGCGAGGTGATCCTCCTCGCCTATCGCGACGAGCTGTCCCAGAGCGAGATTGCGACCCGGCTCGGGTGGCCGCTCGGGACGGTGAAGACCCGGACCCGTCGCGCCCTCGCCCGGCTGCGCGAGGCGCTCGCCGAGGCGTACGGTCCGGAGGTCGCCCCGCTGCGGCCCGACGAGCCCGCGGAGGCCCGCGGAGCGGGCGCGCCGGCGCGACGCGGCGGAGGGGAACGATGATCGAGCACCGCGAGGTCCGCGAGGCCCTCGAGCTGGCGGCCGTCGAGCCCGGCGGCCTCGACCGGCTCGACGCGGGCGACACGGCGGAGGCGGTGGCGATCGCCGGCCACCTCGCCGGATGCCCGTCCTGCCTCGAGGAGCTCGGGAGGCTCCGCCGCGCCGACGCGATCCTCCGGCCGATCCTCGCGGCAGAGCCCGATCCGGCCCTCCGGGAGCGGACGCTCGCGCTCGTCCGGGCCGTGGGCGCCCCGCGCGGAGGCGCGGAATCGCGGGGGGACGTCGCCGCGCCGGGCGCGCCCGCCGCCGGGTCGCCGGAGCGGTCCGCCGTGCGACCGTCCGGCGCGGTGCCCCGGGGCCGCCGCCCCGGCCGCCCGCGGACGCCGGCCTGGATCGGCGCGCTCGCCGCCGTCCTCGTCATCGGCCTCGTCGGCGGGGCCCTCATCGCGGGCGGCTCCCGCCTCGGCCCCGGCGCCGACCCGGCGGCGGCCCTCGACCGCATCGCGCGGGAGACGGCCGCGCTCCTCGCCGTCGGCGACGCCCGCCAGGTCGTCCTCCGCGACCCGGCCGGCCGGACCGCCGGCACGCTCGTCCTCTCGCCGTCCGCCGGGCGGATCGTCGTGACCGCGACCGGCCTGGACGCCCCGGCGTCCGGCACGGAGTACCGGTGCTGGGTCGAGGTCGGCGGCAGCCGCTCCATCCTCGGGACGATGTGGTGGGCGGGCGGGGTGGCGTGGTGGACCGGCGCGGTGGTGATCCCCGCCAACCTGCCCGCGGGCGTCGTCTACGGGGTGTCGCTCGCGGCGGCGGGCTCCTCGGCCCCGGGCAGCGTCGTCCTCACCGGGGGGCTCTGACGGGTCGGGGGGGCCGCCGGCGCGGCCCCGCGCCCCTCGGCCGCCGGGAGCTCGTCCGCGTCCCGGGCCGGCTCGTCCCCGATCTCGGGGACGGGACCGAGCGCGAGGTACGCGATCGAACCCCCGCCGACGAGCAGGAGCACGACGAGCCACCACAGGTACTCCGCGTCCATCCGGCGCGGAGTATCGCATGCCGCTCCGGCGCCGCCGCCGCTACACTCCGCGGGCGATGATCAACTGGACCCCCGACCCGATCGCCTTCGCGATCGGCCCCCTCGCGATCCACTGGTACGGCGTCATGTACGCCCTCGGCCTCGCCGCGACGTACGTCGTCGTCGAGCGCGAGGCGCGCCGCCGCGGCCTCGACACGGGCCTCCTCGTGAACGGGATGATCGTCATCGCCGTGGCGGCGCTCATCGGGGGGCGGCTCTACCACGTCATCGACCAGTGGGACCGCTACCGGGACGACCTCCTCGCGATCGTCCTGCCGCCGTACACGGGGCTCGGGGTCTACGGCGGCATCCTCACCGGCTTCCTGGCCGGCGTCGCCTACGCTCGCTGGAAGAGGCAGTCGATCGTCGCGTGGGCCGACGTGGCGGCGCCGGGGATCCTCACGATGCAGGCGATCGCCCGCTGGGGGAACTTCTTCAACCAGGAGCTCTACGGTCCGCCGACGAACCTGCCGTGGGGGATCGCGATCGACTGCGCCCACCGCACCGCGACGTGGGCCTGCCCGCCCCTCGGGACGACGCCGCCCGACGCCCACTTCCACCCGCTCTTCCTCTACGAGTCGATCTCGGGCGCCATCGGCGCGCTCGTCCTCCTCACCCTCGCCCGGCGGGCCCGGTGGCTCCGGCCCGGCGACCTCGTCCTCCTCTTCTTCGCCTGGTACGGGACGACCCGCTTCGTCCTCGAGGCGATGCGCACGAACAACTGGACGTTCTTCGGGATCCCGACGGCGTCGATCATCAGCGCCGCCGTCGTCCTCGCCGCGCTCGCCGTCCTCGCCTGGCGCCACCGGCCCGGCGCCGCGCCCGCCGGGGCCGACGGCGCGGGACCCCCGGGGCCCGGTGCCGCGGAAGCCGTCGCGCCGGTCTGGTCGGGCGCGCCGGACGACCTCCCCGCTCCCGCCCCGGATCCGCCCGCCCCGCCGCGATGACCGGCCGGCGGCGGCGAGCCGCCGCGAACATCCGGCTCGAGGAGATCCGGCGGGCCCGGGACGTGGCCCGGGAGGGCCTCGACTGGCTCGGCCGGCCGCCGGAGGTCCGCGC
>JAJZRQ010000055.1 GCA_021802585.1 Chloroflexota bacterium
CGGCCGCGGCGGCGGCGTCGGCCGCGGCGGCGGCCCGGGCCAGGGCGTCGAGCCGCCCGCCGAGGTCGGCGCAGTCGTCCGCTCCGAGGCGGCAGGCGGCGTGGCCGTCGGGGTCGACCATCGAGACCGGGTTGGCCTCGGCGTAGAGGTAGCGGTTGCGGCTCGCCGGGGCGGCCGCCGCCCCGAGCGCGGTGTCGAGGGAGGTGAAGGCGGCGAGGGCCGGGTCGTACCCGCGGGCGCCATAGTCGTACTGCCCCGACGTCGGCTCCTGGAGGCGGCCGGCGAAGCGCCAGGGGCTCGCCGTGCTCCCGCTCGCGGCGAGGGTCACCCCGTAGGGGTCGTAGCGGTGGGCGTCGCCGACGGCGGTCCCACCCGGGGCGAGGAGGGCCGCGACGTCGCCCCGGACGCTCGGCAGGACCCAGGAGGAGCCGACGGTGAGGCGGTCGCCGAGGGCGTCGATCGCGCTGGCGAGGACCTGCCCGCCGCCCCGGTCGATCCGCCCGACGGTGGCCGAGAGGCCGACGTACCCGTACGTCTCGCTCGTCCCCCCGGCGCTGCGGCTGGTCCGCCGGTCGAGGGCGTCGTACGTGTACGTGACGGTGGGCTGCCCGGGGACGGTCACGGTGAGGGGCTGGTTCGTCGCGCTGTACGTGAAGACGCTGTTCGTCGGGTCGCCGGTCGGCGAGGAGAGGAGGTGTTCGGGGCGACCGTGTCGTCGGTGTAGGTCGTGACAGTGCCCGCCACCTCGGCAATGCGGGTCGCCCGCCGGGTGATCTCGTAGCGGACCACCCCGACATGTCGGTCGACCCCGTCGAGGACAGCGTCACGTGGCGTCACTTGTAGTCGTACGTGTAGCACCACGAGAGTGCCTGAACGAGCTCCTCGGGTAGTTCCGGGCGCCGGGATCGGAAACGGGCCGCCGCGAGATCACCCATCTCTCGAGGGCTGCTTGCGACGAAACGAGCATCAGACTCGTAGAACTCTGCCTCGAGATCTCGGATCAGCGTCATCAAGTCACGCGCCAATTCGCTACCGAAGACGTCCTCGAGTGCTGCCTCATCTCTCAGGGGCCAGGAAGTGCGGCCCCAACCGGTCCACACGACGACCGCCCAGGAAAGCAGCCTGGCCCCGAGACGGCTCATCTCGTCCACAGCAGCACCTCCATCCCAGATACCGGGTCTACTGCGGTGATTGATAGTACGTTCGGGTTCGCCGTCAAGGCAGGGAACTCAACCTCAGCCCAGATGCTGCTTACCCGAATCGCGTCCGACTGAAGGACTCGAACGTTCCCCTGCGCACCCGCCGCAAACTCGGCGGATGCGCTTCGCCAAGCATCTATCGAAGTCTGGCTCGCGGCATCCCACGCTGGGAGGTGAACACCTCGCCGGACCAACGTCATCTCGAGCGTCGCACCTCCGTTCTCGGCAACCCAGTCTGCGGCTGCCACTGGGCCGCCGCGAATACCCGACCAGAAGACAGCCTCATCAGCGCCAGTCGCCAGCCTGCCCGCCCGCGCCGCCACGCTCGTCGGCGTGCCGCCGCCGGTGAGGGCCGACTCGGCCGCGCCGCCGACGCTGACGAGGGCCGGGCAGGCCACGGCGCAGATCTCCGGGCTCAGGAGGACGGCGCCGCCGCCCACCGCGGCGACGGTCATGAGGATCCCTGCTGCGACCGTCCGGCTCGCCTGCTCGCCTGCCGTGAACACCCCCGCGGCGTGGCGGGCACAGGCCGGGTCGATCGCGAGGACGCAGCTCGCGGCGGGATCGCGCCGGACGCGGCCGCGGTGACCGCTCCCCCCTCCCCCTCCCCGTCGGCTTCGTCCCGAGGCGGGCTCGGGCCTGGGCGAGGGCCCGGTGGGCGGCGCGGGCCCGCGCGAGGTCAGGTGGCCGCGGGCCCGGACGGCGAGCGCCTTGCCGGGGCTCCCGCGTCCCGTGCGATACTCGCCGGGCGATGTCCCGAACGGCAGCGATCCCCGGACCCCCGCGCGCCCGGGCCCACCCGGGCGTCCTCCGGCGGGCGCTCCGGCGGGAGGCGACCCGCCTCCGGCAGCCGCGACACCTCGCCGCCGCGCTCCTCCTCGGCTTTGCCGCCGGGATCGGCTTCGCGACGCTCTACGCGCGGGGGGAGCTCGGCGGCGCCGACGCGCGGGCCTACTGGGCGGCGGTCCGGATCTGGCTGAACGGCGGCGACCCCTATCACCCCACCGGGCCGTTCATGCCGTACGTCTACGCCCCGTGGCTCCTTCCCGCGTTCGTGCCCTGGGCCCTCCTGCCGTGGGACGTGGCCTGGTTCGTCTGGCGGGCGGCGAACCTCGTCCTCCTTGCCTGGTCGATCGGCTGGGCCTACCGCCTCCGGCCCTTCGCGACGGCCATCGCCATCCTCGTCCTCGGGCCTTCGTTCCTCGCGAACCTCGACACGGGGAACATCAACCTCTTCATCGTCCTCATGCTCTGGGCCGCCCAGTTCACCGCCCCGCGGACGGCGGGGTTCCTGTGGGCGATCGCGACCGCGCTCAAGTGGCTCCCGATCGTCTTCCTCCCGCTCCTTGCCCCCCGCGGCCGGGCGTGGGGGGTCGGCTTCCTCGCCGTCGCCGGCATCCTCACCCTCCTGACGCTCGACGCGACCCTCGTCCAGCTCCAGGTCCTCTTCGCCTTCCCGCGCCCGGTGCGGATCGACTACCTCGTCTACGCCTGGGCCCTCGTCCCGTGGCTATGGCGCGACCGGGACCCCGCCCGGCTCGTCCGGCCGGCGACGCTCGCCGCGTGGGGGCGCGGCTGGCTCGCGGACGCGCGCCGCCCGGCCGCCCTCGGCGCCCGCCTCCGCCGCGCGTTCGGCCTCCCGCACGCTCCCGGCACCGCCGAGGGGCGTGCCTGAGCAGCGCCCGCGACCGCGTCAGAGGGTGGCGGCGCGTCCCCTCCCGACGAGGCGTCGGTCTCGGGCGCCCGGGGCGACGAGCCGGAAGAGCGACCGGTCGAGGGAGTAGACGCCGGTCGAGAGGATCCCGAGGCCGGCGAGGCGGAACGCGAAGACCGGGTTCTCGGCGTTCCCCGCGTGGAGGGTCGCGGCGCCGCCCGGCTCGAGCACCGCGAGGTTCGCCGACCCGCCCATTGCCTCGTGGAGCGCGCCGAGGAGCTCCGGGGCCGGGCGCCGGAGCGCCCACGCGTCCTCGAGCCAGCGCAGCCCGACCTCCGAATCGGCCCGGCCGTGGATCCGGCCGGCCGCCCGGTACGCGCCGCGGAAGCGGCGGTGGCGTGCCAGCTCGCCGTTGTGGGCGAAGGCGAATCGTCCGCCGTCCGCGACGAACGGCTGCGTGTCGGAGATCCCGAGCCAGGAGAAGCGGGAGGGGCGCCGCAGGTGGACGAGCGCGGCAGTCGTCTCCGTCCGGCCGACCGCGTCGCGACCCGGGTCGTCGCGGAACGCCGTCGTCGCGCGGTACGCGTCGAGGGAGCCGTCCGGCCGGGTCCAGGCGACGCCCCACGCGTAGCCGGCGAGGCCGTACCGCTCGAGGCCGGCAGCGAGCTCCCACAGGGCGTCGAGGGCGAACGGCTCGGGGGAGCGGGCGGCGAGGATCTCGCACATGGCCGGGATGGTAGCGGGGGATGCGATACCGTGGGCGGCATGGGCACGGCCGCCGGAGATGATCAGGACGAGCGCTGCGGGGGCGTGCCGGCCGGCCCTGGCGCGGAGGCGGACCGCGAGCTCACCGCGCACCTCCTCGGCCTCGAGACGGACCTCCTCCGACCCGAGGTCCGCCGCTCGCCGGCGCGGCTCGTGGAGCTCCTCGCCCCGGACTTCCGCGAGATCGGGAGCTCGGGCCGCGCCTGGGACCGCGCGTCGATCGTCGCCGCGCTCGCCGACGAGGCGTCCGCGGCCATCCGGATCGAGCACTTCGAGGCCCACCGCCTCGCCGCCGACCTCGCCCTCGTGACGTACCGGTCCGTCCGCGCCGACGCGGCCGGCGGCCCGCCGGCCGTCGCCCTCCGTTCGTCGACGTGGCGCCGCTCACGGGCCGGCCGCTGGCAGCTCGTCTTCCACCAGGGGACGCCGGCCGCCTGACGCGCCGCGGTGACCGGGGGACGTCGGGGGCGGTCATCGCCGGGGGCGGAGGGCGAGGCCGCGGTAGCCCGGCACGAACCCGGCCGCGACGAGGCGGGCCCGCCATGGGTGCTCCGGCCCGAGCGGCGCGCCGTCGACGCGGGCGAGCACGAGCTCGCGGAGGCGCCCCTCCCCGACGAGCCCGCCGAGGGCCGCGAGGGCGAGCGCGAGGCGCTCGGGGTCGTCCGCGGCGGGGAACGTCGCGAGCCCCCGCCCGCCCCGCTCGACGTAGAGGATGGCCGCGCCGTCGACGAGGATGACGTGGGCGCCCGCGGCGCGCTGGAACGGCCGCCGGTCGTCGTCGCCGCGGCGCGGCCAGGCGAGCGCGGCGCCGTACGGCTGGGCCGGGTCGGCGGCCGCGAGGAGGTCGACCCGCGGCCGGCCGGGATCCGCCTCGCGAACGGCCCGCAGCCGGTCGACGGCGCCGCCGAGCGCGAACTGGGCGGCGCCGAGCCCGTCGACGAAGTACCCGCGGCGGATGCGGCCGGCCTCCTCGAGGGCGCGGAGGACCGGGTAGAGCGCGGCGAAGCCGCCCTCGACGCCCTCGGCGATCACCGCTTCGCGGGCGAGGACGCCGTGCCGATCGAGGAGGGCGAGGGCGAGGGCGTGGAGGCGCTCGGTCGCCGAAGGTCCGCCGCCCGGCGCCGCGGCGGGTCCCGCGGCGTCGTCCCCGGCGCCCGGCGCGCTCCCCACGAGCGACCAGCGTCCCGCGGCCTCCGGCGGCCCGAGCGTCGCGAGGCGCCCGGGGCGCGGCCGGCGATCGCCGCCGGGGCGCTTCCAGCGGAGCGCCCGGAGCGGGGCGAACGTGTCGTTCGTCACCTCGCCCGCCCACACGAGGTCCCAGAGCGCGTCGAGGACCTCGCGGTCGGTCGCGCCGCCGGCGGCGACGAAGAGCTCACGGTAGAACGAGGCCCCGCGCCGGGCGAGGGCGGCGCGGATCGCCGCGTGGCGCGGGCCCTTCGGCCGCTCGAGGGTGCCCCGGGCCATGAGCCCCGCCCGCAGGGCCTCGCCGCGGCCGGGCCGGTAGAGGGCAATGCGCCCGTCGTCCCGCCCGAGCGGCCCGCAGCCGACCCAGGCGACCTCGCCGAGCGCCCCGAGCTCGTCGAGGAGCCGCGGCTGGTAACCGGGCACCCGGGCCGGCAGGACGTCGCGCTCGAGCACCGATGCCGGGATCGGGACCCCGGCGAGCTGGTCGACGACCTCCGCGAGCCGCTCCAGCGCCGCCTGGCCGCGGAGCGGGACCGGCACGTCGGCTCCGAGCGTCCCCGGCACGGGGGCGGCCGCCACGCCCTGCCAGGCCGGGAGGAGCCGCGCGAGCGCCGCCTGCTCGACGGCCTCCACCTCGCGGCGGAGCCGGGCGAGCGAGCGGCGGCGGAGGAGCCGGAGCACCTCCGGGTCGCACCACTCCCGCTCCGCGCCGCCCGGCCGGAACTCGCCGCGGAGGAGCGTCCCGGCCTCGACGAGCCGGGCGAGCGCCTCCTCGACGATCCCCGTCGGGAGGCCCCAGCGGAGCGCCGGCTCCGTGGCGAGGAACGGGCCGTGCGTCCGTGCCCACCGCGCGAGGAGCCCACCGAGGGCGTCGCGCGTCGCCCCGAGGAACGCCGCGGGCGTCCCCGGCGGCGGCTGGGCCCCGGCCGCGTCGCGGTACCGGGCGGCGTCCTCGGCGGCGATCCAGCGCGGCTCGCCGGCGACCCGGACGACGACGCCGCGGCGCGCCGCGGCGAGCGTCTCGAGCCACTCCCCGGCGGCCGGCAGCCCGCCGCGGGTCCGCGCCGCGACCTCCTCGACGGAGAGGTCCCCGAGGCGCCGGAGGAGGTCGGCGACCTGGTCGACCGAGCCGGCCTTCCGCTCGTCGACGAGGGCCTGCCGCTCGAGCTCGGTCTCCTCGAGCGCCGCCGGGTCGAGGAGCTCGCGGAGCTCCTCCTGGCCGAGGAGCTCGCGGAGGAGGTCGCGGTCGAGGGCGAGCGCCTGGGCCCGGCGCTCCGCGAGCGGCGCGTCGCCCTCGTACATGTAGGCGGCGACGTAGTCGAAGAGGAGCGAGGAGGCGAACGGCGACGCGCGGGGCGTCTCCACCCGGTGGACGGCCACCTCGCGGCGCTCGACGCCGCGGAGGACCTCCCGGAGGGCGGGCAGGTCGAAGACGTCGGCGAGGCACTCGCGGTACGTCTCGACGAGGATCGGGAAGCTCCCGTGGCGGCTGGCGACGGCGAGGAGGTCGGCGGCCCGCTGGCGCTGCTGCCAGAGGGGCGTCCGGGTCCCCGGCCGGCGGCGCGGGAGGAGGAGCGCCCGCGCGGCGTTCTCGCGGAACCGCGCCGCGAAGAGGGCGCTCCCGCCGACCGCCGCCACGACGAGGTCCTCGACGGCGTCGGCCGCCGGGAAGAGGTCCTCCTCGACGCCGTCGAGGTCGGCGTCCGGGAGCCGGATGACGATCCCGTCATCGGACCAGATCGAGGCGACCTCCGAGCCGAGCCGCTCCCGGAGGCGGGCCTCGATCGCGAGCGCCCACGGGGCGTGGACCCGGCCGCCGAACGGCGTGAGGACGACGAGCCGCCAGTCACCGAGCTCGTCGCGGAAGCGCTCGACGACGACCCGCCGGTCGGTCGGGAGGGCGCCTGCCGCCTCGCGCTCGTCCTCGAGGTACGCGACGAGGTTCTCGGCCGCCGACTCGTCGAGATGGTGGCGCTCGCGGAGGCGGACGAGGGCGGCCGCCCGCCCCCGGGCCCCGCGCACGAGGTCCGCCTCGACGCCGCGGATGAACGCGCCGACGGCGCGGCCGACCTCGATCGGCCGGCCGAGCGCGTCGGCCTTCCAGAACGGGAGCTTCCCGGGCTCGCCGGGCGCCGGGGAGACGAGCACGCGGTTCGGACCGATCTCCTCGATCCGCCACGACGACGCCCCGAGGACGATGACCTCGCCGACCCGGCTCTCGTACACCATCTCCTCGTCGAGCTCGCCGACGCGCCGGCCGGGCGTCCCGGCCTCGCCGACGACGAAGACGCCGTACAGCCCGCGGTCGGGGATCGTCCCGCCGGACGTCACCGCGACGACGCGGGCGTCGCGGCGCCCCTCCACCGTGTCGGCGACGCGGTCCCACACGAGGCGCGGCTTCAGCTCGGCGAGCTCGTCGGAGGGGTAGGACCCGGCGAGCATCCCGAGGACCGCCTCGAGGGCCTCGCGGGTGAGCGTCTCGAACGGCGCCGCCCGGGCCACCGTCGCGTGGAGGTCCGCGACCGGCCAGCGGTCCATGACGGCCATCGCGACGACCTGCTGGGCGAGGACGTCGAGCGGGCTCCGGGGGATCGTCGTGGCCTCGATCGCCCCTTCCCGCATCCGCTCGGCGACGACGGCCGCCTCGAGGAGGTCGCCGCGGTACTTCGGGAAGATGACGCCGCTGCTCACCTCGTCGACGCGGTGGCCGGCCCGGCCGATCCGCTGGAGGCCCCGCGCGACCGAGGTCGGCGACTCGACCTGGACGACGAGGTCGATCGCCCCCATGTCGATCCCGAGCTCGAGCGACGAGGTGGCAACGAGGGCCGGCAGGCGGCCCTCCTTCAGCGCCTCCTCGATCGCGACCCGCTGCTCCCGCGCGATCGAGCCGTGGTGGGCCCGCACGAGGTCCTCGCCGGCGAGCTCGTTGAGGCGCTGGGCGAGCCGCTCGGCGAGGCGCCGGCTGTTGCAGAAGACGAGCGTGCTCCGGTGGGTCCGGACGAGGTCGAGGATCCGCGGGTGGATCGCCGGCCAGATGCTCAGGCGACCCTCCGGCCCGGCGGCCGGCCCACCGGGCTGCTCCTCGAGCGGGAGGACCTCGCCGAGCCGGCTCATGTCCTCGACCGGCACGACGACCTGGAGGTCGAGCCGCTTTCGGGCGCCCGCGTCGACGATCGTGACGGCCCGGTCGGGGCCGACGCCGGCGAGGAACCGCCCGATCGTCTCGAGGGGCCGCTGCGTCGCCGAGAGCCCGATCCGCTGGAGCGCCGGCCCCCCGGCCGGCCGGAGCCGCTCGAGGCGCTCGAGGGAGAGGGCGAGGTGCGACCCCCGCTTCGTCCCGGCGATCGCATGGACTTCGTCGACGATCACCGCCTCCACGCCGCGGAGGACCTCGCGCGCCGCCGACGTGAGGAGGAGGTACAGCGATTCGGGGGTCGTGATGAGGATCTCCGGCGGGGTCCGGGCGAGGGCCCGCCGCTCCCCCGAGGGCGTGTCGCCCGTGCGCGAGGCGATCGACACGGCGCGGACGGGCGTCCCGAGGCGGCGCCCCGCGAGCGCGATCCCCGCGAGCGGCGCGCGGAGGTTCCGCTCCACGTCGTACGTGAGCGCCTTGAGCGGGCTCACGTAGAGGATCCGCACCGCCGCGCCCGCGGCCGCCGTCGGCGCCGGCGCCGGGGAGCGGACGAGGCGGTCGAGCCCCCAGAGGAACGCGGCGAGGGTCTTGCCGCTCCCCGTCGGCGCGTGGAGGAGGACGTGGCCGCCGCCGGCGATCGCCGCCCAGCCGTCGACCTGCGCCCGGGTCGGCGCGGCGAACGCGTCCCGGAACCAGGCCGCGACGGGCGGCGCGAACCGCGCGAGCGGGTCCTCGGAGGGCGCGGTCGCGGCGGGGCCGGCGGGCGGTGCGGATCGGCGGGCCACGGGACGGCGAGTATACGTCGTGGGTCGCAAACCGACCAGGCGTTCTATCCTGCGGCGAGGTGGGCCCCGGGGCGGTCCGTCCGGCGCCTGCGCAGGCTCCACCGAGGAGATCGGCCGGCGCGGCGTCAGATCGTCGGGTGCGCCTCGTGGTGGAGCGCCGGCTCGAGGATCTCGTCGACGAGCCCGAGGCGGAGGCACTCGTCCGGCCCCAGGAATCGCTCGCGGCCGGACCAGATGAACCGCTTCCACCACGCGGCGTTCCGGTACCCGGTCCGCCGGGCGAAGAGGTTCGCCACCGTCCGCTGGTAGTGCTCCGAGAGCTGCTGGTAGTCCTTGAAGATCCGCTCGTCCTCGCCGGAGAGGATCCACTGCGGGGCGTGGAGCATGAGCGTCCCGTACCGCCCGATCGAGCGATGGTCGCCGGCCTGGCTGACGATCGCGCCCATCGAGTACGCGTAGCCGAGGACGACGGTGTTGATCCGCACGTCGTGGCTGCGTCGCATCCGGTTGATCATCTCCATCATCGCGAGGCCGTCGCCGACCGAGCCGCCGCCGGAGTTGATGTAGACCGTGATCGCCTGGTCGTGCTGGCCGCGCCGGGGGACCGACATGAGGAGGAGCGCCTTCGCGAAGTCCTCCGCGTGCGACGGGTCGATGTCCGTGACGAAGTAGGCGCCCGTCGCGTCGAGCGCCATCCGCCGCATCTGGGCCTCGGCCAGGAGGGCGCCGAGGTCCGGGATCCGCATGCCCACGTCCGCCTCCGCACTGGGCCGCGCCCGCTCCGCCGCCACGGGAGCCGCGACCGGGGCGCGGGCCGGTCGTCCGCGGCGAGGGTACCGCGGCGCGGGCCGGATCGCGCGGGCCGGACGTGGGCTACGATGCGCGCATGTTCGGTGTCGACCTCGTCGTCGTCCTCGTCGTCGTCCTCGTCGTCGTCCTCGTGTGGCGCGGTCCCCGGATCCTCCCGAAGTGGGGCGCGACGCTGGGGCGCGGCGTGAAGGCGACGCGCAAGGAGGCCGCCGAGCTCCGGGACGAGATCCGCAAGCGCGACGACGGGAGCCCGCCCCCGGCCTGACGCCTCCGCGCCGGGAGCCGCCCGGCTCAGGGCGCGGCCGGATCGGCCGGCGCGCCGGCCGGTCGATGCCGTGTGCAGACCGTTTGCCTGCGAACTGTTCGTGTGCTAACGTTCCCCGCGATGCTCCATCCGGACCCCGACCGCGGCCACTCGTTCGACCTCGGCGACGTCGACCCCGCCACCGCCCGCGTGTTCGGCGCCTTCCTCCGCGCGACCCGCCTCCAGCGGCGGCTCATGCTCCGCGTCCTCGCCGAGCACGACACGCCGCCGGCGCAGGCGATGTGCCTGCGCACGATCGCGGCCCACGACGGGTCGACGCAGCGCGAGATCGGGCAGCTGCTCCACCTCGGCGCGCCCACGGTCACCGCGATGCTGAAGCGGATGGAGCGCGCCGGGACGATCGTCCGCGAGCCGGACGCCGCGGACCAGCGCGTCGCCCGGGTCCGCCTCACCCCCGCCGGCCGCGACCTCGAGCGGGAGGTCCACGCCGTCCTCGCCGTCCGGATCGGGGAGCTCCTCCGCACGATGCCCGAAGCGGACCGGGAGGAGCTCGGCCGGCTCCTCGACGACCTCGCCGACCGGATGGCCCGCGCCCTCGACGCGGCGCCGGAGGACGCCCCCGGCGGGGCGGCCCGGTGACCCGCCTCCTCGCGACCCACCTCCGCCCGTACGCCCGGCCGCTCACCCTCGTCGTCGCGCTCCTCCTCGTCCAGTCGCTCGCGAACCTCTACCTGCCGGAGCTGAACGCCGACATCATCAACAACGGCGTCGCGAAGGGGGACACCGCCTACATCCTCCGGACCGGCGCGCTCATGCTCGGGACGACCGCCGTCCTGGGGATCGTCTCGATCGTCGCCGTCTACTGGGCCGCCCGGGTCGCGATGGGGTTCGGGCGCGACCTGCGCGGAGCGATCTTCCGGGCCGTCGAGTCGTTCTCCCAGGTCGAGGTGAACCGCTTCGGGACAGCGTCGCTCATCACCCGCAACACGAACGACGTCCAGCAGGTCCAGACCGTCGTCCTCATGGGCCTCACGGTCATGGTGGCGGCGCCGATCATGATGGTCGGCGGCCTCATCATGGCCCTCCGCCAGGACGTCCCCCTCTCGGGGCTCTTCGCGGTCATCGTCCCGATCATGGCGGTCATCATCGGCCTCCTCGTCCGGCGGGCGATGCCGCTCTTCCGGACGATGCAGCAGCGGATCGACCGGATCAACCAGGTGATGCGCGAGACACTCGCGGGCGTCCGCGTCATCCGCGCCTTCGTCCGCACCGGGCGCGAGGAGGAGCGCTTCGACGCGGCGAACCGCGACCTGTTCGCGTCCGCGCTCTCCGTGAACCGGCTCTTCGCCCTCATGATGCCGACGCTCATGGCGATCATGAACCTGACGACCGTCGCCGTCCTCTGGTTCGGCGCCTTCCGGGTCGACAGCGGGGCGATGCCGATCGGCAACCTGACCGCGTTCCTCCAGTACATCATCCAGGTGCTCTTCGCGATCATGATGGCGACGTTCATGTTCGTCATCGTCCCCCGGGCGGCGGTGTCGAGCGACCGGATCACCGAGGTCCTCGCGACGGAGCCGTCGATCCACGACCCGGCCGAGCCGGAGCACCCCCCGCGCACGGGACGGGTCGAGTTCCGTGATGTCGAGTTCCGCTACCCCGGCGCCGAGCAGCCGGTCCTCCGCGGAATCTCGTTCACGGCGGGCCCCGGCGGGACGACGGCGATCGTGGGGAGCACCGGGAGCGGGAAGTCGACCCTCGTCAACCTCCTCCCGCGGTTCTACGACGTGACCGCCGGCAGCGTCCTCGTCGACGGGGTCGACGTCCGGGCGATGGACCGCGCGGACCTCTGGAGCCGGATCGGGCTCGTCCCGCAGCGCGCGTTCCTCTTCGGCGGGACGGTCGCCAGCAACCTCCGCTACGGCGACGGGGACGCGACCGACGACGACCTCTGGCGGGCCCTCGAGATCGCCCAGGGCCGCGCGTTCGTCGAGGAGATGCCGGAACGCCTCGAGGCGCCGATCGCGCAGGGTGGCACGAACGTGTCGGGCGGCCAGCGGCAGCGCCTCGCGATCGCCCGGGCCCTCGTGAAGCGGCCCCCGATCTACGTCTTCGACGACAGCTTCTCGGCCCTCGACGTCCGGACGGACGCCCGCCTCCGGGCCGCGCTCCAGCGGGACCTCGCCGCCGCGACCGTCATCATCGTCGCCCAGCGCGTCGGGACGATCCTCCGGGCCGACCGGATCGTCGTCCTCGAGGACGGCGGGGTCGCCGGCATCGGGACCCACGACGAGCTCATGGCGACCTGCCCGACGTACCGCGAGATCGTCCTCTCGCAGCTCTCCGAGGACGAGGTCGCATGAGCGGGCCGGGGCCCGGGATGGGCGGTTCCCGCCCCCTCCGCGGCCCGGGAGGGGGCGGGCCGATGGGCTTCGCCTCGATGCCGGCGGCGAAGTCCCGCGACTTCGAGCGCTCGTTCCGGCGGCTCCTCGGGGAGCTCGCGCCGGAGCGGATCCTCGTCGCCGTCGTCATGGGCCTCGCCGTCGCGAGCGTCGTCCTCGCGATCCTCGGCCCGAAGATCCTCGGCAACGCCACGAACCTCATCTTCGAGGGCGTCGTCGGGAGGCAGTTCCCGGCGGGCCTCACGAAGGACCAGGCCGTCGCCGCCCTCCGCGCGAGCGGCCAGGGCAACCTCGCCGACATGCTCGCCAGCATGGACGTCGTGCCGGGACGGGGGGTCGACTTCGGGGCTCTCGGCGCGATCCTCCTGCTCGTCGCCGGCATCTACGCCGCGAGCTCCATCTTCAGCTGGGCCCAGGGCTACCTCATGGCGGGCGTCACCCAGCGGACGGTCTACCGGCTCCGGCGGCGCGTCGACGAGAAGCTCGGGCGGCTCCCGCTCGCGTACTTCGACCGCGAGTCGCGGGGCGACGTCCTCAGCCGGGTCACGAACGACATCGACAACATCTCCCAGACGCTCCAGCAGAGCCTGACCCAGCTGATCACGGCCGTGTTCACCGTGATCGGCGTGCTCGTCATGATGCTCTGGATCAGCCCCCTCCTCGCCGTCATCTCCGTCCTCGTCGTCCCGGCGTCGATCGTCGTCACGGTCCTCATCGCCGGCCGCTCGCAGCAGCAGTTCGCGGCCCAGTGGGAGCGGACCGGCACCCTCAACGGGCAGGTCGAGGAGATGCACACGGGGCACGCGATCGTGAAGGCCTTCGGCCGTCAGCACGAGGCGATCGCGCGGTTCGAGGCGGAGAACGAGAGCCTCTACGACGCGTCCTGGAAGGCGCAGTTCATCTCCGGGACGATCCAGCCCGCGATGAACGTCATCTCGAACCTCAACTACGTGGCGATCGCCGTCATCGGCGGGGTCCACGTCGCGACGGGGACGATGTCCCTCGGGGACGTCCAGGCCTTCATCCAGTACTCCCGCCAGTTCACGATGCCGATCGTCCAGACGGCGAGCATCATGAACGTCCTCCAGTCGGCGGTGGCCTCCGCCGAGCGGGTCTTCGAGCTCCTCGACGAGCCGGAGCAGGTGCCCGAGACGTCGACGCCGCGCGAGCTCGCCGAGGTCGCGGGGCGCGTCGCCTTCGAGGGGGTGAGCTTCCGGTACCTCCCCGACACGCCGCTCATCGAGGACCTCGACCTCCTCGCCGATCCGGGCGCGACGATCGCGATCGTCGGCCCGACCGGCGCCGGGAAGACGACGCTCGTGAACCTCCTCATGCGCTTCTACGAGATCGACGGCGGCCGGATCACCGTCGACGGGGTCGACACGCGGGAGATGACCCGCGACCACCTCCGGGGCCTCTTCGGGATGGTCCTCCAGGACGCCTGGCTCTTCGGCGGCACGATCCGCGAGAACATCGCGTACGGCCGCGAGGGCGCCACGGAGGAGGAGATCGCGGAGGCGGCCCGTGCCGCCCACGTCGACCACTTCGTGCGGACCCTGCCCGACGGCTACGCGACGGTCGTCGACGACGACGCGACGAACGTGAGCGCGGGCGAGAAGCAGCTCCTCACGATCGCCCGGGCCTTCCTCGCGGATCCCCAGGTCCTCATCCTCGACGAGGCGACGAGCTCCGTCGACACGCGGACGGAGGTCCTCATCCAGCGGGCGATGCGCCGGCTCATGGAGGGCCGGACGAGCTTCGTCATCGCCCACCGCCTCTCGACGATCCGCGACGCCGACCTCATCCTCGTCATGGACCGCGGCCGGATCGTCGAGCAGGGGACCCACGCGGAGCTCCTCGCGCGGCGCGGCTTCTACCACGAGCTCTACGCGAGCCAGTTCGAGGAGGCCCTCGAGCCGGCCGTGTAGCTCTGCCGACCTGCCCCGGCCGGACCGGAGCCGCCGCGGCGCTACCGGGCGAGGATCGCCGCGAGCGCCTCGGGCTCGGTGACGGGCTGGCGGCAGGCGAAGCCGCGGCAGACGAAGGCCGTCGGCGCGCCCCGCAGCGCGAACCGGCCCTGGAGGAGGGGCACGGTCGTCGCGGCGGGGTCGGGCCCGACGGCGATCACCTGGCGGGGACGCCACCCGAGGTGGACGGCCGCCCCCCGCGCGGCCGCCGTGAGGCGCCCCGTCCGGGGGTCCGCGGGGTCGCCGACGATCGCCACCTCGTCGACCGGGCCGACGAGCCAGTCGAGCGCCGTCAGCCACTGGGCGAAGGCCGTCGGGTGCGCGGCGGCCGTGCCCGCGACGCGCGCGACGGCCGCCTCGCCCGCCTCCGCGTAGCGGGACTCCCCGGTGAGCGCGGCGAGGCGCAGGAGGACCGTCGCGGCCATCGCCCCGCCCGACGGCACGGCGCCATCCTCGACGGACCGCGGCCGCGCCACGAGGACCTCGGCGTCGTCGGCCGTGTCCGCGAAGCCGCCGTCGGGCTCGGCGAAGTGGGCGAGGATCGCCTCGACCGTCCCGCGTGCGGCCTCGAACCACCGCTCGTCCGCCGTC
>JAJZRQ010000056.1 GCA_021802585.1 Chloroflexota bacterium
GCCACCAGGCTCCGGACACGTTCGACGGCGTCGGCTACTGCTGGGTCGAGGCAGGAGCGGGGCGTGCCGCCTTCGCCGCCGGGGACTTCTTCGCCGAGCCTGACCCAACGCTCGCCCTCCGCTCCCCGGGGCGGCCCTGGCATCTGGGCAAGGTCCTGTTCGAGCGCTCGTGGATCGGCGGGCGCCTCGAACGCCGCCTGGCACGCGCCGGCCTCGCCGTCGGCGGCCGGCTGGCCGGACTGCCGGTGACCCTGTGAGGAACGCGGCAGAATGATCTTGATCACGTCCCGACGTGCGCCGGCATGCCGCGTCGAGGTGATCCACCGAGACGGACGCATGCGGGCAGAGGCCGTGCACAAAGCAGCACAAGGAGACGCTCGTGATGGGATATGGCTGGGACGGCAGCGCGCTCGGGTGGATCTGGATGCTCGTCGGCCTCCTCGTGATGGTCGGCTTCATCGTCCTGATCGTGTGGGCGGTCGCCGCCGTGAGCCGTGGTGGAACAAGCAGGGAGCCCGAGCGGCCGACGGCGCTTGACATCCTGCGCGAACGGTATGCGCGCGGGGAGATCACCCAGCAGGAGTTCGAGCAGGTGAAGAAGACCCTCGGGTACTGATCGCAGCCGGGCGCCACGCGACGTCGCTCTGGCCTCGGCGCACGGGCGGAAGCGTCAGCCGAACGGCGAGCCGAAGCGGGCCGCGTCGAGCGCCGGGGCGATCGCCGGCGCGCGTCCGAGGATCGCGTCGACGACGAGGCGGGCGGAGGCCGGGCCGGTCGAGATGCCCCACGGGCCGTGCCCGGCCGCGACGTAGAGCCCCTCGACCCCCGGGACGGCGCCGAGGAGCGGACGCTCGTCGAGGGCGACCGGCCGGGCGCACGCGCGGACGCCGCGGATCGGCGCGTCCGCGATCGCGGGCACGAACCGCGCCCCGTGTTCGAGGAGGCGGACCTCCCACGCCGCGAGGCCGGGCTCCGCGTCGCCGGGCACGAACGTCGAGCCGACGACGGAGACGCCGGCCGCGGTCACGAGGCTGAACGCCGGCCGCGCGTCCGCGGCGGCCGGCGGGCTCGCGGGGATCGGGCCCGGTCGCGCCGTCCCGGCCCCCGCCGTCCCGGACCCCGGGTCAGGCCCCCCGGCTCCCGCCACGGCCGCGCCCGTGCCGAGCGCCTCGTCCATCGCCGCCTCCTCGAGGACGTGCCCCGGCGGCGTGCCGAGGAGGGTCTCGACGACGACGCCCCAGAGGCGCGTGATCGGGCGCCAGCGGCCGGTCGGGTCGAGGAGCGCCGGCGACCACGGGCCGGCGGCGACGAGGACGGCGCCCGCGGGCTCGAGCCGACCGTCGACGCGGACACCGGCCGCGCGGCCGCCGCCGACGGCCGGGACGGCGGCGCGACCGAGGCGGATCACGGCGCCGCGCCGCTCGGCGAGCGTGGCGTAGGCATACGTCGCGGCGGAGGGCGGCACGGGGAAGCCGATCGGCACGCGGCAGGCCGCGAGGTCGGGCGCGAGCGCCGGCTCCAGCCGCGCCACGTCCGCAGCGTCGAGCGCCTCCGCCCCGAGATCCGGGAATGTCGCGGCGAGGTCGGCGGCGACGGCCCGGGCCACGGCGACCGACGGGTCGAGGAGGAGCAGGCCCGCGGCCCGGCCACCGAGGGCGAACCCGGCCCCGGACGCCTCCAGCTCGCGGTAGAGCGCGACGGTCTCGACGTAGAGCGGCACGAGGGCCGGATCGAATGGACGCTGGACGACCCCGGAGTTCCGCCCGGAGGCTCCCGCCCCGAGCGCCTCCCGCTCGTAGAGGACGACTCGCGCCCCGGCGCCGGCGAGGATCGCCGCCGCGGCGGTGCCGACGATCCCGCCGCCGACGACCGCGACGTCCGGTGCCCCGCCCCGGTCGGCCGCGGCGCTCATGCCGGCGATTCCGTCCCCGCCGACGGCGCCAGCCGGCCCCGGAGGAGGTCGGTCCCCGCCTCGTCGGCGAGCCGGTAGGCCCACCCCGGGCCGTCGGGCCACGCCGTCGAGACGAGCGCGGCGCCGGGCTCCGCCGGCCGCGCGTACTCCATGCGGTACGTCCGCGGGAGCGCCGTCGCCACCGCGACCCCGGCCGCGCCCGCCGCGGCAACCGCCTCGTCGAGCCAGTCGAGGTAGACGCCGTTGTTCGCGTGGTTCATCGGGTCCAGCTCGCGGAGGCGCGGCGAGAGGCGGAGCGCCGCCGCGCCGGGTGGGGTCGGCGGGAGATCGACGCGGATCGGGGCGAACGGGCCGGGGCCGTCGACGGGCGCGCGCTCGAACTCCGCGGGGATCCGGATCGCGCTCCGGCCGTCGGTCATCGCCCAGTCGATCGTGATCCCGGCGCGGAGGACCCCCGCGGCGTCGAGCACCTCGGTCTCGCGCCGGGCGAGGACCTTCCGGTAGCCGGTGAGCCGGGTCGTCACGGTCACGACATCGCCGTCCGCGACCGGCGCGAGGACCCGGACCTCCACCGCCCGGACGAGCCAGGCGACGCCTCGCTCGCGGTACCACGGGCGCGGGAACCCGAGCGCCTCCGAGTGGCGCCAGGCGACGTCCTGGACGTAGCCGAGGAGGGCGGAGCCCCGGAGGTGGCCTGCCGGGGTCGCCTCGTCGAAGCGGACGCGGTACTCCGCGACGTGCCGGGGCGGGAGCGACGGGTCGGCCGGCCTCATCGCGGCGTCCGCCCCCCGAGCGCGTCGAGCGCCTCGAGGGTGACCACGACCGTCCCCTGCTTGGAGGCCGTCTGCTGGGCGAGGCGGACCGCGCAGCTCGTCCGGACGTCGAAGACGACGAGCCCGACCCGGAGCGGCGTCTCCTCGCCCGCCGCGTGGCGCCGGGCGTCGTCGAGCTGGTTCAGGACGTCGGCGTTGATCCCGCGGGCGCCCCACTTGCAGTCCCACGCCTCGGACCGCCCGGGGACCTCGACGGTCAGGTCGTACGGGTGGATCTCGGCCGGGACGCCATCGAAGAGGATCCGCCGCTCGCGGCGCACGGCCGGCGCGGCGGTCGCGCCGAGGCGCCGCGCGACGAGGACCTCGGTCAGCTCCTCGACGAACGCGCCCCGGTACTGGGAACGGGCCTGCTCGCCGCGGCCGGCGACCTCGAGGCTGGCCGCGAGGAGCGCCTCGGAGCGCTCGCGGTCCGGCGCGCCGGGGCCGAGGATGGTCGGGAAGACCGCCCGCCAGGTCGCCGCGTCGCTCGACTCGCCGTTCATCACCGCGCGGGCCATGAGCCGCTGGGCGTATGTCGCGTCGGCGGCGAGGACGGCGAGACGAGCGACGAGCGGATCGGCCTGGATCCCCGCGTAGACGATGGTCCGGGCGTCCTTCGCTGCATCCTGGAACCGCATCGCGCCTAGCCTCCGGTCGCGCCCGGCGCCGCCGCCGGGACGATGACGAGCTCGACGACCGCGGGGAGCGTCGAGAGCCAGTCGATCGCGCGGTGCGGGTCCACGATCCGGTCCGCCTCGGCGCACGCGGCGGCGACGGCGCCGGCGGCGTCCGCCACGAGGGCCGCCCCGGAGTCCGCTCCGGCGGCGGCGCGGAGGCGCGCGCGGCCCGCCTCGGCGAGAGCGGTGACGTACGTCCACTCGTCGTCAACCGTCTCCCCGAGCTCAGCCAGGCGGTCGAGGGCGGCGAGAGCGACGGCGAGCGCCGCGCCGCGGGTGGTCGGGGGCGTGGCCGCAGCCGGCGGGGCCGCGGGCGGCGCGGAGGGCGGGCGGGTCGGGTCGGCGGGCATCGGGCCCAAGCGTACCGCCGCCCGCGGCTCGGGGTTGGCGGCGGGCGGGACGCGGCCGGGCTCAGGCCACGCGGAGGGGCGACCGGCGCTCCTGCTCGCGAGAGGCGGCCTCGACGCGGCCGAGGATCTCCTCCAGGCGGCGGTGGCTCTTCGCGTCCCACGAGCCGGAGTAGACCGCGATCGCGGTGCCCCGGAACCGCGCGGCCTCGCGCCGCGCGCCGAGCTGCTCGAGGCGGTCGGCGGCGTCGAGGACGCGCCGGTAGATCCGCGGCAGCGCCTCTGCGACACTGGCGTCCGGGTGCATGCCCGGAGGGTCGCCCGTGGGAGGCGCCGCCGCCATGACCTGATGGTACGGCCGTGCCCCGGCGAGGGGCGCCGGGTGCCGCCGGTCAGTCGCCGGGATGCGCCCCGGACCGGATCTCGAACGGGCCGAGGGTTCCCGAGGGTCGACCCCAGCGGGGGATCACGCGCTCGACCCGCGCGCCGAGCGGGCCACGCTCGAGCTCGGCGACGAGCTCCTCGAGGGCCACGGGCGGGCCCTCGGCGACGCACCGCACCGACCCGTCGCGCTCGTTCGCCACCCAGCCGCTCAGCTCGAGGCGGCGGGCGACGTCGGCGACGAACCATCGGAACCCGACGCCCTGCACCCGGCCGACGACCGTCGCGTCGACTCGCGCGTGGGGGGCGCGATCGCTCACCGCGAGGCGCCTGCGGCCGGGGGACCGGGCCAGGCGAGGGCGAGGACGTCGACGAGGAGCTCCGGGTTCGCGTTCCGGTCGAGGAGCTCGGCTGCGCGCGCAAGGCGGCCGAGGAACGCGGCTGGGCCGCCCGGCGGGACGATCGCCGCGACCGCCCCGAGATCGTCGAGGAGCGCCGGGTCGCGGACCGCGCCGACCGAGCCGGTGGCGACGACGGCGAGGTCGCGGGCCACGGCCGTCCACGTGGCGAGGAGAGCCGCCGCGGCCCGCCGCCGCTCGGCGGGCGGGGTCCGGGACGCTCCCGCCGCGGCGTCGCCGTCGGACGCTCCGCCCTCCGGCTCCGTCGGGTCGGGGACGCCGCCGGCCGCCGGCCCGGGGAGCCCCCCGAGGCGCCCGATGTCCCCCGCACGGGCGAGGAGGTCGCGGCCGGCGGCGAGGCGTTCGGCGGGGGTGAGGCCGGCGAGATCGAGGATCGCGCGGGCGAGCTCCTCGCGGGCGGCGACCGCCTCGGGGGCCCCGGCGAGCGCGATCGCAAGCCCCGGGCGACCCTCGGCGAGGCGGGCGAGCCGCGCCGAGCGCGGGGGCTCGACGCCGCGACCGGCGAGGAGCTCCTCCATCGTCCGGACCCCGACAGGGCCGAGGCGCAGGACAGCCGCCCGCGAGCGCACCGTCGGAAGGAGCTGCTCCGGCGCGTCGGCGCAGAGGATGATCGTCGCGCCGGGCGGCGGCTCCTCGAGGCTCTTGAGGAGGGCGTTCTGGGCGTCCTCCGTGAGTCGGTGGGCGCTCTCGACGATCGCGACCCGGCGGGGCCCCTCGACCGGGACGCGGGCCAGCTCGCGGATGAGGTGGCGGACGGTCCCGGGGTCCGGGTCGACGGCATCGCCGATGCGGACCTGCTGCCCCGGCCCGGCAGGGGCGAGGAGATGGAGGTCCTGGTGGGCGCCGGCGTCGACGAGTCGGCAGGAGCGGCACGCGCCGCACGGCCGCGCGTCGGGATCCCCGGCCTGGCAGAGGAGGCCCGCCGCCAGGTCGAAGGCGAGCGTCGTCTTGCCGACCGACGGCGGCCCGACGAGGAGGAGCGCGTGCGGGGCGCCGGCCCGGAGCATCCGCTCCATCGCGGCGACGGCGGCCGGCTGGCCGCGCGTGGCGAACCGCCCGCCGTCCGGCGGCCGGCGGCGCGGTCCGGGGAGCGCCCGTTCCGCGGCTTCGGCGCCGGCGCGGCGGCGCGGGCGAGGCGCGGCCATCGTCGCCGCGGGGCGATCGGGCCTCAGGCGCCGTCGCCGGTCGCGGCGGCCTTCGGCGTCCGCGTCCGGCGGGCCGGAGCCTTCGCCGGGGCCTCGGCCACCGGGGCGGCCGGGGCCGTCTCGGTGGGCTCGGCCGGCTTCCGGGTCCGCGACCGGCGAGCCGGGGCCTTCGCCGGGGCCTTCTCCTCGGCCGGGGCGGCCTCGGGAGCCGTCGGGGTGGTGGCGGCCTTCGGCGTCCGCGTTCGGCGGGCCGGAGCCTTCGCCGGGGCGCCGGCCGCCGGAGTGACCGGGGCCGCCTCCTGGCGGGCGAGCTTCTGGGCGAGCTGCGCGCGCAGGAGCTCCTCGAGCTCGGGCGGGACCTCGCTCCATGGCTCCGACGACGCCGGGCGCCGCTCCGGGACGCCGTCGCGGTCGCGACCGGGCGCGGGCTGCGCGAGGCGGGCCGGGCGCTGTCCGCCCCGCTGGCCGGCCGGCGGGGCGCCGCGACCGGCCACCTCGGGCGGACGGCTCGTGCCACGGCCTCCGAACCGCTCGCGCTCGACCGCCGCGGCGTACGCGCCGCCGCGGCCGCGCTGGCCACTCCGCTGGGGGCCGTGCTGGCCACCCCGCTGGCCGCGGCGCCGCTCGGCGAGGAGGTACTCCGGGATCGCCGGCTCGTCGTCGTACTCCTCCTCGTCCGCCGAGCTCACCGCGCGGGGCGCGCTCGGGACGCCGATCTGCGAATCCCACACCGACCCGAACGCCGCCGGCCGCGGAGCCGGGCGTGCCGGCGCGAGGAGGTCCTCCTCCTCCTCCGCCTCCTCCTCGACGGGCTCCGCGTCGAGGAGCGGCGCGCCCTCCGGCACGGCCTGGTCCTGCCCGCGGCCGCGCCCACGGCCGCGACCGCCGCGGCGCCGGCGCCGGCGCCGGGTCTCCTCGCCCTCGGCGCCCTCCGCGTCGAGCGCACCCTCGGCGGGCGTCTCCGCGCCCTCCGCCTCGGCGGTGGCGGCCGCGACCCGCGCGGCGGCCGCCTTCGACAGCTTCTCGCCGGGGAGAGCCACGAGCGTCGCGCCGCCCGTGGCGACCGGCTCGGCGGCGGCCCGCTCGGCCCGCTCTGCCGTGCGCCCGGCCGTCGAGCGCCCGGCGGCGACGCGCTCGCCCGTTCGGGCGCGCCCTCGCCCGCGGCCGCGCCCGCGACCCGTCCCCTCGGACTCCTTGTCCGGGACCTCGGTCATCGAGAGGTCCTCCTCGTCGGTCGCCACGCGGCGGCCGGACGCGGTCGAGCCCTTCTCCACCTTCGCGAGGTGGACGATGTCGGTGAACTTGTCGGCGACGTCGATGAGGTCGGAGCTCGTGTTGCCGCGGAAGCTGATGACCTCGACCCGGACCCCGGTCTCCTGCACCGCGCGGATCGCCGGCGCGAAGTCGCCGTCGCCGGACACCACGACCGCGACGTCGAGGTTCCGGGAGGTCTTCATCATGTCGACGACGAGCTCGATGTCGAGGTTCGCCTTGACCTTGCCGTCGCCGTACTTGCGGATGTCCTTCGACACGACCTTGAAGCCGTTCCGGCCGAGGAAGGAGTGGAAGTTCCGCTGGTTCTCGTTCTCCGGGTCGAGGCCCGTGTACGCATACGCCCGCACGAGGTCCCGGCCGGCCGCGGCGGCCTTCAGGAGCAGGATGTAGTCGATGTCGACGCCGGCCGCCTTGGCCGCGTAGAAGATGTTTGCGACGTCCACGAAGACGGCGACGTTCTTGCCCACTGGTACTCCTCAGCTGTTGCCGTCGCGGGCGGCGGTCGTCCCGCCGGTCCGCGGCCGGTCGCGCATCGGGCGCGTCCCGGCGATCACCCCTGGGGGGCGGAAGCCCGATCCGCCCCGATTCGACGTTCGACGCGCGGACCCGCCCCCCGGAACCCGAGCCGGTCCCAGGCGGGCGCCGCGGCGCCTTCGGCGGGCGCGACCGCCTCCACGACGGTGCAGCCCTTGTTGCGCGCCGAGCGGAGGACCTCCTCGAGGAGGACCTCCGTGACGCGGTCCGCGTCGTGACGACCGTCGACCACGAGGAGGTCGATCGTCCCCACGTACCCACCGGCCCGGATCGACGGCCGGAGGGCGACGACCGCCACCCCCGCCGTCGTGCGGAGCGTCTCCGCGATGAGCACGCTCGCCTGCGGGAGGTACACGAGCTGCCGGAGCAGGTCCGCGGCGTCGAGCGTCGCGGTGCCCGTGGGGGGCGCGGACGCGGCGACGAGCGCGACGATGCGCTCGACGTCGGTGATCCGTGCCGCCCGAACCTGGTATTCCACTCCGAGGGCTGTGACCTCGCGCAGGAGGGCGACCCCGGATCCGAGGTGGAGAGCGGCGGTCGGGCTCGACCGTGGCTCCGGCGTCTGGCGCCGCACCGGGGCGGGGTCCGCGCTCGCGCGTCCCCCGGCCACGCCGGGGCGCAGGACGCCCGTCTTGCATTCGGGTCGCCGTCGCCTAATATACGGCATCGCTCCACCCACGACGCACGGAGCGTCCGCCCGGCCCCGGCCCACGAGCCTAGGATCCCCGGATCCGCGTCCCGGCCCGCGAGACGAGGCCGTTTGCTCGACGACCCCGTGGGAGGCGGCTGGAGGGCGCGCGACCCCGGAGGGCCGTGCGGGAGAACTGAGGAGGAGTACATGAAGCTCACCCGTTTGGGTGCGGCGATCGTCGCTGCATCCCTTGTCGTTGCTGCCTGCGGTGGCACCAGCAGCGGCGCCAAGACCCTGAAGATCGGGATCTCGCTCCCGCTCTCCGGCAGCTCCCTGGCCAGCGCGGGCCCCGCGCGTGACGGCGCGCTGCTGGCGATCAAGGAGGCGAATGCCGCCGGGACGATCAAGGGCTACACCCTCGCGCCCTACGTCCTCGACCATGCCGTGAACGGCCAGTACGACACCCAGCAGGGCGCGAAGGACATGACGACGTTCGTGTCCGACAGCGCGGTGATGGCAGTCGTCGGCCCGTTCAACTCGGCCGTCGCGAAGGTGCAGATCCCCATCTCGAACGAGGCCGGCCTGCTCCAGTGCTCGCCCGCCAATACGAACCCTGACCTCACGAAGGGCGACGGCGGCAAGCAGCTGCGGGCCGCGAACCCGGACAAGATCAACTACGTCCGCGTCGCCACGACCGACGACATCCAGGGCCCGGCCGTGGCCCAGTTCGGGGTCCAGGACCTCGGCCTCAAGAACATCGTCATCATCGACGACCAGTCGGTGTACGGGAAGGGCCTCGCGGACCAGTTCGCCGCTGAGTGGACGAAGCTCGGCGGGACCGTCGTCGACCGGCAGGGCGCCGACCCGAAGACGACGGACTTCCTCCCGATCCTCACGAAGTTCGCCTCCGAGAGCCCGGACTCCCTCTTCTTCGGTGGCGTCACCGCGAACGGCGGCGGCCTCATCCGCAAGCAGATGCCGCAGGCCGGCCTCGGCGACATCCCGCTCCTCGGCGGCGACGGCATCCAGGACCAGAACGGCGGCGTCGCCGGCTCGTACATCAACATCGCCGGCGCGGCGGCCGCGAACTCGTACTCGTCCGTCGCCGCGATCCATGACATCCCCGACGCGGCCGCGTTCAAGGACAAGTTCACGGCCGAGTACAAGACCGATCCCGGCGCGTACGCGGCCTCCGGCTACGCCTGCGCCCAGGTGATCATCAAGGCGATCGAGACGGCCGCCTCGAAGGGCGACGTCACGCGCGAGGCGGTCCGCGCCGCGGGCAGCGATCCCAACACCACGTTCGACACCGTCCTCGGCCCGATCAAGTTCGACGCGGTCGGCGACACGAACCAGAAGATCATCTCGCTCTACAAGGTCGACATGGCCCTCGCCGATGGCAAGGGTGACTGGGCCTTCGTCAAGCAGATCAACTACGGCCAGTAGGTCGGCCTCGTCCCCGAGCTGACCCGAAGCCGGGGAGCCCGCCAGCCGGGCTCCCCGGCTTCACTCCACCCGTGTCCCTCCCATCCGTGAGCCGCGAGGGGACCCCATGACCGCTCCCGCCACGTCGGCCGAAGCGCCTCCCGCCCGATCCCTGTCGGGGCCGGCCGCGCAGCTCGCGGTCCAGCTGGCGCTCGTCGCGGCCGTGCTCGCGGGGGCATTCGCCGTCCTGGGCCCGGAGCAGTTCATCAACGCGCTGACGCTCGGCTCGATCTACGCGCTCATCGCCATCGGCTACACGATGGTCTACGGGATCATCGAGCTCATCAACTTCGCCCACGGCGACGTCTTCATGGTCGGGACGTTCGTCAGCCTCGCCCTCCTCGGGACGCTCGGGTTCACGGCCGCGGTCCACGACCCGCTGCTCCTCGTCGTGCTCCTCGCCGGGGACTTCCTCGTGACGATGATCCTCCTGGGGGTCGTGGGGGTCGTCATCGAGCGGACCGCCTACCGCCCGCTGCGGACCGCGCCGCGGCTCGCGCCCCTCATCACGGCGATCGGCGTCTCCTTCATCCTCCAGAACCTCGTCCAGGGCGTCCCGCCGTACTTCGGCTACGGCCCCTACGCGACGAACGCGCCGCAGATCTTCCCGACGGATGCCTTCCTGCGGGTCGGCGGCACGAACGTCCCGGTCCTCAGCCTCCTCATCCTGGCGGTCGCCCTCGGCCTGATGATCACCCTCCAGCTCTTCGTCGGGCGGACCCGGATCGGGCGCTCGATGCGGTCGACGGCCCTCGACCGCGACGCGGCGGCGCTCATGGGCGTGAACATCAACCGGACGATCGCGATCACGTTCTTCATCGGCTCGGCGCTCGCCGGGGCCGCGGGCGTGACGTACGGGCTCCAGTACGGCGTCACCCGCTTCGATCTCGGGTTCCAGGCCGGCCTCAAGGCGTTCACCGCGGCGGTCCTCGGCGGGATCGGCAACACGATCGGCGCCGCGCTCGGCGGCTTCATCATCGGCTTCATCGAGGTCGGCGCCGCCGCCATGGGCCAGGCGCGCTGGGGCCCCGCGATCGTCTTCGGAGCCCTCGTCGTCGTCCTCGTCTTCCGCCCGGCCGGCCTCCTCGGCCAGCAGGTCGGAGAGCGGGCATGAGCGTCGTCCAGGACCTCCCGACGCCAGGCGGCGCGCGCGGCATGCGGACTCGCGCCTCGGCCTTCGGCGGGCGCCACCGGTCGCTGAGCATCACCCTCGGGATGGCGCTCGTGGCGGCCGTCCTGCCCGTCCTCGCGGGCGTCCCGCCGTTCTCCTCGTTCCAGCCGCAGGCGGCCTGGATCGACGGGTTCACGAACGCGGGCGTCTTCGTCCTCCTCGCGCTCGGCCTCAACATCGTCGTCGGCGTGGCGGGCCTCCTCGACCTCGGCTACGCCGCGTTCTTCGCGATCGGCTCGTACGCCTACGCGTACGCCGCCTCCCCGTTCGGGAACCAGATCCTGGGGATCAACGTCCAGGCGGCCCTCGGGGACGCGGCCGGGCTCGTCTTCTGGCCGATGCTCGCGATCGGAGCCCTGGTCGCGGCCCTCTTCGGGGTCCTCCTCGGGGCCCCCACGCTGCGGCTCCGCGGGGACTACCTCGCGATCGTGACGCTCGGGTTCGGCGAGATCGTCCCGATCGTCTTCCTGAACTCGGATGCCGTCACGAACGGGACGAACGGGATCGGCGGGATCTACCGGCCGTACCTCCCCGGCTTCGGGGCGTACTCGGCCACGAACCCCTGGCCCTACTACATCACGACCGTCGCGGTCGTGACCCTCGTCCTCATCCTCTGCTACCGGCTCGTGGAGAGCCGGATCGGGCGAGCCTGGGAGGCGATCCGGGAGGACGAGCTGGCGGCGGCGGCGAACGGGATCAACACCGTGACGACGAAGCTCCTCGCGTTCGCCCTCGGGGCCTCGACGGCCGGCATCGCCGGCGTCCTCAACACGGCGAAGCTCACGGTCGTCAGCCCGGACCAGTTCACGTTCGTCATCTCCTTCACCGTGCTGGCGATGGTCGTCCTCGGCGGGATGGGGAACTTCTGGGGAGTGGCCGTCGGCGCGTTCGTCATCTACACGATCAACAACGTCGTCCTCAAGTCGCTCAACCAGTTCTTCCAGTCGGTCGGCGTCCCGATCCTCAAGGACATCGACTTCCTGCAGCTCCAGTTCCTCCTCTACGGCCTCGCCCTCGTGGCGATGATGCTGCTCCGGCCGGAAGGGCTGTTCCCGAACAGTCGACGAACACGGGAGCTCCATGCCGACGTCGTGCCGGTCGAGGAGGACGCCGAGGGCGAGGCGGCCGCGGGAGGCGCGGCCGGCGGAGCCGGGGAGGGCGGGCGATGAGCGACCGGCCGAACATCCTCGAGGCGGTGCGGGTCACCCGTCGCTTCGGCGGCCTCGTGGCCGTGAACGAGGTCGACTTCACGATCCCGGAGGGGTCGATCGTCAGCCTCATCGGCCCGAACGGCGCCGGCAAGACGACGTTCTTCAACGTCCTCCTCGGGATCATCGACCCGACCTCGGGGAGCGTCCAGTTCGCCGGCCGCCGGATGATCGCCCGGCCGCGCCGGGCCGGCCTCGAGTCGCTCGTGTGGGTCCTCCCCTCGATCGCCGTCGTCCTCGTCGGCCTGGCCCTCGCCGCCGCCGGGATCCTCGGCGGCGCCGGGATCGCCCTCGCCGCCGTCGTCGCGATCGGGCTCCTCGTCGCGACCCTCCTCCTCGCGATCGTGCGCCCGCTGTGGTACCAGGCCTTCCTCGTCCGGCTGGGGATCTTCCGGAGCGCCCGGCCGAACGACATGGTCCAGGCCGGGATGGGGCGGACGTTCCAGAACATCCGCCTCTTCAAGAACATGACGGCCGTGGAGAACGTCCTCATCGGCATGCACAGCCGGATGCACGCGTCGCCCCTCGATGCGTTCTTCAGCACGCGCCGGGGGCGGCGCGAGGAGGCGGCGTCCGACCGGCGGGCCCAGGAGCTCCTCGCCCTCGTCGGCCTCCGCGGGATCGGCAACGAGCTCGCCAAGAACCTCCCGTACGGCGACCAGCGCCGCCTCGAGATCGCGCGGGCGCTCGCGAGCAGCCCCCGGCTCCTCCTCCTCGACGAGCCGGCCGCGGGGATGAACCCGAAGGAGACGCTCGACCTCATGAAGCTCATCTCGCGGCTCCGCGCCGACCTGGGCCTCACGGTCCTCCTCATCGAGCACGACATGAAGGTGGTCATGGGGATCAGCGACCGGGTCACCGTCCTCGATGCCGGCCGGAAGATCGCCGAGGGCACGCCGGAGCAGGTGCGCAGCGACCCGCGGGTCATCGAGGCGTACCTCGGGAAGCCGGCCGCATGAACGCGGCAACCGCCCCCGCGCCGGCCGTCGAGACGGCCGCGGCCGTCCTCCGGCTCAGCGACGTCAACACGTACTACGGCGCGATCCACGCGCTCCGCGGGATCGACCTCGAGGTCCACCGCGGCGAGATCGTCACCCTCATCGGCGCGAACGGCGCGGGGAAGACGACGACCCTCCGGACGATCTCCGGGCTCCTCCACCCGCGAACCGGGACGGTCGAGTTCGAGGGCCGCGACATCTCCCACGTCGCCGCCCACGAGGTCGTCCGGCTCGGAATTGGCCAGGCACCCGAGGGTCGGCGGATCTTCTCGCGCCTCACCGTCGTCGAGAACCTCCTCATGGGGGGCTTCACCCGGAGCGCGGCCGAGAACCACGAGCAGGTGGAGCACGTCTACGCCCTCTTCCCGCGGCTCCGCGAGCGGGCCGGGCAGAAGGGCGGCACGCTCTCCGGCGGCGAGCAGCAGATGCTCGCGATCGGGCGCGCGCTCATGGGCCGGCCCCGGGTCCTCCTCCTCGACGAGCCCTCCCTGGGCCTGGCCCCGATCCTCGTCCAGCAGATCTTCGAGATCATCGGGGAGATCAACGCCAGGGGGATGACGATCCTCCTCGTCGAGCAGAACGCCCTCCAGGCGCTCTCGATCGCCCATCGCGGCTACGTCCTCCAGACCGGCCACGTGGTCCTGACGGGGAGCGCCCACGACCTGCGGGAGAACGAGATGGTCCGCAAGGCATACCTCGGGGAGTCGTAGGAAGGGACCCCCACGTGGCCCGGGAAGACGGGTCCGACGTCCCGCCGACGACCCGGATCGGGCCGGCCGGGGGCTCCGGGCGCGGCCTCTGGACGATCGTCTTCCTCGTGCTCGCCGCCGTCGGCGTGGCGGTCGTGAAGCCCTGGGCCTGGCTCGCCGAGCCGGGGCTGTCGCCGGCTGTGGCGATCAGCCCGTCGGCAGCGCCCGCGCCGACCGCCTCGCCCGCCGACTGGACCCGGATCTCGGATCGCGTCGTGTGCCTCGCGGACGGGGCCTGGATGGCGGTGGTCGACGAGGTCGAGGGGCCGACGACCTCGCGCTCGTGGACGCTCCTCGACCTCGTTCCGGCGAGCCAGCCGACGGACCCCGACATCGCGCGCGTCCACGTCTACGCCGACGCCGTGACCCGGATCGGCTTCTGCGCGCCGGCGCCCGGCGGGTCCCCGGACGCGAGCGCGGCCGCGGCGGGCGGCGGCGCGACGGGCGCGGACGGCGCCCCGCCGAGCCCCGCGCCCTTCCTCGTCCAGGCCTGGCGCTTCCTCCCCGGCGTGGATGCGACCGGGTCGGCGGAGCCTGTCGCGCTCGTCCCCGTGGCGGGCGGCACGGGCGCGGACCGGGGGGCGCTCTACGGGCCGCCGCCGATCGCGCCGGGCAGATCGG
>JAJZRQ010000057.1 GCA_021802585.1 Chloroflexota bacterium
CGGCGCGCGCGCGGGCCACCCCGAGGGCGCGGGCGGCGACCGCGAGCGGCTCGAGGACGAGGCGGTAGAGCCCGGGGAGGCGCCGGAGCTGGGGGTCGGACGCGAGGAGGGCGTCCTCCGGTCGCGCCACGACCGAGACGTTGAGGTTCCCCGGGTCGTGCCAGACGGTGCCGCCGCCGCTGAACCGGCGGAGGACCGGGGCTCCGAGGGCCGCCGCCGCGCGGAGGTCCACCTCCGCGGCGCCGAGCTGGAACCGCCCGATGACGACGGCCGGGTCGTTCCGCCAGAGCCGGAGGACGGGCGCCGGGGCGCCGGGGTCGGCGGCGACGCGGCGCGCGACCGCCTCCTCGCGCGCGAGGTTCGTCCGCGGGTCGCGCTCGCCGTCGTCGGGGAGGAGCCGCCACATCGTCACCGGAGCAGCCTACCGCGGAGCCGACGGCCGCGCCCCCTGGGGCCGGACCCTCCGGAACGTCGCCCGGCCCGGGTGGCCCCGGGGTCCCTATCCGGCGCCGGTCGTGGCTCCTTCGGCGCCTGGCGCCACCGGCGCGCCCTCCTCCGCTTCGGCCTCCTCCTCGCCGCCCCCCGAGCAGTCGAGGATCGCGGTGAACGGGTCGATCGCGCTCTGGGCCGCCTGGTGCTCGGCGAGCCACGCGCTCCACTCGGCCCCGACGGCCGCGTTGAACGCGGCGACCGTCCGGTTCGAGACGGTGACGGAGAGGCCGGAGAGGCGGGCGCCCAGCGTCGCCTCCCACTCGTCCGCGATCCGCTCGTGCTCCCCCTCGTGGGCGCGGAGCGTGCCGTGCATCGCGCTCCACGCCTGTGACATCGCGGGGTCCGTGGGCGACCAGTCCGGCATGTCGACCCGGACGGTCTTCGTGACCCGCGGGCTCGCGACCGTCGCGGTGATGACGCCCCCCTCCTCGGTGTACGAGGCGCTTCCCGACCAGGAGAACCGCACGTGGGTCTTCGCCCAGCCGCTCGTCGCGCGGTACGGGCTGTTCGCGTTCAGGTACGAGACGACCCGCTCGCAGTCGCTCGTGCCGCGCGGGAGGCCGACGGCCCAGCGCTGGACGGGGAGCGCCGCCGCCGGGGCGAGGAGCCGCTGGAGCGCCTCGTTGCCGTGGCGCCGCTGGAGGGCGGCCGCGAGCCGCTCGCGCGTGCCGGCGTCGGCGCCGCGCATGAGGACCCCGATCGTCGCGGGGTTCGCGGCCACGTCGAAGCCAGGGGCGCAGGAGGCGTGCGCGGTCGCGCTCGCCGGCCGGGGCGCCGCGCGCCCCCGGTGGCCCTCGCGGGCGAGGCTCGTGCCCATGGCGCCACCGTAGCCCCGGACGGGCCGTCGATCAAGGTCCGCTCGGGCAGACTCGTCGCGCCGGGACGGTCAGACGAGCGGCTCGAAGCGGGCGGTGAAGTGGCGGAGCGCGGGCGGCTCGTCGACGATCCGGTAGCCGCGGAGGTCGCGGGCCCGCTCGGCGACCCAGCGGACGACCTCGACGACGTAGTCGACGTGACTCTGGGTGTACGTCCGGCGCGGAATCGCGAGGCGGACGAGGTCCATCGCCGCGGGGGTCTCGGAGCCGTCGGGGTGGCGCCCGAACATGACCGTCCCGATCTCGCAACCGCGGATCCCGCCCTCGACGTAGAGGGCGACCGCGAGGGCCTGGCCCGGGTACCGGAGCGGCGGCACGTGGGGGAGGAGGGCCCGCGCGTCGAGGTAGACGGCGTGCCCGCCGATCGGCCGGACGGTCGGGACGCCGGCCTCCGCGAGCGCGTCGCCGAGGTACGCCGTGCTCCGGATCCGGTAGCGGAGGTAGTCCTCGTCCACGACCTCGCGGAGCCCCTGGGCGATCGCCTCGAGGTCGCGCCCGGCGAGGCCGCCGTACGTGGGGAAGCCCTCGGTGAGGATGAGGAGGTTCCGGCACTGCTCGGCGAGCCGGTCGTCGTTCACGGCGAGCCAGCCCCCGATGTTCGCCAGGCCGTCCTTCTTCGCACTCATCGTCATCCCGTCAGCGAGCGAGGCGATCTCGCGGACGATGTCGCGGACGGCCCGATCGGCCTGGCCGGGCTCGCGGGTCTTCACGAACCACGCGTTCTCGGCGAAGCGGCAGGCGTCGAGGAAGAGGGGGACGCCGAATCGGTCGCAGATCGCCCGGACCCCGCGAAGGTTCTCGAGGCTCACCGGCTGGCCGCCGCCGGAGTTGTTCGTGATCGTGACGAGGACGGCGGGGATCGTCGCGGGGGTGCGCTCCGCGAGGAGCGCCTCGAGCCGGCCGAGGTCCATGTTCCCCTTGAAGGGATGCTCGCCCTCGGGGTGCCGGCCCTCCTCGATGACGAGGTCGACGGCCTCCGCGCCGGTGAACTCGACGTTCGCCCGGGTCGTGTCGAAGTGGGTGTTGTTGGGGATCGTCTTCCCCGGCCCTCCGATGACCGAGAAGAGGATCTTCTCGGCCGCGCGCCCCTGGTGCGTGGGGATGACATGGCGGAACGGGAAGAGGTCCTGGACGGACGCCAGGAAGGCGTACCACGACGGGCTGCCGGCGTAGCTCTCGTCGCCGTGCTGGACGGCCGCCCACTGGTCGCGGCTCATCGCCCCGGTGCCGGAGTCGGTGAGGAGGTCGATGAGGACGTCGTCCGCGTGGAGGTTGAAGAGGTTGTGGCCGGCCTCCTCGATCGCGCCGAGGCGCTCCGCGCGGGACGTGATCCGGATCGGCTCGACGGAATGGATCCGGAACGGCTCGATGATCGTCTGCCAGCGTTCCATCGCGGGGCCCGTGCTCAGCCGACGAGAGCCCGGGCGACGACGAGCCGCTGGATCTGCTGCGTCCCCTCGTAGATCTGGGTGATCTTCGCGTCGCGCATCATCCGCTCGACCGGGTACTCGTCCACGTAGCCGTAGCCGCCGAGGACCTGGACGGCGTCCGTCGTCACCCGCATCGCGGCATCGCCGGCGACGAGCTTCGCCAGCGACGCCCAGCGGGCCGCATCGCGGGCTCCGCCGTCGATCTCCGCGCATGCCGCGTAGAGGAGCTGGCGCGCCGCCTCCGTCGCGGCGTCCATGTCGGCGAGCATCGCGGCGACCATCTGGAGCTCGCCGATCGGCCGGCCGAACTGGCGCCGCTCGCGGGCGTACCGGGCGGCGACCTCGAGCGCGCCCTGGGCGATCCCCACCGCCTGGGCGGCGATCCCCGGCCGGGAGCGGTCGAACGTCTTCATCGCGATCCGGAAGCCGTCGCCCTCGGCGCCGAGGAGGTGGTCGGCGGGGACGCGGACGTCCTCGAAGACGAGCTCCGCGGTCGGCGAGCCGCGGATCCCCATCTTGTGCTCGAGGCGGGCGACGCGGAACCCGGGCCGGTCGGTCTCGACGACGAAGCACGAGAGCCGTCGATGGCGCTCGCCGTCGGGGTCGGTGAGGGCGAAGACCGTGACGAGGTCGGCGACCGACCCGTGGCTGATGAAGCGCTTCGTGCCGCTGATGACGTACGTGTCGCCGTCGCGGACGGCGCGCGTCCGGATCCCCGCCGCGTCGGAGCCGGCCTCGTCCTCGGTGATGGCGAAGGCGACGAGGCGCTTCCCGGTGGCGAGGTCCGGGATCCACCGCGCCTGCTGCTCCTCGGAGCCGGCGATGAGGATCGGCAGGGCGCCAAGGCCCTGGACCGCGAGGATGAGCCCGGAGGTGGCGCAGGCGCGGCTCACCTGCTCGATCGCGAGGCAGGCGGTGAGGAGGTCGCCGCCGAGGCCGCCGAACCGCTCCGGGAAGTGGACGGCGAAGAGGTCCTGGGCGGCGAGGAGCTCCTTGACGTCCCACGGGAACTCGGCGGTCCGGTCGATCTCGGCCGCCCGCGGCGCGATCCGCTCGTCGGCGAGGGCCCGGACGGTGTCGCGGAGGAGGCGCTGCTCCTCGGTGAGCGTCGTCATCGCGGCGGGCCCTCCTCGTGCCCTCAGATCGCGACCGGCTCGCGGTACTCCCCGAAGACCTCGCGGAGGACCGCGCACTGCTCGCCGAGCGTCGCGTAGGCCTCGGCACAGCGGATGAAGTGCGGCATGAGGTTCGTCGCCGTCGACTCGGGCCGCCGGGCGGCGTCCCGGAGACCCGCGAGGGCGGCCCCGACCGCCGCGCCGTCGCGCTCCCGCCGCGTCCGCCCGAGCCGCGCGAGCTGCCGCTCGAGCGACCCCGGCGGGACCTCGAGGATCGGCACCTCGAGCGCCTCCTGCGGGTCGGCGTGGCGGTTCACCCCGACGACGACTCGCTCCCCGGCCTCGAGCTCGCGCTGGTACCGGTAGGCGGCGTCGGCGATCTCGCGCTGCGGATACCCGGCCTCGACCGCCCGCACCATCCCGCCACGGGCGTCGATCTCGTCGAGGTAGCGCCACACGGCACGCTCCGTCTCGTTCGTCAGGGCCTCGACGAACCATGACCCGCCGAGCGGGTCGACGGTGTTCCCGACCCCCGTCTCCTCGGCGATCACCTGCTGCTGGCGGAGGGCGAGGAGCGCCGCCGCCTCGGTCGGGACGGCGAGCGCCTCGTCGTACGCGTCGGTGTGAAGCGACTGCGTCCCGCCGAGCACGGCCGCGAGGGCCTGCGTCGCGACCCGCGTGAGGTTGTTGAGCGGCTGCCGCGGGGTCAGCGAAACGCCGGCCGTCTGTGTGTGGAAGCGCATCCACGTCGAGCGCTCGCTCGCGGCGCGATAGCGCGCGGTCATGAGCTTCCACCAGATCCGCCGCGAGGCGCGGAACTTCGCGATCTCCTCGAAGAAGTCGGAGTGGCTGTTGAAGAAGAACGACAGGCGCGGCGCGAAGTCGTCGACCGCGAGGCCGCGGGCAAGGGCGGCCTCCACGTACGCCATCCCGTCGGCGATCGTGAAGGCGAGCTCCTGGACGGCCGTGGCCCCCGCCTCGCGGATGTGGTAGCCGCTGATCGAGACGGTGTTCCAGCGGGGGAGCTCGCGGGTGCCGAACTCGATCGTGTCGGTCACGAGGCGCATCGAGGGGCCGGGCGGGAAGAGGAACTCCTTCTGGGCGACGTACTCCTTGAGGATGTCGTTCTGGATCGTTCCCTCGAGGGCCGCGCGGGGGACGCCGGCCTTCTCCGCGGCGACGACGTACATCGCCCAGATGGGGGCGGCCGGGGCGTTGATCGTCATCGAGGTGCTCACCCGGTCGAGCGGGAGGCCATCGAGGAGCACCTCCATGTCGGCGAGCGAGCTGACCGCCACCCCGCAGGTCCCGAACTCGCCCGCCGCCTCCGGGTCGTCGGTGTCGTAGCCATAGAGGGTCGGCATGTCGTAGGCGACCGAGAGGCCCGTCTGGCCGGCGTCGAGGAGCGCTCGGAACCGCGCGTTCGTGTCCTCGGCGGAGCCGAAGCCGGCGAACATCCGCATCGTCCAGAGGCGGCCCCGGTAGCCGGTGGGGTGGATGCCACGCGTGAACGGCGGGGAACCCGGCTCGCCGATGTCGCGGGCCGGGTCGACGTCGTCCCAGCGACCGCGGGGGAGGGGATCGCCGCGGTGGTCGACGGCTGTCGGCCCGCCCCCGCCCGCCGGCTCGCGGGACGGGCCCGCCTCCCGGTCCCGCGGCCCGTAGACGCGCCGGATCTCGACGTCGGAGATCGTGGAGAAGCGGTCGCGGCGCTCGCGGGGGCGCCCGGGCTGGACGGCCATGGGGGGATGCTAGCGGGGCGTGCCCCCGACGTCCACGGCCGCCTGCGCGGTCGCGTGCGCCGGCCTCTACGACTGCGCCGGCGCGGCGACCTGAGCAGCGGGCGCCCGTCGCCGGGCGCCCGCTGCGAGGCGGCGCTGGCCGCGACGCGGGTCAGAAGACCCGGTACGCGACCTCCGCCGGAGCGAGGAGGAGCTCCTTGAGCTCGGCGTCCACCTTGAGGAGCGAGATGTGCGCGCCGGCCATCTCGAGCGACGTGCAGTACTCGCCGACGTAGCTGCGGAAGACCGTGATCCCCTTCGCGGCGAGCCGCGTGTGGGCGATGCCGTAGAGGAGGTAGAGCTCGCTGATCGGCGTCCCGCCGAGGCCGTTGACCATGAGGGCGACCTCGTCGCCGGCCATGAACGGCAGGTCGGGAACGATCGCGTTGAGGAGGAGGTCGACGATCTGGTCGGCGGTGCCCATCGGGGCGCGCTGCCGGCCCGGCTCGCCGTGGATTCCGATGCCGATCTCCATCTCGCCGTCGGCGATTTCGAAGAGCGGCGTGCCGCGGACGGGCGGGGTGCAGGACGAGAGGGCGATCCCCATCGTCCGGACCTGTCCGATGACCTTCTCGCCGACCCGCACGCACTCCTCGAGGGAGCCGCCCTTGTCGGCCATCGCGGCCGCGGCCTTGATGACGAAGAAGTTGCCGGCGACGCCGCGCCGGCCGATCGTCCACGTGGAGTCCTTGACGGCGACATCGTCGTTGACGAGGAGGTAGCCGATCTTCTGGCCCTCGGCCTCGCACAGCTCCTTCGCCATCTCCCACGCGGTGCGGTCGCCCGTGTAGTTGTTGACGATGAAGAGCACCCCGGCCGGGGTGTCCATGAGCTTGGACGTCTCGGTGACGAACTCGACCGGTGGGCCGGCGAAGACGTCGCCCGGGCAGGCGGCGTCGAGCATGCCGGGGCCGACGATCATCGTGTGGGCCGGCTCGTGGCCGGACCCCGAGCCCTGGATGATCGAGACCCGATCCTTGCGGGGCATGTCGGCCCGGTAGATCAGGTTGTACTTCGGCTCGTGCTTCAGCTTGCCATCGCTCGCGAGGGCGACCCCCTCGAGGAACTCGCGGACGAACGTCTTCGGGTCGTTCAGGAACTTCCTCACGCCGATTCTCCCTGTCGGTACTTCTCGCGCCACGCCGACGCGATGGCCTGGAGGATCACGCCGATCGCGGTGGCGCCGGCGTCGACGGAGCCGATGCTCCGCTCGCCCGTGTACGCGGCCCGGCCGCGCATCGCGAGCATGGGCTTCGTGTCCTCGGCGGCCTTCACCGCCACGTCCGCCGCGCGCTGGATCGCCGCGACGCCGTGGTCGCCCTTGAAGGCCGGGTCGGAGATCGCTGCCTCGAGGCTGTCGGTGGCGGGCACCAGGGCGTCGAGGAGGGTCTTCTCGCCGAGCGAGGCGCCGCCGCGGGCCATGATGCCGGTGATCGCGGCGCGGAGCATCGCGATCAGGTCCTCGGGAGCGAGCTCGGCCCTGTCGCCGGCCGCGGCGCCGGCCCGGAGGAACGCCGTGCCCCAGATCGGGCCGGAGACGCCCCCGACCTTCCCCGAGACGACGAGGCCGATCTTCTTGAGCACGGCGCCCACGCTCGACTTGTCGAACGTGTCGTAGTCGGCGGCGACGACCTCGAACCCGTTCCGCAGCGAGTAGCCGAAGTCGCCGTCCCCGACGATCGAGTCGAGGTGGGCGAAGTAGTCCGCGTTGTCGACGATCGTCCTGGCCATCGTCGTGATGACGAGGTCGACGTCGTCGAACGACGCCTGTGTCATCCGGACCTCCTTTGTGCTGACCGGGGCCGTCGGGACGGGGCTACGGGGCGAGGCAGGCCTCGAGGTCGGCGAGCGTCACGTACGCGCCGGGCCGCGCGGCCGAGCGGTTGGCGATGACGGTCGTCGGCTCCCCGTCCGGGTCCCCGAGGGACGAGACGACGAGAACGGCCTCGCTGAAGTCCTCCTTCTCCGTGTACCCGTTGACCGTGACGAGACAGCGCAGGCCGGCGGCTTCCGCCGCCTCGAGGCCGTTGCGCGAGTCCTCGACCACGAGGACCTCGGCCGCGGGGACGCCGATCTGCTCGAGGGCGAGGAGGTAGATGTCCGGGGCCGGCTTCTTCTTCGGGACGCAGTCGCCGGCGAGGAAGACGTCGAAGCGGGCGGCGCGCTCGGCCCCGACCGCGTACTCGAGGATGGCGTGGACGGATGCCTCGGCCGAGGTGGACGCCACGCCGAGCTTCCAGCCGGCGTCCTGGGCCGCGGTGATGACCCGGCGGATCCCGGGGCGGGGCGGGAGCCTGCCCGCGGCGACCATCTCCGTGTAGAGGGCTGTCTTCCGCTTGTGCCACGTCGCGATCTCGGCGGCCTGGGCCTCGGGGTCGGTGGGGAGGCCCGCGGCCGCCACGAACTCCGGGGTGAGGAGGCTCGCCATCCGCTCCTTGCCGCCCCCGATCTTCAGCCGCCGGCCGTACTCCTCGACGGACCACTGGACCGGGAGGCCGAACTCGACGAACGTCTGATTGAAGGCCGGCAGGTGGCCGTACCGCTCCGTGTCGGCGAGGACCCCGTCGCAGTCGAAGACGAGCGCGCTCACGTCCAGGCCTTTCCTTCGCTTCCGAAGAGCCGGATGTGGTGCTTCGCCATCTCCATGACGGCGGTCCGCTGGGCCGCGAAGATCTTCGGCGGGTCGTAGTCGCCGGGATGCTCGGTCATGAAGTCGAAGCCCGACGTCATGAACGCGATCTTCAGGGCCGTGCTGATGTTCACCTTGGCGCAGCCGCGGCCGATGAGGTCGCTGAACTGCTCGGGGGTCATGCCCGTGCCGCCGTGGAGGGCGACGGGCGTGCCCGTCGCCTCGACGATGTCGGTGACCCGCTGCGAGTCGAGGTGGGGCGTCGTCTTGTACGTCCCGTGGGCGTTGCCGATCGCGGGGGCGAAGATGTCGACCCCCGTCGCCGCGATGAAGTCGACGACGGTCTCGAGCCTCTGGACGTGCTCCGCCTCGTCGCCGGTCATCTCCTCGGTGCGCTTGAATCCTTCGATCTCGCCTTCGACGTCGGCGCCATGGCGCCGCGCCTCGGCGACGACCTCGATGCACTGGCGCTTGTTCTCCTCGACGGACAGCTTGCTGGCGTCGAAGAGGACCGAGTTCCAGCCCTTCGCGAGGCAGGCGCTGATGACGTCCCGCTCGGGGCAGTGGTCGAGATGGAGGGCGACCGGGACGGAGACGGCCTTCGCGTACTCGACCCACATCGCGTACATGGCGTCGATCCCGGTCATCTTCACGTGCTTCACCGAGGTCTGGACGATGACCGGCGCCCGGAGCTCCTCGGCGGCGGCGAGGACGGCCTCCATCGTGAGGTCGTTGACCACGTTGATCGCCGCCACGCCGTACCGCTCCCTGAATGCCCGGGCGATGATCTCCCGGGTCGGCACGACCGGCACGCGACACCTCCTTCCTGCAGGACGCGATCCGCTGGGACTCGAACGTACGGATGGGCGCCCGGCCGGCGGTCCCGGGCCGGGCGGCGCGGTTCCCCCGGGGCGATCACCTCCTCCTGGCCATCGGGCCGCGGCCGGCGGCCGTGGGCGCTGGCGCCCCGTCGCTGCCGGCGCGGTCGAGGACGGCGTTCGCGTTGCCCTCGTCCACGACGAGGACGTCGATGACGCCGGCGCGGAGGACGCCGAGGATCGCGAGCGGCTTCTCGGCCTCGCTCGCGACGGCGACGACGAGGGGGACGGCGTGGAGGCTCTCGATCGAGAGGGCGACGAGCCGTTCCTGGTGGGGCGACGCGATGAGCCGGCCGTCGACGTCGACGTAGTTGCCGACGACGTCGCCGACCGCGCCCTGGCGGCGGAGGCGCTCGATCTCGGCGGGGAGGAGGCAGCCGCTCCGGGCCATCGTGCAGTCGTCGTTCACGCCCCCGATCCCGACGAGCGCCATGTCGGCCCGCGCCGCCGCGTCGAGGGTGTGGGCGACGGCGTCCTGCTCGAGGAGCCGGTCGCGGACCTCGACGCTCTCGACGTACGCCGGGGCGTAGAGGCTCTGCGAGCGGCCGCCGCAGGCGTCGGCGAGCGAGCGGCAGATCTCGTTCGGGTTCGTCGGGGTGTCGACCCGCGGCGAGCCCCCCATCGCGCTGACGAACAGGGCGTCGACGCGCCGCCGCGGGCGGAAGAAGCGGGGGACCTCGGCCGTGTCACGGCCGTGGCCGACGGCGACGACGGACCCGTCGCGGAGGCGACGCTCGAGGAACTGGGCGGCGCTCCGGGCGACCGCCTCGCGCTGCGACTGGGGGTCGTCGCGCCGCGGCGCGACGATCGCGTCGGCGAGGCCGAACTCGTCGCGGAGTCGGGTCTCGAGCTCGAGGTTGAGGCCCGGCGGGGAGGCCACCCGGATGTCGACGACGCCGGCCCAGCGGGCCCGTTCGAGGAGGCGCTGCACCTTCGGCCGCGACTGGCCGAACTCGCGCGCGATCTCCTCCTGGGTACGCCCGTCGACGTAGTAGCGATGGGCGATCCGGGCGAGCCGTTCGAAGTCTTCGGAGCTCAGGTCGTCAGGACCCATGCCTGCTCCGGGGGTCGCGGAGGACTTCGGGCGGGAGGCCGAAGCCGGCTCCACGTCTCGTCGCTGGGAGGGCCCGGGTGATCAATTGATCAGCCGCGAGCGCCTGTTCAGTCTAGCAGCGCCGCCGGCGGGACGCAATGGGACGCAATGGGACGCAGCGGGACGCAGCGGGCACCGTCGGCTTGGCACATGCAGCCTTGCGTGTCGGACTCAGGGATCCTTGACTATCGCAAGCAAGGTGACCTTCTTCCCGTCGCGGGAGGCCATTCCGCACTCCACGCCCGGCGCGCGCGGCATGTGGAATCACGGCGTGGACGCGTCCCCGCCCCTCCCGCTGGCCGCCCTGGAGCCGGGCGTTGCCGCCCGCGTCGTCGACGTCCCGCCCGCCGACGCGGCCCGCCTCGCGGCGGAGGGGCTCCACCGCGGGGACGCGGTCGTCGTCGAGGCCCGCCTCCCCCTCGGCGGGCCGGTCGTCGTCCGCCTCGGGCGCGCCCGCCTGGCCCTCGCCCGGCGGGTCGCGGCCGCGATCCTCGTCGAGCCGGGTGCGCCGGCGTGACCGGCTGCCACCTCCCGCCCCCCGCGGATGCGCCCGGGAACACGTCGCTGCTCCGTCCGCGCGGCGCCGCGGACCCGGGCGGGAGCCCCCGCGGGCACGACCCGGCCGGCCTCCCCGTCGTCGCGCTCGTCGGGCGGCCGAACGTCGGGAAGTCGACGTTCCTCGCCCGGGCGAGCGGCCGGTTCGTCGAGACGACGAACGCCCCCGGGACGACCGTCGGTCGCGAGGCGCGCGAGGTCCGGACGCGCGCCGGCCGGGCGCTCCTCGTCGACCTGCCGGGGACCGGCTCGCTCGCCGACCGCCCGGTCGCCGGCCCGCCCTTCTGGGACGCGCTCCTCGCCACCGTCCCGGACGCGATCCTCGTCGTGGCCGACGCCGGCGACGTGGCGCGCCACCTCCCGCTCGTCGTCGCCTGCCGGGACCTCGGCCTGCCGGTCGTCGTCGCCCTGAACCTCGCGGACGAGGCCGCCGCGCACGGGGTTGCGGTCGACGCCGGGCGGCTCGCCCAGCTCCTCGCCGTCCCGGTCCGCCCCACGGTCGCGCGGACGGGTCGGGGCGTTGGCGGCGTCGTTGCCCTCGCCGTCGCGCGCGCGCGCCGCCGGCGCGGCGTCCGCGCCGGCACGCACTCGCCGCGCGCCCTCGTGCCCGCGGACCGCTACCCGCCCGAGGTGGAGCGAGCCCTCGCCGCGACCGCCGCGGAGCTCCCGACGAGCCGCGCCCTCGGAGCGGCGGCCCGCGACCCGACGGGGCTCGGCGGCCTCGTCGCCGCGGGCGCGATCTCCCCGCGCGGCGCCGCCACCCTCCTCCATCCCGACCTCGTCGAGCCCTACCGCCGCGCCGTGGCCGCGCGGTGGGCGGCGGAGGTCGAGGCCCTCGGGGCGCGGCGCCGGCCGCTCGCCGACCGCCTCGCCGGGTGGAGCGTCCGCCCCTGGCCGGGCCTCGTCCTCCTCGCCGGCGTCCTCGCCCTCACCTTCGCCCTCGTGAGCGTCGTCGGGGCGGCCTTCGCCGGCGTCCTCGCGGCGGCGTGGGCGGCGCTCGCCTCGCCGGCGATCGAGGCCGCCGTCCGGGCCCTCGTCCCCGTCCCGCAGCTGGCGGCGGCCCTCCTCTGGGGCCTCGACTCGGGGATCCTCGGCCTCCTGACGATCGGGATCCCGTACGTCCTCCTCTTCTACCTCCTCGTCGCGGCCCTCGAGGATTCCGGGTACCTCACGAGCCTCGCCGTCCTCACGGACCGGCTCCTCGCGGGCCTCGGGCTCTCCGGACGGACCGCGATCCCGCTCCTCGCCGCGACGGGCTGCAACGTGCCGGCGATCTACGGGACGCGGGTCCTCGCGACGCGGCGCGAGCGGGTCCTCGCCTCGTTCCTCGTGACCCTCGTGCCCTGCTCGGCGCGGTCGGCGGTCGTCGTCGCGGCGCTCATGCCATTCGCGGGTCCCGGGCCCACGGCGGCGGCGTTCGCGGTCATCGTCGGGGTGACCCTCGCGGCCGGGATCGCCGCGAACGCGATCCTCCCCGGCCGCCAGTCGGCCCTCGTCCTCGAGCTCGCGCCCCTCCGGCGGCCGCTGGCCCGGCAGGTCGCGGCGAAGGCGGGGGCCCGCTTCCGCGGCTTCCTCCGGACCGCGGCGCCCGTCATGATCGCCGGCTCGATCGCCCTCGGGCTGGCGTACGAGACCGGCCTCGTCTGGCCGGCGACGACGATCCTCGACCCGGTGGTCGTCGGCTGGCTCGGGCTGCCGTCCGTCGCCGGCCTCGCCCTCGCCTTCGCGTTCCTGCGCAAGGAGCTCGCCCTCCAGCTCCTCCTCGTCCTCGCGGCGGGGACGGCCGCGGCGGCGGCCGCCGGGGGGAGCCTCGGCGACCTCATGACGCCGGCCCAGCTCTTCGTCTACGCGGTCGTCACCTCGGTCTCGATCCCCTGCGCCGCGACGCTCGCCGCGCTCGGCGGGGAGCTCGGCTGGCGGACGGCGGGGGCAATCTCGGCCGCCACGCTCGGGCTCGCGATCGGGATCGGCGGGATCCTCGCCCGGCTCCTGGGGGTCGTGTAGGCGTCAGGCTGGATCGCCGCCGCGGTCGTCGGCGGGCCCGGCGCCGGTCGCGCTCTGCCCCGCGCGGCGAAGCTCGGCGACGTCGAAGGCCGCCGTCGCCGTCGACCAGGTCGCCGAAACCTCGACCCGCGGGACGAGGGCGAGGCGGGCGAGCCCCGAGCCGACGATGAGGACCGCGAACGTCGGGAAGGCGACGGGGAAGAGCGCGAGGACGCTGGCGGACCCCGTCTGGCCGACGGTCAGCCCGGCGGCCGTCCCGGCCACGTAGCGGCTCTGGGCGGCGATGAGGTCAACGCCGCCGGTCAGGCGGAGGAGGCGCTCGTTCGCCGCCAGCGTGCCGGTCGACGCGCCGGCCGACACGACCGCCGCCACGACGAGGAGGACGAGCCAGGCGAGCGGGTTGCCGGGGAACGCGAGGAGCGCCAGGAGGAGCCCGCCGCCGCGGAGGACGAACGAGAGGCGGAGGGTCCGCGACGACGACCCGCGGTTGAGGAGCCCGCCGACGACGGTCGCCGCGCCGAGCGAGGCTGCCGCGGAGACGGCCGACAGGAGGATCGCGAAGCCGGCCGGCTCGCCGAGGACGCTCATCGCGTAGATCGAGAGGTACGGCCCGAAGCCGGCCCCCGCCGCGGCGAGCGTCACGATCCGGATGAAGCTGCGGGTCTCCGCGGAGAGGGGAGCCCGCTCGCCGCGCCGCGCGACGCGGACCCGGCCGGGCCGCCGCAGGCGGACGATCGCCGCGAGCTCGCCGATGCCGGCGAGGCCCGAGGCCGTGAAGACCGCCGCGTAGACCGCGAGGCCGATCGTCCCGAGCCCCGCCTGGACGCCGAGCGCGACCGGCAGGAGGAGCGCCGCCCCGAGTCCCTGCGTGATCCCCATGACCCGCGGGGCGACGAACCGCCGCTCCGGCTCCGGGAGGATCGCCCCGTACCAGGCGAGGAGGTTGGCGCCGCCGATCGCGCTCGCGGCTCCCCCGAGGGACATGACCGCCGCGATCCCCGCGATCGCGACGCCGGCCGGCGCAGCCCCCGCCACGTGGAGGAGGACGGTCGCGGCGAGGACGAACCCGCGGGTCTCGCCGACGACGAGGATCGCGAGGGTGACGAGATGGAGGTTCCCGTCCGTCCGGCGGAGGAGCGACGGGACGAGGAGCTGGGCGGCCGAGAACGTGAACGGCAGGACGCCGATGACCGTCGCGAGGGCTGCCGGGGCGCCGAGCGCGAGGAGGAGCGGGATCGTGAGCGCGTCGCCGGCGAGGGCGACGACCGCCGCCGACCCGACCCCGATGCCCTGGTATGGCCGGTAGCGCGGGTCGCCGAACGCCCGCCATTCGTCGATCGCGAGGCGCGCGCCGGCGGGCAGGCGGGGGCGGGGAGGGGAGGGCAGCTGCGGCACGCCCTGATGGTACGCGGCGGCGCGGCCGGGCCCGATCCTC
>JAJZRQ010000058.1 GCA_021802585.1 Chloroflexota bacterium
TCGCCGGGAGGAGTGGCGATCGCGATCGGCGCCGACCATGGTGCCTGGGAGCTGAAGGACCGGATCGGCCGGGTGCTGGGGGACGCCGGGTACGCCGTCCACGACTGCGGCACGCACGGGCCGGAGGCCGTCGACTACCCCGACATCGCGGAGGCGGTGGCGCGCCTCGTCGCCGAGGGCACGTGTCGCTGGGGGATCGTCCTCGACGGCGCCGGGATCGGGTCGGCGATCGTCGCCAACAAGGTGCCCGGGATCCGCGCCGCGAACTGCCACGACCTCTCGTCGGCGCGCAACAGCCGCGAGCACAACCACGCCAACGTCCTCACGCTCGGCGCGCGGTTCCTCGGCGAGGGCCTCGCGATCGAGATCGTGCGGGCCTGGCTCGGGACGGAGTGGGCGCCGGGGCGCCACGCGGCCCGGGTCGAGAAGATCACGGACATCGAACGCCGCCACGGGCGGCCAGCCGTCGAGGGCCGACCAGGATGACCGACACGATCGCGCAGCGGAACGACCTCGTGGAGGCGATCACGAAGGAGGTGCTCGCCGCGCTCGGCGTCGCCGGGCCGCCGGGGGGCGCCGACCCGTGCGCGTCGTGCGTCCGCGGCTGCGCGGCCCAGTGCGCGACGAAGGTCCGCGAGGTCGTCGCGAGCGGCGCCTCGCGCGTCGAGTACCACGGCGCGGCGGCCGACGTCCCGGGCGACCTCGCCCGCTACATCGACCACACGCTCCTCAAGCCGGAGGCGACCGCCGCCGAGATCGACCGGCTCTGCGCCGAGGCGGCCGAGCACCGTTTCGCCGCCGTCTGCGTCAACCCGACGTGGGTCCGGCGTGCGGCGGACACCCTTCGCGGCACCGACGTCGCGGTCGCGAGCGTCGTCGGCTTCCCGTTCGGGGCGACGCCCACCGACGTCAAGGCGTACGAGGCCCGGCGCGCGATCCGCGACGGAGCTCGCGAGATCGACATGGTGATCAACATCGGGGCCCTCAAGAGCGGGATGCACGACCTCGTCCGGGAGGACATCGCCCGCGTCTCGGACGCCTGCCGGGAGGCCGGCGCCGCAAACAAGGTGATCATCGAGACCGCCCTCCTCACCGACGAGGAGAAGGTCGTCGCCTGCCAGCTCGCGAAGCAGGCGAAGGCGGACTTCGTGAAGACGTCGACCGGCTACGCGAAGGGCGGGGCGACCGTCTTCGACGTCGCCCTCATGCGCGAGACGGTCGGCCCGCGGATGGGCGTCAAGGCGGCCGGCGGGATCCGCACCGCCGAGGACGTGCAGGACATGATCGCCGCCGGCGCGACCCGGATCGGGGCCTCCGCCGGCGTGAAGATCGTCACGGGAGAGAAGGGCGCGCATGGGCAGTATTGACCTCCGGGCGTACGTCTTCCTCGACAGCCTCCAGGCCCAGTACGCGGCCTTCCTCGGGACGGTGGCCCAGGGCTTCCTGCCCCTCGCCGGCGACGCCTCGCTCTCGATCGAGGTCTCGCCGGGCATCGAGATCAACCGCCTCACCGACATCGCCCTCAAGTCGACGTCGGTGAAGCCGGGGATGCAGATCATCGAGCGCTACTACGGGATGCTCGAGATCCACTCGCCGTCGCAGGCCGAGGTCCGCGCGGCGGGCGCGGCGATCCTCGCCGAGATCGGGCTCGCCGAGACCGACCGGATCAAGCCCCGGATCCTCTCCAGCCAGATCATCCGCCGGATCGACGACCACCAGGCGCAGCTCATCAACCGGACGCGCCACGGGCAGATGCTCATCCCCGGCCAGACCCTCTACGTCCTCGAGCTCGAGCCCGCGGCGTACGCGGCACTCGCCGCGAACGAGGCGGAGAAGGCGGCCCACATCAACATCCTCGAGGTCCGGGCGTTCGGCTCGATGGGCCGGATCTACCTCGGCGGCGAGGAGCGGGACATCGACGTCGGCTGGCGGGCCGCCCTCGCGGCGATCGAGGGCCTCGCGGGGCGCGAGGCGAAGGCCTGACGGCGGGCCGCCGGGGGCGGCACGGAGGATCGGAGACCGGCGGGCCGCGGCGCGCCGACAGCAGACGAGCCAGGGGAAGAAGGAGAACGGATCGATGGCAGAAGCGCTCGGGATGATCGAGGCCCGCGGGTTCGCGGCAATGGTCGAGGCCGCCGACGCGATGGTGAAGGCGGCGAAGGTCGAGCTCGTGAGCTACGAGAAGACCGGCGGCGGCTACGTCACGGCGGTCGTCCGCGGCGACGTCGCGGCCGTGAAGGCGGCGGTCGAGGCCGGCGTGCGGAACGCCGCGAAGGTCGGCGAGGTCGTCGCCAGCCATGTCATCGCCCGGCCGCACGTGAACGTCGACCTCGTCCTGCCGCTCGGGCGGCTCGACGAGGCGAAGGCCGAGACGGGCCAGGGCTAGGACGCGCCACGGCCACCGGCGGGTCGCTGGCCCGCCGGGGCGCCGGGAGACCGGGACGGGCGTGCCAGCGGGGCGCCGGCGCGCCGCTCCCCCCAGAGGCGGTGGAACATGCTCCTCGGACGAGTGACCGGGACGGTGGTCGCGAGCCGCAAAGAGCCGCTCATCGAGGGCTGGAAGCTCCTCGTCGTGCGCCAGCTCGATGCCGAGAACCGGGAGGCCGGCGGCTACGTCGTCGCCGCTGACGCGGTCGGCGCCGGGGTCGGCGAGGTCGTCCTGTACGCGACGGGCAGCTCGGCGCGGAACACCGAGACGACGAGGGACCGGCCCTGCGACGCGGTGATCATGGCGATCGTCGACGAGTGGGAGATCGGTGGCCGGGAGGTCTACCGCAAGTAGCGGGCGAAGACGATGAGCGAGCTCGACGAGCGCGAGATCCAGGAGATCATCGAGCGCGTCCGCCGGCGGGTCGCCGCGGCGGGCGACGCGCGGCCCGGCGTCGGGCTGCGGGCCGAGGCGGAGCTCTCCGCGGCGGCCGCGGCGGAGCTCGGCGACGGCATCCACGCCACGATCGACGACGCGGTGGCCGCGGCGACGCGCGCCTTCGCAGCGTTCGGGGCCCAGGGCCTCGCCGCGCGCACGGTCATCATCGACGCGGTGCGCCGGACGATGCTCGACCACGCCGAGCACCTCGCCCGGATGGCGCACCAGGAGACCCATATCGGGCGGGTCGAGGACAAGGTCGTGAAGAACCGCCTCGTGGCGTCGAAGGCGCCCGGGCCCGAGGACCTCGAGGTCCAGGCCGTGAGCGGCGACGCCGGGATGATGGTCACCGAGTTCGCCCCGTTCGGCGTCGTCGGGGCGATCACCCCGGTGACGAATCCGACCTCGACGATCATCAACAACACGATCAGCATCGTCTCGGCGGGGAACGCCGTCGTCTTCAACGCCCACCCCAGCGCGAGACGCTGCTCCGCCGAGACGATCCGGCTCATCAACCGGGCGATCGTCGCCGCCGGGGGCCCGCCCGACCTCGTCGCCGCGGCGGCGACGCCGACGATCGAGACCGCCCGGGCGCTCATGAGCCACCCCGGCGTCCGGGTCCTCCTCGTGACCGGTGGTCCCGCCGTCGTCCGCGAGGCGCTGAAGACCGACAAGCGGGCGATCACGGCCGGGCCGGGCAACCCGCCGGCCGTCGTCGACCAGACCGCCGACGTGGAGCGGGCCGGACGCGACATCGTCCGCGGCGCCTCGTTCGACAACAACCTCGTCTGCATCGACGAGAAGGTCGTCCTCGTCGTCGACTCGGTCGCCGACCGCCTCCTCCGGGCGATGTCGCAGCACGGGGCCTACCTGCTGAAGGAGCACGAGCTCCGGCGCCTCGAGCGGGTGATCTTCCGGGAGCTCGGCCAGCCGTCGAAGCCGGGGGTCATGAACCCGGCCTGGATCGGCCAGGACGCGGCAAGGATCCTCGCCGAGATCGGCGTCCAGGCGGAGCCCGCGCCGCGCCTCCTCGTCGCCGACGTCCCCCGCGACCACAGCCTCGCCTGGACCGAGCAGATGATGCCGGTCCTCCCGGTCGTCCGGGTGGGGACGGTGGAGCAGGCGATCGACCTCGCGGTCCGGATGGAGCACGGGTTCCGCCACACGGCGTCGATCCACTCCACGAACGTCGAGACGATCACGAAGATGGCCCGCGCGATGAACTGCTCGATCTTCGTCACGAACGGCCCGAACTACGCCGGCCTCGGCGAGGGGGGCGAGGGGTTCACGTCCTTCTCGATCGCCAGCCCGTCGGGGGACGGCCTCACGCGGCCGCGGACGTTCTCCCGCGAGCGGCGGATCACCGTCGTCGGCGCCCTCCGGATCGTCTGATGCCCCCCCGCCCGGCCCCCGCCGCCCCCGCCGCCGCTCCGGCGCCCACGACCGCGGCCCCGCCGGCGGTCGAACCGGCGCTGGCGCTCCTCGAGCTCGACTCGATCGCGGCCGGCATCGAGGCCGGCGACGCGATGGCGAAGCGGGCGCCGATCGAGGTCCTCCGCGCCGGGACCGTCCACCCCGGGAAGTACCTCGTCCTCGTCGGCGGGGCGGTCGGCGACGTGGAGGAGGCCCTCGCGGCCGGCCGCGAGGTCGGGGCCGCGGCCGTCCGGGACGTCGTCTTCCTGCCGAGCGTCCACCCCGATGTCGTCGCCGCGATGCGCGGTGCCCGGGGCATTGCCGCCGGGGAGGCGCTCGGGGTCATCGAGACCGCGACCGTGGCCGCCGCCATCGAGGCCGCCGACGCGGGCCTCAAGGGCGCCCGGGTCCGCCTCCTCGAGCTGCGCCTCGCCGACGACCTCGGCGGCAAGGGCTACCTCCTCTTCGACGGGCCGGTCGCCGAGGTCGAGGCCGCGGTGGAGATCGGGGGCGACCGGGTCGCCGGCTCCCCCGGGCTGGTCCGGCGGGTGATCCCCCAGCTCCACGCGGAGATGGCGGGGAACCTCGCCGCCGACGCCCGGTTCGCCGCGCGGATCCGAGGGTAGGCCGATGCAGCTGGGTCGCGTCGTCGGCACCGTCGTCGCGACGGTGAAGGTCCCGGGGCTGACCGGGGTGAAGCTCCTCGTCGTCCAGCCGCTCGACCGCGCGCTCCGCCCGGTCGGGGGCCAGGTCGTCGCGGCCGACGCGGTCCACATGGCCGGCCCCGGGGAGCTCGTCTACGTCGTCGCCGCCCGCGAGGCTGCCCAGGCGATGCCGGACCCCTTCGTCCCCGTGGACCACGCGATCGTCGGGATCGTCGACGCCGTCCGGACGCTCGCGGGTGACGATCCGGCCGCGCCGCGGCCGTCTCCGCCTCCCGCGCCCGGCGAGCCGGCCGGCGGGCCTCCGGCGTCCGGGCCGACGCCGCTGGCGCGGCGCGGGACCCGCGGGAGGGCTCCGTCGTGAAGCTCGCCCGCGTCGTCGGGACCGTCGTCTCGACGATCAACAGCCCGGCGTTCGACGAGCGGACGCTCCTGCTCTGCGACCTCCTCGACCCGTCCGGTGCGCCGGCCGGCGGCTCGATGATCGCCGTCGACGCGGTGGGGGCCGGGGCGGGCGAGATGGTCCTGCTCCTCGACGAGGGGAACTCGGCCCGCCAGATCCTCGCCGCGCCCGGGGCCCCGATCCGTACGGTCATCGTCGGGATCGTCGACGAGGTGACCGGCGGCGGGGCGGGCGACGCCGATCGCGACTGACGTGGGGCGCGCCGGCTGACCGCCGGCCCGCGCGACGCCGGCCCGCGCCACGCGGGCCCGTGCCCGGGCGTCGATACTGGCGCCATGCCAGGCCCTCCGCCGCATCAGGCCCCCGCCGGGCACGACCGCGCCACCCGCGGCGCCGGCTTCCTCGCGACCGCGACCGCGGTCGTCGTCGATGGCGTCGCGATGGCGTTCCTCGAGGCTGCGGTCGTCGTCTACCTCCAGCGCGCCCTCGGGATCGAGACGGGGGTGCTCTTCCCGGTCCGCGAGGCGGGCGTCATGGGTGATCTCGCGACGATCGAGGTCGGCCGCGAGGCGGCGACGCTCGTCATGCTCGCGGCCGTCGGCTGGCTCGCGGGGCGGAGCGCCCTCGAGCGGCTTGCCTGGACCGCGGTGGCGTTCGGGACGTGGGACATCCTCTACTACGCCTGGCTGTGGGTCTTCGTCGGGTGGCCGTCGTCGCCGGGGACGTGGGATCTCCTGTTCCTCATCCCGGTCCCGTGGGCCGGCCCGGTCTGGTCGCCGGTCGCCGTGAGCCTCGCGCTCGTCGGCCTCGGGCTCGCGGCCGCGGCGCGCCTCCGCGCCGGGGCGCCCGTGCGCGCGGGGCGGCCCCAGGTGGCGGCGGGCATCGTCGGCGGGGCGATCGTCATCCTCGCGTTCTGCTGGAACGGGCCGCTCGTCCTCGACGGGGGGATCCCGACCGACTTCCCGTGGCCGGTGTTCGCCGCGGGCCTTGCGCTCGCCGCATGGGGCGCCACGACGGCGCTGTGGCCGGGGGGCCCGCGGGTGGTCGAGGCGCGGGCCGGCTGAGCGGCTGCTAGCCGGCGACCCGCCCGAGGATCACGGGCGTCGCCGCCGGCGGCCGGTCGGCGATCGTGACCGCGGCCCGGAACTCGGCGGCGGCGGCCTCCGCCTGCGCCGCCGTCCGCGCATGGACGAGGCAGAGCGGGCGCTCCGGCCCGACCGCGGCCCCGATGGGTGCCACGCCCGTGAAGCCGACGGCATGGTCGATCCGCTGGTCCGCCCGCACCCGTCCGCCGCCCATCCCCACGATCGCCAGGCCGATGGCTCGCGCGTCCTCCGCGGCCACGAACCCCGCGCGCGCCGGGAGCACCGGCACCGTCACCGCGGGGAGCGGCAGGTAGGCGTCGGGGCGCTCGAGGAGGTCGGCCGGGCCGCCCAGCGCGGTCACCATGCGGGCGAACCGCTCGGCGGCCTCGCCCGACGCGAGCGCCCGCTCGCAGGCGGCGCGGGCGTCCGCGACGGTCGCGAAGAGCCCGCCGGTGACAAGCAGCTCGGCGGACAGCGCCATCGTCACCTCGTGCTGGCGCGGCTCGCGGCCGCCGCCGGCCCCCGGCCCGCCCTCGCCGGCCAGGTAGGCGATCGCCTCGCGGACCTCCACGGCGTTGCCCGCCGTCGTCCCGAGGACCTCGTTCATGTCCGTGACGAGCGCGGTCGTGCGGCAGCCGGCGCCGTTCGCGACGGTGACGACGGAATCGGCGAGCGCCCGGGCGTCCTCCTCGGTCCGCATGAACGCCCCGCTCCCGGACTTCACGTCCATGACGAGGCCGGCGAGCCCGGCCGCCAGCTTCTTCGAGAGGATCGACGACGTGATGAGGGGGATGCTCTCCACCGTCGCCGTCACGTCCCGGATCGCGTAGAGGCGCCGGTCGGCGGGGGCGAGATCAGCGGTCTGGCCGATGATCGCGCAGCCGACCTCGCGGACGACGCGCCGGAACGTCGCGTTGTCCGGCGCCGTCGTGTAGCCGGCGATCGCGTCCATCTTGTCGAGCGTGCCCCCGGAATGCCCGAGGCCGCGCCCGGAGATCATCGGCACGGCGCCGCCGCCGGCGGCGACGATCGGGGCGAGCATGAGCGAGACCTTGTCGCCGACGCCGCCCGTCGAGTGCTTGTCGAGCGCGGGGCCGGGCAGGTCCGCGGCGGACCAGTCGAGGACCGTGCCGGAGTCGCGCATCGCTCGGGTGAGCGCCACGACCTCGGCCCGGGTCATCCCCCGGAAGAAGACGGCCATCGCGAACGCCGCGGCCTGGCCCTCGCCGATCGACCCGTCGGTCAGCCCGGCGACGAAGAAGGCGATCTCCTCGTCGGTGAGGACGCGCCCGTCGCGCTTGTGGCGGACGACCTCCTGCGGGAGCACGGCTCAGGCTCCCGACGCCGCGGCGCGCGGCGCGCCGTCGCCGTCGGCGGCGAACGAGGCGACGAACGCCCGGACGAGCCGGGTGAGGTCGGATGCGGCGAGCGCCGCGCCCCGGAGCGTCTGCTCGTGGTCGATCGGCTCCGCGCTGAGTCCCACGGCGAGGTTCGTGATCGCGCTGATCGCGGCGACCGGGATCCCGGCGTGGCGGGCGACGATGACCTCCGGCACGGTCGACATCCCGACGGCGTCGGCGCCGAGGACCCGGTATGCGCGGATCTCGGCCGGGGTCTCGAAGAGCGGGCCGAGGAGCGCGCAGTAGACGCCCTCGGCGAGCGGGATCCCGAGGTCGGCCGCGAGCGCCCGGAGCCGCGCCCGGAGCCCCGGGTCGTAGGCGTCCTCGAGGCCGACGAACCGCTCGCCCCACGCGTCGTCGTTCGGCCCGACGAGGGGGTTCGTCCACATCCAGTTGAGGTGGTCGGCGATGATCATGAGGCGGCCCGGCCCGACCTCGGGGCGGAGCGACCCGGCCGCGTTCGTCAGGAGGAGCGCCTCCACCCCGAGGGCCGCGAACGTCCGGACGGGGAGCTTGATCACGGCCGGCGGATGGCCCTCGTAGAGGTGGAAGCGGCCCTGCATGCAGGCGACGGGCACGCCCTCGAGCGTCCCGAGGACGAACCGCCCCGCGTGGCCGGCGACGGTGGAGGTCGGGAAGCCGGGGATCTCCGCGTACGGCACGGCGACGGCCCCGTCGAGGGCGTCGGCGAGGCCGCCGAGCCCCGACCCGAGGACGATCCCGAGGCGCGGCGCGAACCCCGGCGCGTGCTCGCGGAGGACGTCGGCGGCGAGGCGGGCGGGATCCACGGACGGATGGGTCATCGGACGGCCTCCCGGCCGAGGTGCTCGGGCCCGAAGCTCAGGGGCAGGAGGTCGCCGAGGGTCACGGTCCGGATGACGCCGGCGGCCCCCGCGAGGTGGATCGGGGCGTCGAGGGCCATGAACTCGCGGAGCCGCTGGCGGCACGCGCCGCACGGGGAGGGGAGCCCCGGCTGCTCGTCGGCGACGACGAGCGCCTCGACGATCTTCCGGCCGCCGGCGGCGATCATGACCCCGATCGCCGAGGCCTCGGCGCACTGGCTCTGCGGGTACGCCGCGTTCTCGACGTTCGCGGCCGCGTGGACTCGCCCCGTCTCGTCGCGGAGGGACGCGCCGACGAGGTACCCGGAGTACGGCGCGTAGGCGCGGGCCCGGGCGGCGAGGGCCGCGGGGTACAGGTCGTCGGAGGACATCGGCAGGCGCTCCCGGTTCGCTCGCGGCGCATCGGCCCGACGAGGGCCCTCACTGTAGCGCGGCGACGCGCCCTCCCGCCCGGGCGCCGGAGACCGAACGCCCGGACGCGTGGACCGCGTTTGACGGCCCGGGCCCGGCGGGCCCATACTCTCCGGGCGGGGTGGAGCAGCGGCAGCTCGTCGGGCTCATAACCCGAAGGTCAAGGGTTCGAATCCCTTCCCCGCAACCAACGCCGCATGCCGACGCCAGGAACCCCGGTCCGCCCGCCGGGGTTCTTGCTTTGCGGCCCCGGACGCCGGCCGCCCCGTCGGTGGTTCCCGCCCCCGTTCGGGGTATCCTGTCCGTTCCCCGGCGGGTCGGGTCGCCGGGCAGCGTCCTGCGGAGGAGGGGATCAGCATGACCCACGCCGCCGAGCCGGGCGCCCACGCCCCGGCGCACCTCGAGCGGGTCGTCCACTGGATCGACGGCCGGCGGGTCCCGGGGAGCTCGGGCCGGTCCGGCTCCGTCTACGATCCGGCCGCCGGCCGCGTCGCCCGGACCGTCGACTTCGCCTCCGTCGAGGAGGTCGACGCAGCGGTCGCGGCCGCCGCGGCGGCGTTCCCTGCCTGGCGTGCCACCTCGCTCAGCCGGCGGACCGACATCCTCTTCCGGATCCGGAACGTCGTCGAGGCGAACCGGCGCGAGCTCGCCGCGCTCCTCACGGCCGAGCACGGGAAGGTGCCCTCCGATGCGCTCGGCGAGATCGCCCGCGGGCTCGAGAACCTCGAGTTCGCCTGCGGCGTGCCGAACCTCCTCAAGGGCGGCTACAGCGAGCAGGCGAGCACCGGGATCGACGTCTACCAGCTCCGCCAGCCGCTCGGCGTCGTGGCCGGCGTCACGCCCTTCAACTTCCCGGCGATGGTCCCGATGTGGATGTTCGGGAACGCCCTCGCCTGCGGCAACACGTTCGTCCTCAAGCCGTCGGAGAAGGACCCGTCGGCATCGCTCTTCCTCGCCGAGCTCCTCGCGGAGGCCGGCGTCCCGGCCGGCGTCTTCAACGTCGTCCAGGGCGATCGGGTCGCGGTCGATCGCCTCCTCGAGCACCCCGACGTCGCCGCCGTGAGCTTCGTCGGCAGCACCCCGATCGCCCGCCACGTCTACGAGACCGGGACCCGGAACGGGAAGCGGGTGCAGGCCCTTGGCGGGGCGAAGAACCACATGCTCGTCCTCCCCGATGCCGACGTCGAGATGGCGGCCGACGCCGCCGTGTCGGCGGGGTACGGGAGCTCCGGGGAGCGCTGCATGGCGATCGCGACAATCGTCGCGGTGGGCGACGTCGCCGACCCGCTCGTGGCGGCGATCCGGGCGCGGATCCCGCGCGTGAAGGTGGGGCCGGGGAGCGACCCGGAGGCGCAGATGGGGCCCCTCATCACCCAGCAGCACATGGAGAAGGTCGCGTCGTACCTCGCGTCGGCCCCGGCCCAGGGCGCCACCGTCGTCGCCGACGGCCGTGACCACCCGCTCCACCGGTCGAGCGAGGGTTTCTTCCTCGGCCCGAGCCTCATCGACCATGTCGGGCCGGGGATGGACTGCTACCGCGACGAGATCTTCGGCCCTGTGCTCACGGTCGTCCGCGTCGATTCGTACGGCGAGGCGCTCCGCCTCATCAACGACAACCCGTACGGCAACGGGACGGCGATCTTCACCCGCGACGGCGGGGCGGCCCGGCGCTTCCAGTTCGACGTCCACGTCGGGATGGTCGGGATCAACGTCCCGATCCCGGTGCCGGTCGCGTACTACTCGTTCGGCGGGTGGAAGGGGAGCCTCTTCGGTGACCTCCACATGTACGGTCCCGAGGGGATCCAGTTCTACACCCGCGCGAAGGTCGTGACCTCGCGCTGGCCGGACCCGGGATCGAGCACGGTCGACCTCGGCTTCCCCCGCACCCGCTGAGGCGGGGCGCCCGGGGGCGCCGCGGCGCGTCGACCGGGCGGGGCGACCTGCGGCGCCGCGACGGGCTCGCCGCGCGGCTACTCCCAGCGGAACGTCCGGGCCGTCAGCGCCGCCGTCACGAGCGCCCAGCCGGCGAGGAGGAAGAGCGGCCCGCCGAGGTCGCCCGTGCTCGCCCCGAGGCCGACGCGCAGGGCGTCGGCGAGGGCCGCGGTCGGCAGGAGCGACGCCAGCGCCCCGAGGAGGCCCGGGAGCTGGTGCCCCGGGACGAGCAGCCCGCCGAGGAGGAGGGCGAGGAGGAAGAGCGCGTTCGTGAGCGCCATCGTCGCCTCGGCCCGGAGCGTGCCGGCGAGGAGGAGGCCGAGGGCGCTGAAGGCGGCCGTGCCGAGGACGAGGGCCGCGCCGACCGCGACCGGGCTCCAGCCCGGTCCGGGACCCCAGCCGAAGACGGCGACCGCGAGCCCGACGAGGAGGACCGCCTGGACGGCCTCCACGACGGCGATCGTGCCGACCTTGGCGACGAGGAGCTGGCCCCGGGTGAGCGGCGACGCCCCGAGGCGCTTGAGGACGCCGTAGGAGCGCTCGAAGCCGGTCGAGATCCCGAGGTTCACGAGGCCGGCCGCCACGATCGCCGTCGCGAGGATCGCCGGGAGCACTCCGTCGATCGGGCGCGCGCCGGGCATCGCGGTCGCCGCGTCGGGCAGGACGGGGACCGAGCCGAAGAAGAGGAGGAGGACGGCCGGCAGCACGAGCGTGACGACGAGGTTCTCGAGGCGCCGGGAGGTGAGCCGGAGCTCCATCTCGAGCATTGCCATGACGCGGGTCGCGACCCGGGCCGGTCGCCCGTCGCCCGCCCGGAGCACATCGGCGCCGGCCCGGCCGGTCACGAGGGTCCTCCCGCCCGGCGCCCCGGCGGAACCGCGTCCGCCCCCGCGGGACCGCCGTCCGCAGGCGGCTCGGCGAGGAGCTCGAGGAAGCGCTCCTCGAGCGTCCCGCCGGTCGTCCGCAGCTCGGCGAGGAGCAGTCCCCGCCCGTCGCACCAGGAGGCGAGGGCCGCGACCGTGGCCGGGTCCGGCGCCCGGCCCGCGAGGCGATGGCGGCCGGCGGCGCCGTCCGCCTCGATCGGGCCGCCCAGGGTGGTCGCGAGGCTCGCAAGGTCGGCTGCGTCGAGGGCGACGTCCCGCCCGGCGGGCGTCGCGATGCGGAAGCGGAGGACGAGGCCCGCGCCCGCGACGAGCTCGGCGGGCGTCCCGGCCGCGAGGACGCGGCCTCGGTCGATGACGACGACGTGGTCGGCGAGGCGCTCGACGTCGGCCAGCTCGTGGGTCGTGAGGAGGATCGTCCGCCCGGCGGCGCGGAGGTCGGCGATGAGCTGGCGGACCTGCGCCTTCGCCGCGGGGTCCATGCCGGCGGTGGGCTCGTCGAGCACGAGCAGCTCGGGACGCCCGGCGAGGGCGAGCGCGAAGGCGAGCCGCTGCTTCTCGCCGCCGGAGAGGAGCTTGTAGCGACGGGTCGCCGCGGGAGCGAGGCCGAGCAGCTCGAGGAGCGCGTCGGGGTCGGCGGGATGGGCGTAGAGCCGAGCATAGAGGCGGACGAGCTCCCGGGGACGGGCCTGCGGCGTGATCCCGCCCTGCTGGAGCATGACCCCCACACGCGGTCGCAGGGCGGCCCCGTCGTGATGGGGATCGAGGCCCAGGACCCGGACGCGGCCGCCGTCGGGTCGCCGGTAGCCCTCGAGGATCTCGACCGTCGTCGTCTTGCCCGCGCCGTTGGGGCCGAGGAGCGCCACGAGGCTGCCGTGGGGGACCTCGAGGTCGAGGCCGTCGAGCACCGCCAGCTCGCCGTACCGCTTCCGGAGGCCGGCGATCGCGATCGCGGGCTCGCGCCCCGTCGCGGCCGCCGGGGCGCGGGGCGGGACGGTCCCGGGCCCGGGTGCGCGCGTCGCGGGGGCCCCTGTCACGGGAGGATCGACGCCAGCAGCCGGTCGAGCTCCGCGGCGTCGCGAACCTGCCCGACCTGGACCTCCCGGATCACGCCGTCGGGGTCGACGAAGAACGTCTGCGGGGGCGCGAGGACCTTCCAGGCGGCGCCGATCGAACGGTCGGGGTCCGCGACGGTCGGCCAGGTGGCGCGCTCCTCCGCGACGAACGCGCGGGCCGGGTCCGGGTCGTCCTTGAAGAGCGCCCCGACGATGACGAGCCCCGATCCGGCATGCCGTCGGGCAGCATCCTCGAGGAGCGGGAACTCCTCGCGGCAGGGTCCGCACCAGCTGGCCCAGAAGTTCACGAGGACCGGCCGGCCGCGGTAGGCGGCGAGGTCGAACAGGGCGCCATCGAGGGTCGTCCCGGCAAGCGCGGGCGCCTCCTTCCCGATGAGCGGCGAGCCGATGACGATGACGCTCGCGCCCGGGTCGGCGGACGGCGCGCCGGCCCCGCAGGCCGCGACGAGGATCGCGACCGCGGCGAGGAGCGCGCCGGCACGGCGGAGGGGAGCGGGGGGGCGGTGGGGCATCGCGCCGCGCATTCTACGGCGGGCCGCCGGAACGGGCCGCGTCCGCGTCCGGGCGGCGGCGATCGCCCCGCCCGACCGGACCCCCGACCGGCGGCAGGGCCATCGGGCTCCTCCTACCTGACCGTGAGGGTGCCGGTCATGTTCGGGTGGACGGTGCAGACGAACCCGTACGTCCCCGCGGGGAGGGCCGGGACGTCGTACGTCCGGGTGTCGACGCCGCTGAAG
>JAJZRQ010000059.1:0-4067 GCA_021802585.1 Chloroflexota bacterium
GGTCGCCCCGATGGCGGCCGCGGGGACCGTCGGCGCCGTCGTCGGGAAGCCGCGACGAGGAACGTCGGCCGCGTGGCCGTGGCCGGCGCAACCGGACGGGTCCGGGCGGCGTCAGGGAGCCATGAAGACGAAGCTCGCCGCCCTCCTGTCGCTCGTCGTCGCCCTCGCCGCCTGCGGACCGGGCGCCACGACCGGACCGGGCGCCACGACCGGCCCGGGCGCCACGACCGGCGCCGGCCCCTCGACCGGCGCCGGCCCCTCGACCTCCGGCGACCTTTCCCTCGCCCGGGCGGATGTCCCTCGCGCCTCCGCCGCGCCCGGGGATGCGGCCGCGGCCGGCACCGCGATCGCCGCCTTCGGCCTCGACCTCTACCGGGTGATCGCCCCCGCGAGCCCGAACGTCGTCCTCTCGCCGGCGAGCATCGCCCTCGCCCTCGGGATGGCCCGCGCCGGCTCCCGCGGCGAGACGGCGACCGAGATGGACGCCGTCATGCATGCCCTCGGGAGCGACGAGCACGCAGCCTGGCTCAACGCCCTCGACGCGGCCCTCGCCGCGCGGAGCGGCACGTTCGAGGACGCGGCCGGGAACGACCTCGCGGTGACCCTCCGGATCGCGAACGCGCCCTTCGCCCAGCAGGGGATGCCGCTCCAGCCGGCGTACCTCGAGGCCCTCGCCGCGCGGTACGGGGCCGGCCTCCGCCTCGTCGACTACGTCGCGGACACGGAGGCGGCCCGCAGGGCGATCAACGCCTGGGTCGACGAGCAGACGGAGGAACGGATCCCCGAGCTCCTCGTCCCCGGGATCCTCACGCCGCTGAGCCGGCTCACCCTCGTGAACGCGATCTACCTGAAGGCGCCCTGGCTCGAGGCGTTCCCCGCCGACGCGACGGCGCCGGGGCCGTTCGCGCGGGCCGACGGCTCGACCGTCGAGGTGCCGCTCATGACGACGACCGCGGCGATGCGCCACGCGAGCGGTCCCGGCTGGCAGGCCGTCGAGATCCCCTACGTCGGGGGCTCACTGGCGATGACGATCATCGTCCCCGCCGACCTCGCGGCCTTCCAGGCGGCCCTCACCGCCGACCGGCTCGCGGCCATCACGGCGTCCCTCGCGGACGCCGAGGTCGCGCTCACCCTGCCGCGGTTCTCGATCGAGACGAAGGCGCAGCTCGCCGACGTCCTCGCGGCGCTCGGCATGCCCTCTGCCTTCGACGACCGGGCCGACTTCAGCGGGATCACGACGGCGGAGCAGCTCGCGATCTCGGACGTCATCCACCAGGCGAACATCGACGTCGACGAGAAGGGGACCGAGGCGGCCGCGGCGACCGCCGTCGTCCTGCGGACGATGGGGAATCCACCCGAGCCGGTCACGGTGCGGGCCGACCGCCCGTTCCTCTTCGCCCTCCGCGACGTCCCGACGGGCGCGATCCTCTTCCTCGGCCGCGTCGGCGACCCGTCGATCACGCGATAGGGCTTCCGGCGGGTTGTCGGGGGCCGGCTCCGCGGGGCCCACCCGGCCCAGTCGTGCCGGCCGCGTGCCCCGTTCGTACCATGGCGCGACCCGCCGGGGCCGTCCGATCATGCGGGTCGCCGCACCGCCACGGTGCCCGCTCGGCGTGCAGGCTCGGCGTCCCGGCTCGGTCAGGAAGTGCACGGACATGGCAACGACACCGCGGGGGACGCGGCCGCCCGCCGCCACGCCGCCCCCCGGGAGCACCGCCCCGGCGGACGACTCCCCGCTCGCGGAGATCGAGGCCGTCGCGCGGCTCGGCTGGTACGCGCTCGACATCACGGCTGGTCGATGGACCAGCTCCGCTGGCCTCGACGCCCTCTTCGGGATCGGCCCCGCGTTCGACCGCTCCGTCGCCGGGTGGGCCTCGCTCGTCCACCCCGACGACCGCGACGCGATGACCGCGTACTTCGCCGACGAGGTGGTGGGGCGGGGCCGACCGTTCGACCGCCAGTACCGGATCGTCCGGGCCGACACGGGCGAGGAACGCTGGGTCCACGGCCGCGGCGGGCTCACGTTCGGCGACGACCGGCGCCCGGTCCGGATGCTCGGCACGATCGCCGACATCACCGAGCAGCACCGGGCCCAGGCTGCCCTCGCGCGCTCCGAGCAGCGCTACGCGGCGGTGTTCGAGGGAACCCACGAGGCGATCCTCATCGCCGAGCTCGCGACGATGCGCCTCCGGTGGGCGAACCGGGCGGCGACCGACTTCCTCGGGTACACCCGCGACGAGCTCCTCGGGATGACGATCCGGGACATCCACCCGGCGGGCGCGATGTCGGAGCTCCTCCCGAAGTTCGCCGCGGGCGGCGACGTGGCCACCGCGCCCTGCCTCCGCCGCGACGGCACGGTCGTCTTCGCCCGGATCCGGGGCTCGATGGCCGAGATCGATGGCGTGCCCTGCGCCATCGGCTTCTTCGACGACGTGACGGAGCTCCGCCGGATCGAGGCCCGCCACCAGCGCCTGGCGGCGGCCGTGGAGCACGCGTCCGACTCCGTCGTCATCACCGATCCCTCCGGCGCGATCGAGTACGTGAACCCCGCGTTCGAGCAGGCCTCGGGGTACTCCGCCGACCGGCTCATCGGCCAGAACCCGCGGATCCTCAAGAGCGGCGTCCAGGCCCGCGACTTCTACCGGGCGATGTGGCGCCGCCTGACGCGGGGGCAGACGTGGAGCGGGACGCTCGTGAACCGCCGGAGCGACGGCTCGCTCTACGAGGAGGAGGCGACGCTCTCGCCGATCCGCAGTGGCGACGGCACGATCACGGGCTACGTCGGCGTGAAGCGGGACGTCACGGCGATGCGGGCCGCCGAATCGGCGCTCGCCGCCGAGTTCCGGGAACGCGCCCAGGTCGCGGCGGCTCTCGCCCGCCTCCAGCCGGCCGCGACGGCCGAGGAGACCGCGGCCGAGATCTGCGGCGAGCTGCTGGCGGTCCCGGGCGTCAGCGCCGCGGCGATCTTCGACTTCCCCGAGGCCGGGCGGGCGGTGACCCTCGCCGCCACGGGGCCCGAGGGACTCCCGGTCGACGTCGGGCGGCCGATCCCCGCCAGTCGGGCGGCGTACCTCTACGAGCGGGCGATGCGGGGCCCATGGGCCGAGGCCTGGCACCCCCGGCCCGAGGACGGCCAGTACGGCCTGACGATCGAGAGCCTCGGGATCCGGGCGGCGGCGTACGCGCCGATCCGCAACGGGGACGGCCTCCTCGGGGTCATCGCCGCCGGAACGAGCGACGACGAGTTCGGCCGCCACCTCATCGAGCACCTGCCGGCCGTCGGCGAGTTCGCGGCCACGGCGAGCGCGCTCCTCAGCCGCCAGCTCGAGGGGGGCCACCGCGCCGACGTCGCGAGGGCCCGGATCCGGCGGATCCTCGCGGACCACGCGTTCGGCCCGGTCTTCCAGCCGATCCTCGCCCTCGCCGGCGGCCCGCCCGTCGGGTACGAGGCGCTCACCCGGTTCGCCGACGGCACCCCGCCCGACCGCGTCATCGCCGAGGCGCGCGCCGTGGGCCTGGGCCGTGACCTGGAGCTCGCGGCGATGGCGGCCGCGCTGGCGGCCTCGGCCGCGCTCCCGGGCGACGGCTGGCTCAGCCTCAACATCTCGCCCGACGTCATCCTCGCGACCTCCGAGCTCGCGCGCGTCCTCGCCGGCCGCACCCGGCCGATCGTCCTCGAGGTGACGGAGCACGTCGAGATCCCGGACTACGACGCCATCCGCCGCGCCGCGGCCGCGCTCGGCCCGGGGGTCACGCTGGCCGTCGACGACGCCGGCGCCGGCTTCGCCAGCCTCCGCCACGTCGTCGAGCTCCAGCCGCGGTTCCTGAAGATCGACCTCACCCTCGTCCGGAACGTCGATCGCGACCTCACCCGCCAGGCGATGATCGCCGGCCTCTCCCAGTTCGCGGAACGGGCCCGCTGCGAGGTCATCGCCGAGGGGATCGAGGGGCAGGGCGAGCTCGACATGCTCCGCGAGCTCGGCGTGAGCCTCGGCCAGGGCTACCTGCTCGGCCGGCCCTCGGCGACGGGTGCCAGCCACGGTGGCGCACCCTGAGCGCGGTGCTCG